>NZ_CP013655.1:1662672-1937099 GCF_001465345.1 Enterococcus rotai | reverse complement strand
AAACTCTACTCGTTTCCTGTTATTGTCTTCATTTAGCTAAGTATTTTTACTCGACCGCCGATTTTATCGGCAAATTTTTCTGCATAATGTTTATTTGGAAAGATTCGAACACGATTTTTATCCCTTGTACGTTGCCCGTCCTTACCAATATATCCATGTAATACTTTTACAGCGTACATGACCATTCCCCCTTTGCTTTATTATTAAGTGATGATAAAACTATACCCAAAAGAACTTAACTCAAACATAAAAATCTGCGAAGAATGTATGAAGATGTATTAAGAAAAAGCGAAGAACCTCTATATTTGTTTAAGAAGGACGCTTGCACTGGAACAATAGAAAAAGAGTTGAGCTATTACTCCTCTCAACTCTCTATATAGCTTATTATGTTAGACCTGCTCTTTTTCATTCTTTAAACGATAATGTCTTTTGTTTTTTTATCCATATGTATCCTAGCTGTCCATGTTTCAAAATTGACCAGTACAGGTTTTACATGATTCAATTCTTTCTGATATGCTGACAACTTGGGTTCGATTTCGTCTAATGACTCAATCTCTTCAATTATAAATTTCCCTTTTAAAAGCAAGCTTTCATGTTCAATTTCTTCATAGCAACAGACAGAGCCGTTTGGATTACATCGAATATTTTTAACTGTTTCACCATTTCCATCCAAATAAAATTGTAGCTTTAATAGCCCTTCTCTCCATAACGGTTCAGAAACAGTAATCACCGTTGGAAAATCACGCTGATCAATTGTTGAAATCAAAAATACTGTACTTGAATTTAATAACCTGACAATTCTCTCATGTATTTCCATTGCTGAGGTCCTCCTATTGATCAAGATTCTACTAATTATAACAATATTATTGCTTTATTGGAAAATTATACCCTTTTCCTTCTGATTTTTTCTTTTAAAACTCAAAAAGCAGAACAAAACGAAGTTCCATTCTGTCCTACTTATTAATTTAGTCATTCAATTCATTGCTCTCTTGTAACCAATTACTTTGGCGACTTACACTTAAAATCATTCTACAAACCGGTCCAACTACAAGTAGTTGTAAAGGTAAAGCCATAATCAAATTTTTAGCAAACGCACCAAGATAATAATTCAAGAAATTTTCTGTAAAGCCAAACTGCATAAGGACACCATACATTGACATAAAAAAGACCATTCCTAAAACCATACAGCTAGAAACAGCAATGATCAGATGGATTTTTTTCTCTTTATTAACAGGTAAAGCAAACGCAATTTTCTTCGCAGGTGATGAAACGACTAAAACATCTAATAGAAATGCTACGATAAATCCTGGCACTAATCCACCGAATAAATTACTTAACGAAAATTGACCATGTAATAAAAGATTGTAAGCACTCATTATAATCACCATAGAAAAACAGACAATCGTCGTGAAAAATAATCCTTCTTTTTTGTTTTGCGGCATAAAACACTCTCCTTTAATTTTTGTAGCAGAGTTTATGCTATCATAAAAAAAAAATTCTCGTAAGTTAAATTTTTTTAATTTTAGAGAAAAATCCAAAAATAATTTTTGAAGAAGACGAAATAGAGAACAAATGAACTATTCCAATCTATTAAAAACCATTATCCTTGATTTATTCCAGCTATTTTGTGATAAAATAAAGTTAAAATGATTGGAGAATAAAAATGATGTATGTAGGTTTTACTTTTATAAATGATATGCGTTTACAACAAGGACTTATTATGGAAATAGTATTGATTGCAGTTTTAATTTTAGTATTATTTTCAATTTTTGGTGGTAGGTCTAAAAAAGCGACTTATAGTTGGGAAAAGAAAAAAGGAGCAACTGTTTTCCCACTTATACTATCGCTGATTTTAATTGTGATTCTGATGGTTTATGTCTTTATTTCAATGTTCAATGGTTCTGTTATATCTTTTTGATTATATTTTAAGCATTTTTTATATGAAATAAAAAAGCTCTATCTCTTGTTTAACAAGAGATAGAGCTATTAAGTTCAATTATTATTGAGCTACTGGGTAAACAGACACTTGTTTTTTGTCGCGGCCTTTACGTTCGAAACGTACTACACCGTCAACTTTAGCAAATAAAGTGTCGTCTCCGCCGATACCTACGTTTGCTCCTGGGTAAATTTTAGTTCCGCGTTGACGGTATAAAATTGATCCACCAGTAACAGTTTGTCCATCAGCACTTTTAGCGCCTAGGCGTTTAGATTCTGAATCACGTCCGTTGGAAGTAGAACCTCCACCTTTTTTGTGGGCGAATAATTGTAAATTCATAGTTAATAACATAGTCTGCACCTCCTATTTTTCATTTATGGTTTTGACTTGAATAAATTCAAGACTTTCTTGCTCGATCGCTTGTAAACCTAATAAAAGATTTTCCAAGAGAATTTGGGCAATGTTGGTTTGTTCCTGATTGGCATTTGAAATCATTTCAACATAAAGGTAACCACCTTCATCTTCGTTAGTTTCAACAATCGGTTCAAATCCAGCTAGCGCATCAATTCCATTGACAGTACTGATCGTTAAAGCAGACACAGCTGCACAAACGATATCACTGCCATATGGACCAGATTCTGCATGCCCTGAGACTTCAAAAGAAACGATTTGACCTGCGTCATTTCGCTTAAAAGAACTTTTAATCATTGATAGGCCTCTTTCCTATGCAACTTAAAAGAATTATGCGTTGATTGCGTTGATTACAACTTTTGTATATGGTTGACGGTGACCTTGTTTGCGGTGAGTGTGTTTTTTAGGTTTGTATTTGAAAGTTACGACTTTCTTTTGTTTGCCGTGTTTTTCTACAGTTCCTTCGACAGTTGCACCTGCTACAGTTGGAGCTCCTACTTTCGTAGATTCGCCACCCACTAAGATAACTTCGTCAAAAACAACTTTTTCGCCAGCTTCTACGTCTAATTTTTCAACGTAAATTGCTTGACCTACCTCAACTTTTACTTGTTTACCACCAGTTTTGATAATTGCGTACATGCTATACAGCACCTCCTTCTTCTAGACTTAGACTCGCCATCCCAAGTGACAACAAGATTGTCATGCTTAAAAACTTGTTCTGTGCGGTTGTAGCTGTGGAGTCCACAATTACAACATTAATATTGTATCAAAATAAGAATACTGAGTCAATGAAAACTTGACTTTTCTCTTCTATAAACTTCTTTTCAAATTTTTTTGTTGTTATTTCTAATTTATGATTGACTTTGTTATGTATGTTCATTATAATAAATTCTGTTGCGTTAACATTTTGCGCCAATAGCTCAGCTGGATAGAGCACTCGCCTTCTAAGCGAGCGGTCGGGAGTTCGAATCTCTCTTGGCGTATTATTTTAAACGTTTATATCAAGAAAACACCAACTATTAGAATTTTTCTAACAGTTGGTGTTTTTTTATTTTCTACTTTCAAGCTATGAAAGCTCTACTTTGCCTGTATAGAGTTGATGGTAAATGCCTTTTTCTTCAAGTAAATCTTCATGACTGCCCCGTTCAATAATCCGGCCATGATCCATCACCATAATCGCATCTGAATTTTGAATCGTCGATAAGCGATGAGCGATAACAAATACGGTTCTGCCTTTCATCAAACGGTCCATTCCAGCTTGCACATGCTTTTCTGTTCTAGTATCAATACTAGATGTTGCTTCATCCAAAATCATAACAGGTGGATCTGCAATAGCTGCTCGTGCGATAGACAATAACTGGCGTTGCCCTTGTGACAAACCTTCGCCATCACCCGTGATCACCGTATCGTATTTATTCGGTAGATTATTAATGAAATCCTCGGCATTGGCCAGTTGTGCTGCGTTAATCACATCACTATCTGATGCATCTAGCTTACCATAACGAATATTTTCCCGAATCGTTCCGGTAAATAAATGAGTGTCCTGCAAAACAATCCCTAACGACCTTCTCAACGAGCTCTTTTTAATCTTTTTCACATTGATTCCATCATAGCGAATTTTGCCTTCTTGAATATCATAAAAGCGATTGATCAAGTTGGTGATTGTCGTTTTACCTGCCCCGGTAGCCCCAACAAAGGCGACTTTTTGTCCTGGTTCTGCATAAAGATTGATATCTTTTAAGACACGATTTTTTTCTGTGTAACCAAAAGAAACATCTTCAAACCGCACATCTCCAGTTAATTCAGTATAGGTGACAGTACCGTCTGCATGAGGATGCTTCCAAGCCCAGATTCCTGTTCTCGCTTCACTTTCAACAAGATCTCCAGCTTCTCGCGTTACATTCACCAATGTTACATAGCCATCATCTACTTCTGGTTTTTCATCAATTAAACTAAAGATACGATCGGCTCCTGCTAAAGCCATGATCACAAAATTGATTTGTTGAGAAACTTGACTGATCGGCATATTCAATGAACGACTTAATTGAAGAAAAGACGCAATCATCCCAATGGTTAGACCTGAAACACCGTATACTGAAAAAATTCCGCCAACAACTGCTAAAAGTACATACTGTATATTTAGCAAGTTCATCATGATCGGCATTAAACTATTCGCGTATTTATTCGCTTTAGTCGCACTTTGCCGTAATTCTTCATTGATTTCTTTAAATTGTTTGATCGTTTGTGGCTCATGATTAAATATTTTCACTACTTTTTGACCATGCATGATTTCTTCAATATAACCATTAACACTGCCGAGATCTCTTTGTTGTTTGCCAAAATAACGGCTACTACGTCCGGCAATCATCCGAATTGTCACGATCATGATCGAAACAGAAACAATCACAACCAAAGTCAAGGGAACACTGATCGTAAACATCGCAATAAATACACTGACAAAACTAACCACGGCCATCACTAAATTCGGAATACTTTGAGAAATCATCTGCCGTAAGGTATCTGTATCATTCGTGAAATGACTCATGATATCACCATCAGAATTTGAATCAAAATAACCAATCGGCAAGGTTTCAAGATGGGTAAACATTTCATCTCGAATCGTTTTTTGGGTCCCTTCACTGATCCGCACCATGATCAAATTAGAGCATAGATTCGATATGATCCCAACAACATAAATCAGCGCCATCGTTGTGATTGCTTTTAACAATCCAGAGAAATTGGGGTTACTTTGTCCAAGTAGCGGAGTAATGTAATCATCGATCACTACTTGTAAAAATAAAGAACCTCGAACATTGGCAAACGTGCTTAAAAAAATGAGTAGCAGCACTAGTACCAGAAGAAACTTATTTTGTCTAAACATGTAGGCAAATAAGCGTTTCAACGTTTTCAAAGGATTTTGATTTTTACGAATTCCTTGTTGTTCATCACGCATCCTCTTCACCAAATCCTTTCGCTTGAGATTCATAAACTTCTTGATAAATCTGATTATTCGCTAATAATTCATCATGCGTTCCAATTTCATTGATCAAGCCTTTATCCATCACAATGATCCGATCAGAATCTTGAACAGACGACACTCGTTGTCCGATGATAAACGTTGTTGTCCCTGGAATCTCTTGACGCATTCCTTCACGGATCAACCGATCTGTTTTAGTATCAACCGCACTTGTTGAATCATCTAAAATCAAAATTTTGGGTTTCTTCAATAAGGCTCTGGCAATACATAAACGTTGCTTTTGTCCACCAGAAACGTTATTTCCTCCTTGCGAAATCAACGTATCATATTTATCAGGAAATTCTTGGATAAAACTATCCGCTTGCGCAATCTTACAGACTCTGATTAAATCTTCATCTGTAGCATCTTCATTTCCCCAACGTAAATTTTCTTTGATCGTTCCTGTAAATAGCACATTATTTTGCAACACCATGCTGACTTGATCACGCAATGATTTCAGATCATAATGCCGTACATCGTGTCCGCCAACTTCGACTGATCCTTGAGTAACATCATATAGTCTTGGGATCAGCTGAACCAATGTTGATTTAGAACTCCCCGTTCCACCAACGATTCCGATAACTTCACCCGATTTGATTTCCATATTCGCATGCATCAAGGCTAGTTTTTCAAGATCATTGGCATAGCTAAAACAAACATCATGAAAGCGAACCGAACCATCTGGAATTTCATAAAGTGGGTTTTCATTATTTTTTAAATCACTTTCTTCAGATAAAACTTCTGTGATTCGCTCAGCTGAAGTTCGTGCGATAAGAACAATCACAAAAACCATTGATAACATGTTTAAACTCATTAAAATCTGCATTGTATACGTAAACATGCTGACCAATTCACCAGTAGTCAACGTACTGCCAACGACAAATTTTGCTCCCAACCAAGAAATCAACAACATACAGGTATATACGGCAAACTGTAAAATCGGATTATTGAAGGCAACAATACTTTGGGCTTTTGAGAAGGTTTTGTAAATATCTTTAGAAACCGTTTTGAATTTCTCGTCTTCATGGTCTTCTCTTACATAAGATTTAACGACCCGAATTCCTTGCAAGTTTTCTTGAACTACGTTATTTAATTTATCGTAAATACGAAAAACTTTATTGAAATTAGGATGAGCAAAATAAATAACGAGCGCTAAACCGATCATCAAAAACGGTACAACACCTAAATAAATCAAAGACAGATCCTTGTTGATACTATACGCCATCGCTAATGAAAAAATCATGATCAATGGACTACGGACTAAAAGTCGAATAATCATTTGATACGCGTTTTGGACATTCGTCACGTCTGTTGTCATTCGTGTGATCAAACTTGAGGTAGAAAAACGATCAATGTTTGAAAAGGAAAAACCTTGGATTCGAACAAACAATTGATCTCGTAAATTTTTCGCAAATCCAGCCGAAGCAACAGCCGCATAACGACCTGACATCGCACCAAAAAATAACGCAATAATTGCACAAATAAATAAAATCGCTCCATACATTAAAATCGCTTTGGTGTCCCCTTTTTCAATCCCACTATCGATCATCATTGCCATGACTAAAGGGATAATGATGTCTAAAATAACTTCCCCAGTTACGTACAATGGCGTAATGATACTTTCTTTCTTGTAAACGCCTATATTGGCGATCAGTTTTTTTATCACGTAATCAACTCGCCTTCTTTTGATATTTTTTTACTGTTCTCAGAAAGTTTGTCCAATAATTTAAAAAAGATTACCAGTTCTTCTTCTGGGATCCCTTGAACGAGTAACTCATCGAATTTATGTAGCTTCACGATGTTTTCTTTGACCTTTTGTTGACCGAGTTCAGTCAATATGATTGTTTTGTAGCGATTGTCTTCTTTGCAACTGCTTCTTTCGATAAATAAGCGTTTTTCCATTGTTTGTAAAACGCCTGTAGCAGTGGAGCGCCGAATGTCAAATTCTTGTTCTATGTCTTTTTGGTAGACCGGTACTTGTTGGCTGTTGCGACGGTGGATAAAATTGAGGATGCGCATTTGGATGCTTGAGGATGCTTCGCCATCGTCTTCTTTTAAAATTTCTGCTGCTTTTCGGTTAAGTTCGTTGGCTAATATTCTGATTTTTAGACCGATTTTTCTGTCCATGATTTACCTCCTTTTTTAATAGTTCGGTTCCTAACTATAGTACGACAGGTATCGTGAAGTGGTCAAGAAAAATTTTTATAAAAAATATTCTAAGAAACACCATTCTTTACTAAAAAAAATGACCCAACTATTAGATTTCATCTAATAGTTGGGTCGCCTCATTTATACAAACTTATCATCAATCGGGTACGGATCATTTGTAATCCAAGTTGCTTCAACGTAAGAATTTCCGGTATTTACATCTCCAGTAAAAAATCGTAAACCGCTATCACCTTTATTCCATTCGACAAATCCCCAAAGTTTAGAACGGCTAACTGTATTCCACATTATACAACTACATGGCGTAATATAAAAATTTTCTGCATGTTGATCTATCATTTTGTATCCTTTAGGTAGTTTGTAAATCATTTGCCCATCATTGTTATTGCTTATCAAATTAATTCTTAGTTGTAATTTGACTAAATTGCCTACTCTATAAATATTACCGTATAAATTACCAAACGAAGCTGCATTACCTGTTCTATCAGCATTAGTAATTTCTTTAAAATAAGTTTTATTAACTATCTCACGGTTATTCACTTGTATACCATCTTTAAAATTCTTAACTCCTGCAATATCTTCATTCCCAGTCTTTTTCACCACTGTCTCATCAAAACCATCAATCGCACTTGTATGCGTCTTCGGGTAAAGTAAATTTCCTTTTTCTTCTAATTGTACAATATCTGCCATTATACTGCTCCCACCTTACTAAATGTTATTGTTGGTAATGTATCTAATTTTTTCTTATCCGCGGCACTCATTAGTCCATTGACTGTTTGTGTTGCTGCAGCTGTTGTTGTTGCGTTTGTTCCAGCTGGACCTTGAGGACCTGTAGCTCCAGTAGCACCTTTTAAACCTTGTGGACCAACCGCTCCTGTTGCTCCAACTGCACCTTGTGGCCCTGCAGGACCTGTATCTCCTTTTTCACCTTTGATTGTTGTGATCCCTTCAACTGCACTGACGTGTGTTTTAGGATAAACAACAGCTCCATCACTTTTTAATTCAACGATATCTGTCATACTGTTCCCACCTTATCTATTGTGATATTTGTGCCTTTAACTCCTAAATCCTTGGCCGTTAATGTAATATCGCCCGTTTTTCCGTTGATCGACGTTACGCCGGCTCCTACTGTTTCGATTTTATCTAAACCGAGGATTGCACTAACATGCGTCTCGGGAAATACTTGACGTTGTACGCCTGCTTCATCTGTTTCCATGACTTTTTTGATCTCTACTTCATGAGCCATTATACTGATCCCACCTTTCGAATAAAGAACGTATTTTGCTTTTGACTGTCGATCTCAGCTATAACCAAAGCCGATGTTTCTTTTTTATGAGTAACGGTTCTTACTTTAGTTACAGTATGATTCAAGCTAAACTTATCATCGCGAATTGTTCTAAGAACACCTGTCTCTCCACTTTTCAACGTAAAATGCGCTTGTTTTAGCTCTTCAATCAAATTCAAAAGGTTTCCTGCAACATTTTCGTCTAAAATCCCTTTGATTGTAGCAAACCATTGATCAAATGTAGCTCGTTGAACTTCCGTCCATTGATCATAGCGCTGTTGACTGGTTGTGATCCATGTCTGAAACTCTGCAATGATGCGCTGTAGCTCTTCTTGTGCGACTAGATACCAGTCATCATAAATCTCTTGGCAGGTTTTCACCCATTCTGTGAAATAGCGTAAAATCTCTTCAAATGTCCAAATGTAGTTACTGTCTTTGATCCCCTCATCGTAAATACTTTCTTTAACTTGGTAAGCAAAATCTCGAGTGGAAAATTGTTGTCGCCAACTGAGGTCTTTTTGAAGTTCCCTAAAACTGAAGTAGGCTGTATTTTCTCCTGTATTTTGCATATCATAATTGGTTAATGTGTATTGTAGTTTACCTTTTTTTGCATCAATGATTTTCGTGACTTTTTGCTCAGACAAACCAAGTCCGGCATGGTGTCCTTGTTTGACGCAGAAAAATGGGGTTAAATTTGAAATGTCTTTTGGTTTACCGTGTTCCGTGATCGTCACATCCAAGACTTGCGTTCCTTCGTCAAATTGGCGAATCATGATTGATGGAATATTGTCGTTTGGTTGTGTGATCGATAAAAAAATTGGATATATAATTGACATTTACTCACTCCTTTCTAAAAATTGCTTATTTTGGCGGGATGACGATCGAACTGATTTCGCTTGCCCCGATCCATGGACGTTCGTATTTTCCAACGACTTGCCCTAATCCTATATTTTGTTCATAAGTTTGAAAGCCTTCATTTGTTATCCCACGAATAACACCTGTATGACCATACCTACTGTCGACTGTAAAACCTCCGATATTTCCGCCGCGTCGCCAATTGATGATTGCTCCTGTTACTAATTGTTGATGTGTTGGGTTAAAAATAACTTTCCAACCAACTGCACCCCAAGCATAGCCACTACCAATTTCTGCAGCTGCTTCGGTATCACCAATTACATGACTTAATGGGTAGCCAGTGTTAGCACCTAAGCCACAACCACCTAAAAATCCAGAATACTCTGCGGATACAGCGTAACATTGCCCATTGCCCAATGGTTGTTTGTATAACGTTTCTAAATGAGCTAAACCAGCAGCACCTGTAGTTGATCCTGGTTTTAAGTTTCTTAATTTGTCATACCAGTATTGGGCTTGCTGCGCTCTAATTGGTTGATTTGGGTATTTAGGATGTTCATAAAATGCAATAAAATATTCTGCTGCTAGTCTAACATCTGACAATTTTGTAAAGTCTCTAAATGATATAGTTGATAAATCTGGACGTTCATAATTTGGAAACCATTGTTGATTATTTTCCATTTCCCATTGAATTCGTCGGCATTGAGTATCAAGCGTTCGATGGTCCAATCCATGTTCATTACACCAATTAACAAGCTTAGATTTAGGTGTCCATTGTGTCAGACCATAGCCACCGCCACCACTCAATTCATCAATATCAGGTATAATTCCCGATTCTGATTGGATATTCCCAAGCATTCCAGCGATAGATTGCTCCGTCCAGCCTTTATTTTTAAAGAATTGCCAAATACCCCAAGCATTTTTTTCTTGATCTGTTGTCAGTTCGGGTGGTATGCCACCGCCACCACCAGAGCCACCACTACCGTTTCCTGTGATTTCTTTGCCATTGAGGAATAGTTTTCCATTTATATTTAGCTCGCCTTTTAGGGCAACTTTTCCATAAATTTCTAACTTAGGATTAGCTGCTGTGCTATCTGGTGGAATACTAATTACATTGGCATGATTTTTTGCATCTGTTGATTGAGTCGCAATATTGATTGAATAGCCAGATTTTTGGATAATGGTGTATCCTTCTAATTTTCCATTTGAAAATGCTGGACTGATTGCGCCTAGTTCTTTGCCTGTCTTTGAATCAAGAAACCGAATCTTGCCATCAATGATATGAACTTTAAATCCATTACTATCTGACTCAAATTGAGAACCGTAAATATTAACACCTCTGATATCAATTGCCCTCAATGTTCCTGTGTTGATATAATCTGCATTAAACTTACCATCAATCGTCCAAGCAGTTTTAGGTTTGTTACTAAACTTATCTTTAACAAAGCCAATTCCTTCAGAATTCATTACTAAAAAATGCTTACTATTTTCCAATGAGTTTCCATCCATGAATACTTGTTGGTATGGCTCACGACTATTAGATTTTCCAGTTTCAATCCCGTTCATCAGCTTTATCGAACCACCTTTAGCACCACGAATAATGTCATCTTGCCATTTAGAAATTTCCTCTGAATCATAAAAAGTCATCTTTTTCTCTTCTAAAGAATCAACATTTCCTTTTAAATCAGAAGTCGCTTTTGAAATGCTTTTCGTGATATTATCGCCTAGTCCTGTTTCAACTTTTCCTGTTAAACGATCGATTTTGACTTTGAAAATACGGGTTTGATAATGATAATTTCGATCATGTCGATGAATCGTTACGGTATTCCCGATCGTATCACCACCTAAAACCTCTGTTTTAAATTGAACAAGTGGACGAGAATACTCGACAAGTGAGTCATAGGTTTTTTGTAGGAGTTTTGCTGGATCTTCTTCATCATCAAATGTAATAACTTTTTCCCGTCTCCGCATCCCACCATTTTTTAGCGGAATACCATATTGTTTGGTCATCTCGGGAAATTCTAGCCAATTTTGTCCTTTGGGTTTATTCAAAGGCTTGCCATTCGCTTTTTTCCACTCTACATTCGTGAATTCGATCCGTTTGCCATTACCATCACCAACTTCTTCGCCGCGGCCACGTCCAATCAAACTTGTATAAACTTGATTCCGATCTTGTTCTTTCACAATACTTAACGCTTTTTCACCATACGTAAAGCGTTGCTTGCTTTGTTCCCCAATTTCACGATAGACTTCTAGCCATTTATCGGTAATGCCGATACCGTCAATCTTATATTTGAACAAGATTTCGCAACCTTGTGCTTGAATATTTTTTAAGGCATCCCGCACAGACAGAGAACGAAAATCTTCTGTTAGTAACGGTAAATTGGACTCAATTTTCCCCAAGCGCCATTCGGTTTCTGTCAACAATTTTTGAATCGTATTTTTGATCGATTCATTTTTAACTTGGACATTTTTAACCACGTAGGAATCTAACTCATCAGGTGCAAAGCTAATTCCCACAAAAGATAACAAGTTTTCCTCTTCACTATCTAAAATAATTCTATATAAACTATATGAAGCGGATTCTTCCTTCACAGCCATATAAGCTGCTTGCTTTAATTCTTCGTCATAGATGGTTGATACATTCAGCGTATCATTCATCAATTCAGCTTTATTTGAAGTAATTTCTTTTTCCTGAATCACTTCGACTAATTCATTTTCTTTAACGATTCGAAGCAAATGTTGCCGCTCATCAAAAAAATAAACGCTCTTGTTCATAGTTGTACCTCCCGATAAGAAAGAATCATTTTACCGTTATTACAGTGAACGGATTGACCTTCTTTAATCCTAAAGTTTTCAAAGTCACTTTCTAAATCGAGTAAAAAAGTTTGATCCAATTCATTTACAAAAACTTTTCCTTTTAAGAAATCAAACACAACTTGATCACCTGCGCTTAAATTGTAACTAGTGATTTTGATTGTTTGGTCGCCGTTTGTAATCTTTAAAGGACCAAAAGCGGCAATCCTTACTGTGATTTTTTCTGGTGTCGTTTGATAGGGTAAATAGGTTGTGATGGCTTCATCGGTTTGCAACAAAATAGAGTATTTTTTCGGATCTGTGCACAGAATTTCAAAGCTTGCAATAATACTATTGGTATCTCCTCGCACCTCATCTGTCGTCATATATTGTCCATAATAGTGATAATCCAATTCATCTTTAAAACGAATCTCAATCGCAGACTCTTTATAAAGTAAACGCATCAATTGATGGTATTTTTTCTGAACATCTTTAGCGTCTTTTCCAATCAATTGATAGGTTACTTTAAGCGTTCTGGCAGGTAATTTTTGATTTAGTTTGATACTTCCAACCTGGGTTTCTTGCGTGTCTACCGTAAGTGACAGCATTTCTCTACCTGTTACCGCTAAAGTACGATAACCATCGATCATTTTTTCGAGATAAACACCGTCATACATCATCGCAGAAGAAGGAAGGATCAAATCATCTTTATGGACTTTTTTAGTTGTGTCTTCAAAATAATACATTTTTTCCCTCCTTCTAAAATGCTAGATTGATAGCAGAATCTTGTCCCATTGCTTCTGAAATATCGGAAACAAAGGCTTTGAATTGTTGATTGCCGAGTTTGATGTTGAAGGTTGCAGGTTGTTTGCTCTGGATCATCATTTGTTTACTACTTGATTGAATCGATACATCTTGAACTGTTTCTAACTGTTGATCTAAACTGTCTAAGCTTGGCAGCATGATTTGAGAAGCTAATTTATCCATTGGTTGGTCAACTACATGAGCATTTCTTTCAATACCAATAGCTAGACCGGCGGGTAACATCGCTCCGATTTCATCTCGCATCCAACGTGATGGTGAATGGATTTTGAAAAGACCTTTAAATGCATCTCCAATACTTTTACCAATGTTCATAACTGCGTCCAATGCATCTTTAGCCATACCTTTAATACCGTCAATCAGTCCTTTAATCATATTTTCTCCAGCTTTATACAATTCTACAGGAGCCTTTATCAATGCTCCCAAGATTTCACCTATAATTTGTCCTCCAGCGACTACAATTTTAGGTAAATTCGTTACAATTCCTTTAACAATTTCAAATATTAATGACGCAGCTGCCGCTAAAATTTGCGGTAAGTTAGCCAATAATCCTTCACAAAGCTTACCTACGATTTCAACTGCTGCATCTAGCAATTTCGGTAAATTTTCAGAAAGTGTTTGAACTAGGGTAGTGATTGCCTTTAGTGCCACTGGTACTAAAGCTGGTAGTACTGAAGCAATTCCTTCTGCAAATTTTGTTAAAATTTCAATTCCCTTCTCAATGATCATCGGTAAGTTATTCGTAATGTTTGTCGTAAATGCTTCAATTATATTGGTGACCGTATCAATTATTTGATCTTTATTTGCTAAAATACCGTCTACTAATGCTAGTAGTAAATCTAACCCTGTATTCAACAATTGAGGTGCAGCTTCTAACAAACTAATCGCCAATGATTCAATAATCATTAGTGCAGAGCTAATTAATGTTGGTAAATTCTCAATTACACCTTGAACCAAAGTATTGATTAAATCAACAGCACTTTGCATAATCACAGGTAAATTCACAGCAATTGCTTCTGCAAATCCTGCTATCAATTGTGTGCCTGATGCCATTAAATCAGGCAATTTTGAAATAATTCCATTTACAAAACCAGTAATGATTTCTGGACCTTTTTCAATTGCAGTAGTAATCATCCCCTGTAGCTCGTCGCCAAATTGGCTATTAGCTAGTCCAAGTCCTGCTAAGGCAAGCCCAATTATTGTTGCAGGTGCTAACGCTTTTATGGCAACACCCATAACAGAAGTCAGTCCCTGAACCATACCTCCTAATGCCTTTGTTCCCACATTAAACGACGCTCCCAAGTGATCACCAACACCACTACCAACTTTTACAATTGTTCCTAAAGCCGTTTCTGAATTTTGAGCTGCATCTAACACTTTATTACCAAATGTTTCAACAATCGGAACTTTGTCCATAAACGCTAATCCAAAAACGTTCATTTTCTCTTTAGCATCTGAAACAAAAGCACCATATTTTTCCTTTGTACCAGCAATGTTTTCAACAAATCCCTGCATCCCGTCATCAAGTTTTTTGAATGCCGAATCATCAACTTCCATTTTTCCTGCCATCACTTGTTTTGCCAAAGAGTATTTTTCTTTGACATCACTGATTGATTTGCCTAGTTGTCCATTCTTAGATATAAGACCTGAATATGTTGTACTAACGCCCATAATTATTTCTTTTAAATCACTTAAACCACTTGCATCAGCTAAATCCTGAAATGCTTTAAAGCCATTAGAGAGTGAATCAAAATCTTTACCTAGAACAGATGCTTCTTTCAGTCTCTGTGTAACTCTTTCTAAACTAGTAGATAATTCATTTGTAGCTTCAGATGCATTATCCATTGTGCTTTGAATTGGAATAATATCCTTTTGTGCATTGGCTAAAATAATATATTGAGAGATGATTTGGCTCAATGATGCACTTAACGCGGTTGCCGAATCTGCAACTGCAACAAAAGTGACAGTTCCACTAGAAATTTTGGCTACACTTTCTGTAAGCATGTCTGCTGATAATTTAACTCTATCTAGTAAACTTAAAACATTCGATAAAGACTTGTTAAACTCTTTATCCACAGCTGTTAAAACTGCTATCACATCAATCTTTTTTTCCATCTTCCTCCTCCTTTCCTATGAATTAAAATTGGCGATCCAATTTTGAAGTTTTTCTTTATCAGGAGAAGTACGTTTTTGTCTGCCTAATAATCGCTCTTCTGCTTTACGATAATCGAAGAATTTATCAAAGGTTCTAAAAACAGGTTTGCCTTTTCTTGTTTGACCAGCCATAACCGTTGCCCAAGCTTGTAGATGAATCTCATATTGTCGATCCAACTGTTTTAATTGATAGGCCTTCATACGTAGTTCGTAATTTGGAATCGTCAAACGATCTATTTCATTAAAATCCTCGATCTTCAAGAAACGTAAACAGTTTAAGCGAACTTGCTCGTATACTTCATCAAAATCTACGGTGGTTACGCTTGTGCTTCTTCTAACATCTTGCTGGTCATCACCCCGGTATATTCCGACTTTTTTAGCTCATCAATCACTTCTTCAAACAAATTTTTTGTACCATTTTGTTCAACGTAATCTTCTAAAAATTTAACCGTCATCCGAGGTTTCTCTGTCATATTTGCAATCAATAAAACTTCAAAAAGAGTATCTACATCAGATAAAAGTAGATTTGAAACAATTGCACCTACACCTAATTTCAACTGCATCCCACCACGTTCTACTGAATAACGTTTATTGATTTCTTTTAAAAAGCCATAGCCAAATTTACAAGCAAATGTTTTTTCATTCATCATTAATTCCATATTTTTTCCCTCCTAATTTTAAAAGCGGAACAAATCGGTTAATCCTGTAGAAAATCAGGAAATTGGCATTGAAACGTTCCTATGTTTCACTGACGATTTATCTATCTTCCTAAGGTAACAACGTTCCGCTGCACTCCACCTTGTACTTTTCAACATCAGCTCATTTTATTCACTGTGTTTCAAAGCAAATGCTGAACAGGATCTTTCAGCTCTGACTGAAAAATAGCTTGAGACTCTTTTTGTCTCACTTAATTTTTATCTTTTTTTCTGAAAAGCTAGCCTGTGAAGCTAAATAACCTTTAAAAACTATGTTAATTGTCTCACTCTATAAAATGTGAAAGAGGCTAGAAATTAACCTCTTTCATAATAGTTATAAAATGTTGCGATTACGCTTTTGGTTCCACTTTTACAGTGTCTTTAAACTCATAATCGCCACCTTCTGATGTATCCAGCTCTAATGCCGCAAAACCATTCTTACCTGCCCCTTCGATTGCCCACTCCAAAGAGTATTCAACTTTATTTTCTGCTGAATCAGTTTCTTCAAATGAAGTAAAATAGCCTTCAAAATATTTTGCTTTAAATTTGCCTTCATCATTGCCAGTACCAATTTCCTTGGTATTAATACGCCAAATCTGAACACGTTTGTTTTCATCCATTGCTGTTTCCAATTTGTCGATTTGAGTTGAACCGATTTTATACAATGTTGTTGCCGTCACTGTTGTTTCAGTCGCTCCTGGTGTGACCACACTGCCATCTTTCGTAACAGTTGATTCACTTTCTTTTGATTTTGAATAACCATTCTCTGTGCTGTATGCTAACCCCCACGCACGTTCATTTCCTTCATCTTCGGCTAAACGAAAACGCCACACTACATCTACTCCACTTAATGCTGTCATCTGTTCATTTCCTCCTTGTGTTTTACTGCTGCGTTAATTTTTTTAATTGAGATGCCAGTTGATTTTTCCGTCGTTGTTCTGCCTTTACTCTTCGTTGCAGCTTTTCGATAACTTTCAACTGTTGTTTGATTGCCTTATCTTGCTGCTCAAAAGTTAAGTACATCTTATTTTGCAAAGCAACATCCTCTATGTTCACTTTGACATCTCCTCTCATTTAAAGTCACGGGCGACTCTGTCAATCGACTGTTTGCAGCAGTTATTACTTGATGAACCTAGTATACAAAGAAATAGTGAGTTCAAACTCCCAGATGTCTGTTAAAATTATCCCAAGATACTGTTACATTTCTTCCACTATTTAAAGGTTTAAACCTTCTTTTTTTCTGATAAAAGCCTTTACTATGTTAAAATAATAGAAACGACAAAAAAGGATGTGCTGAATCATGTTCTTACAAAAATATACCAACGATTTCTCAAAGATGATCCAGCAATACCAATTAAATGAGGAACAATTGCGCTATACAGGAACGCCAGAAATGCCTATCAAGTTTTCTTTGAAAAATCCGTTTATTTATCCGATAATAGGAATCGCTAATGATCGCTTGACGAATTTTTTTGTCTTAGATGAAAAGAAGGATGTTGCCTTATATACAAGCAATGAGCAAGCACTTTTACTTAGAACCTTCTCCACGAATCAAAGATACCAAGGACAAGGCTATGCGAAAAAGCGCTCCAGTTATTACCGGAATTTGTTCATCTACATTTTCCAAATGCGAATGAAATTATTCTTGCAGTAAATAAACAAAATACAGCAGCGCAACGTCTCTATGAAAAAACTGGGTATCAACGGCTAAACAGAATCGTTGATGGAGAATATGGACCTTTATATATCATGAGTGTAAGATTGGATTAAAGGAGATAAGTAATGCAGAATAGAATAATCGAAAATGACCAACTCTATTTAAGAGAACTCACATCTGATGATTTCGAGGATTTAAGCTTGATTTTACAAGATGAAGAAACGATGTATGCCTATGAGGCAGCTTTTACGAAACAGCAAGTAAGTGATTGGTTAAACTGGAATTTAAAAAGCTATCAAGAATACGGATTTGGTCTATGGGCTATCATCGATCAAAAAAGTAAAGACTTTATCGGTCAATGCGGGATTGTTTATTCTGATGTCGAAGATGAACCGCTCTTAGAAATCGGCTATTTAGTAAACAAGCGGTACTGGAATAAAGGCTATGCAAGTTCTGCCAGCCAACTATGCATGGCTTATGCTAAAGACAAATTAAAAGCTGAAAAAATTTGTTCAATCATTCGAGATACAAACCTGTCCTCTCGAAAAGTTGCAGAAAAAAATGGTATGATCATCATCAAACAATTTGATAAAGATTATTCTGGACGACCAGTCCGACATTTTGTTTATAGTCTTGATCTAAACTAACAATATTGGAGGGATCAAATGCCTTTTTTAAACGTTTCTGGTGCTACTATTTATTTTGAATCGAAAGGTCAAGGAAGTCATATTTTATTAATTCACGCTGGAATCGCTGATTCACGAATGTGGGATCATGAATTTCATTCTTTGGATCAGCAGTTTCAAGTCACTCGATTTGATCTTCCAGGCTTTGGTCAAAGTTCATTTACAGGTGGTTCATTTTCTTATACAATGATCATTAACGAACTTTTAGACCATTTAAAAATCAAACAAACATACATCTTCGCAGCCTCTTTTGGTGGAAAAATAGCATTAGATTTTGTACTTGAAAATCCTAAGCGTTGTTTACGTTTAGCATTAGAATCATCTGCTATTGGAGAATGGGATTTTTCAGAAGAATTGCAACGATATGATGAAAAAGAGGAACAATTATTATCACTAAATCAGTACGAACAAGCAGCTGATTTAAATTATCACACATGGGTTCTTAGGGACCGTGATCCAAAATATTTCGATTCTAACATAAAAAAGCTAATACTTGATATGCAAATGACAGCTTTTACTAAGCCAGAACCACTATCACCCATTGAAGAAATTCAAACCGCTCGGCCACTATCTACAAAATTAGATCAGCTCACATGCCCAGTGTTGATTATTATTGGTGATCATGATGTTGATGATTTTCAAAAAATTTCTGCTTTTTTACATCAAAAAATTACTCATGCTGAAAAAGTAATTATTTCTAATGCTGCTCATTTAGCTAACTTAGAATGTCCAGAATTAGTTGAGCAACTGGTAACTGATTTTTTTCTACACTAAACAACTATTAATTATTCAATAAAGAAAGTAGTGGATATCTTGTTATTCTTAGATCACAGTCCAGATTTGAGTCCTATCGACTTAGAAATTTATAAATATGTTGCGTCTCACCTAGATGAAGTGGTCTATATGCGCATTCGTGAGCTAGCCAAAGAAACCCATAGCAGCACTGCCAGTATTTTACGTTTTTGTCGAAAGTTTGGTTGTGAAGGTTTTTCTGAATTTAAAATCAAATTGAATTTATACCGAAAATCATTGACTGAACCTGTCACAACACACGCTGTAGATGAAACATCATTCACCAATTTTATCCAACGTTCTACAGAAGCTTTTTATCAAGAACGAATTCAAGCCGCGGCGAAACTGCTGTCTGAGAAAGATCTTGTTTTATTTATCGGAACCGGCTCATCAAATATTATCGCTGAATATGGTGCATTGTATTTCTCTTCTATCTTCAGTATGGCCTTTCATATTGAAGACCCAATCAACCATCCAGTCAATTTTTTTAATAAAAGTATGGCGAAAAATGTGTGCGTGATTGCTCTTTCTGTTAGTGGTGAAAATGAAGCTATCATCAATTATCTAAATCATTTTATTACAAATGATAGTTCGATCATCTCGATCACGAATAGTGAGAAGTCACCGATTGCAGCCCTTTCAGATGTAAACATTCCATATTACATTTCAACAGAAAGAATTGGCGATAGCGATATCACTTCACAAGTCCCTGCACTTTACACGGTGGAGTATTTGGCAAAAGAAGTCCAGAAACAAAAACAAGACCACTCATAAAAACGAGTGATCTTGTTTTTTTAGTTTACTTACCTTCTTTAAAAAAGGCTGGTAAATATTGCTTGTGCGCTTCCAATAATTCATCCATTACTTCTTTAGCAACATCGCCACTTGTAATTAATGGATTCATTGTGAAGGCTTGTAACAAGGTACCGTAATCTCCTGTAACGGCTGCCTCAATCGTTAATTCTTCCATTGATTTCATCACTTGTAGTAAGCCACGTTCTTGTGGTTTGAAGCTGCCAAAGTTATAAGGCACTGGACCTTTACCAGTAATTGTGCACGTTACTTCTACTGCGCTTTCAGCTGGTAAATCTGTGATCGTACCATTGTTTCTAGTGCTGACTGTCATTGTTGTACGTTTGTCATTATGAATAGAGTTGATGATTTCACATGCCGCATCACTATAGCGAGCACCGCCACGTTCTGCTAATTGTTTTGGTTTGTAGTCTAAGTTTGGATCTTTATATAATTCAAACAATTCATGCTCGATTTCTTTCACTTTTTCAGCACGTGTTCCATTGTTTTTGAAATCTTCCAATTCTTCTGCCAACATTTTATCTGTATAATAGTAGTAATTGTGGTAAGGACAAGGAACCATGTGTAAGTTCTCTACTTGTTCCCAAATCAAATTATTGTCTTTGATGTTGGCTACGATCGATTTTGCATCGTCTTGTCCGTACATTACTTTAATTAGTTCATCTGTACGGTCTTTCCCGTTTTTATCTGTAATTGTATGCCAATGTAAATGATTGATCCCAGCAAATTGGAAGAATAGCTCACGGTTGTTTTCACCTAATAATTCAGCTTCTTCAAAAACGGCATTAACTGGAATGTTACACAATCCAACAACTTTATCCCAGTTTCCATAACGTAACACAGCTTCTGTTACCATACCGGCTGGATTTGTAAAGTTGATCAACCAAGCGTTTGGACAAAGCTCTTTCATATCTTCTACAATGTCTAAAATAACAGGAACGGTTCTCAACGCTTTAAAGATACCACCGGCACCATTTGTTTCTTGCCCAATCAAACCGTGACTTAGCGGAATACGTTCATCTAAAATACGAGCATCTAAAAGTCCGACACGTAATTGTGTTGTCACAAAATCGGCATCCTTTAATGCTTCACGACGGTCTAATGTTAAATGAACTTCGCAATCCACGCCAGCTGCTTTGACCATCCGTTTTGCCATAGCACCAACGATTTCTAGTTTTTCTTTTCCTGCTTCAATATCAACTAGCCATAACTCGCGTACTGGCAATTCATCATAACGTTTAATAAATCCTTCAACTAATTCTGGTGTATAACTTGATCCTCCACCGATGGTAACGATTTTAATTCCTTTTGACATTTCCTTCAGCTCCTTAAGCATTTTATCTGACTTAAGTATAGCCTTTTACCAAGTCAGAATATATAGAAAAGAAGAAAGTGGTTACATAGTAAAGGAAGAAGTAACCTGTAACATTTGAGTAACGAGGTGTTACAAAAAAAGGATTGAACAAACTTTCTTGTTCAATCCTTTTTAACTCAATCAATCATCATGCTCATCAAATGAACATCTAAAAATTCTCCGTCATCAGTTTTCGCACCTCGAGGCATGATTGCTTCTGTCGTAAAACCAATTTTTTCATAAACATGGACTGCACGTTGATTTCGATGTTGGACAGTTAATTCCAAGCGACGAATCATTTCACTTTCTTGCGCCCATGAAATTAGCTCTTCCATCATCAAACTCCCTAAACCAAAGCCCCAAAAATCCTTTAAAATGCTGATACCAAGCTCTCCGATATGTTCCATACGCTTTTTCGCTGATGCTTTGACAGAAGCCGTTCCTATGACTTTCCCGTCTGCTAAAGCAACCATTAACACGTTATTGGGAGATTCATATAAGTTTGCCAAGTTTTCACTCATCTCGTCTGTCGTCATTTCCATTCCTTTTTCATCCATTACAAGATAGGGCGTCTCTTTTCCAACGATTCTTAAGGCTTCTAAAATATCTGCAGCATCATCTGGAATTGCTTCCCGAATTGTAAATTCAATCTCTGTCATGTACGTTCCTCCATTTTTTGCTCAATACGGTTTAAAAATTGTTCTGATTTTTCCCCAAAAGCTTGAATCAGTAGTTTTCTTTTTTCCATATCTTCTGGATCTTTTTCAATCGTGATATCTAAATAGTCAGCCGGTAAAAATTCTCCTAATAATTTTCCCCATTCAACAACAGATAAGCCATCACCTTCAAAATATTCATCTAAACCAAGATCATCTGCTCCATTTTCAATACGATAGACATCCATATGATACAGTGGCAAACGTCCTTGCTGATACTCACGAATAATAGTATACGTCGGGCTTTTGATCATTTGATCGATGCCCAGACCTAATGCGATCCCTTTCGTCATTGTGGTTTTTCCTGCACCTAAATCGCCAGAAAGAATAATCGTATCTCCTGGATTAGCCACTGAACCGATGATCTTTGCTATTGTTTCTGTTTCTTTTGGATTATTGATCCTACTATCCATTTTTTCACCTACCTATTTAAACGTTTCATGCTTCTATGTAGTGTAGTATACCGAATTTTTGCAAAAAAAACTAGAGAACTAAGACATAACGCTAACCGTTTTGTTTTAGTTCTCTATAGCTTTCATTAGTTCATTAATGTTTGTGCAGCTGTAATAATAGATAATTTGTAAATATCTTCTTCATTTGCGCCACGAGATAAATCAGAAACTGGTTTGTTCAATCCTTGTAAGATCGGTCCAATTGCTTCAAAGTTACCTAAACGTTGTGCAATTTTGTAGCCAATGTTTCCTGATTGTAATTCTGGGAAAACAAAGACTGTTGCTTGGCCAGCGACTGGTGAATTTGGTGCTTTTAATTGAGCAACTGACGCTACATATGAAGCATCAAATTGTAATTCGCCATCAATCTCAAGTTCTGGAGCTAAGCTTTTCGCAATTTTTGTTGCTTCAACTACTTTGTCTACTTCTGGCGCTTTAGCAGAACCTTTTGTTGAGAAGCTCATCATCGCTACCTTTGGCTCGATATCGAATAATTCAGCTGTTTTTGCACTGTCAACAGCAATCTCAGCTAGTTCTTGTGCTGTTGGATTCACATTGATCGCGCAATCTGCAAAGATGTATTTTTCTTGGTCACGGCCACGAACCATAATCATCGCACCACTTGTACGGCTAACACCTGGTTTTGTTTTGATGATTTGTAATGCTGGACGAACAGTGTCGCCAGTTGAGTGGATCGCACCACTAACCATCCCATCTGCAAGTCCCATGTACGTTAGCATTGTTCCAAAATAGTTGACGTCTTTCAAAATCTTGCGTGCATCTTCTTCTGTGACTTTTCCATTACGACGTTCAACAAACGCTGCAACCATGTCTTCCCATCCATCATAATTATCTGGATCGATAATCGTAAAGTTAGATGTCTTGATTCCACGAGCATGTGCTGCTTCTACAATGGCTTCTTGTTTCCCGATCAAGATCGGTTCCATTAATTCTTCTGCTTTCAAGCGAGCTGCAGCCCCTAAAATACGAGGATCTGTTGCTTCTGGGAAAACAATTTTGATGTTACGGCGAATGACTTTAAATTTTAAGCTATCGAATAATTCCACGATATACCCTCCAACTGATTATTTATACAAACTTATCATACACCATTTCGCAAGAAAATAACAGTTATTTATAGCTGTATTAGTGGAAAAAATACTGATTCTGATATTGTTTTCACAAACTGACCTCGCTGCACTATAACAGAACGATCTGTTTTAAGACACTGTATCAGGCAACTGCCAGTTGATTGGCGTTTCTCCTAATTGCTCTAAAGCTTGGTTTGTTTTTGAGAATGGCTTAGAACCAAAGAAGCCTCGGTGAGCTGCTAAGGGACTTGGATGTGGTGATTTAATGATAATATGCTTACTTGTATCGATCATTTTGATTTTTTCTTGTGCAGGTTTGCCCCACAGGATAAACACAATCGGCTTATCACGATCGTTCAACTTCTTAATAATAGCATCTGTTAGAGTTTCCCATCCTTGCCCTCGGTGAGAATAAGCTTGACCATTACGCACCGTTAAAACTGTATTCAGCAAAAGGACTCCTTGCTTTGCCCAGCTTTCTAAAAATCCGTGAGCAACTGGTGGATAACCTAAATCAGCTTGTAATTCCTTATAAATGTTCATTAATGACGGCGGTGTTTTTACACCTGGCTGCACAGAAAAGCTTAAACCATGCGCTTGATTCGGTCCATGATAAGGATCTTGCCCTAAAATTACCACTTTTACTTCTTCATATGGGGTCAACTCTAATGCAGAATAAATGTGGTACATATCTGGATAAATAGTTTGCTGGCTATATTCTTGTTTTAAAAAATCTCGTAAATTCAAATAATATTCCTTCGTAAACTCTTCTTCTAAAACATCTTGCCAACTATTGTGAATAATTGCTTTCACTTGTTCTCCTCCTTTAATTTGATTGGTACGATATTTTTCAATCCTAATTAATTAAAACGTCTATTCTGACAGCTTTCTTTTACACATTAAGCATATCTGATTTTTTAGGTAGTGACAAGAACATTTTTTCTGCACTGAAATGGAAAAAACATGGTAAACTATAGATAAGTTAAATAAACGAGGTGTAGAAAATTTTATGATTAAATTGATTGCTTCAGACATGGACGGAACATTACTCGATTCAAAAATGGGAATTTCTAAGAACAATGCATCTGCTATTCGAGAAGCGGAACGACGCGGTATTGAATTTATGGTCGCTACAGGACGTGCATATACCGAAGCAAAACCCGCATTAGATGAAGCTGGGATCGAATGTGCGATGATTACGCTAAATGGTGCGAAAGTTTTTGACAAAGCTGGGAACTCGCTTTTTACGGCTGGGATCGACAAAATAACCACACTTGAAATCTTAGATATTTTGGATGCACATGATGTATATTTTGAAGTTTCAACGAACAAAGGAATTTACTCTGAGCGCCAAGAAAAAAGAATTGAGAACTTTGCTTCACATATCGCTACAACCATGCCCCATTTGACTTATAAGGTGGCCATCGCAATGGCGGCAGCTCACTTGTCTTTACTAGATATCACTTACATCGAAGACATGCGGACATTGATCCAACAGAGTGATATCGAAGTGCTAAAAATCATTGGTTTCAGTATGGATGGTCCAAAGGTTTTAGGCCCTGCAAGTACTGAAATTCGTCAGTTAAACGATTTAGTTGTTACATCATCTGCCCAAAATAATATTGAAGTCAATCATAAAAATGCTCAAAAAGGAATCGCAGTTGCTCATGTTGCGAAAGATCGCGGAATTTCAGAAAAGGAAGTCATGACGATTGGAGATAATTTCAACGATGTCAGCATGCTGCAATGGGCTGGTGTTAGTTTTGCCATGGGAAATGCTGAGCTAGAAGTGAAAGACCATGCAAAATATGTCACATCAACGAATTTAGAAAATGGTGTTGGCGAAGCGATCATGCGGGCAATCCGAGAAGATCTATAATATCCGAGTAACTAAAAACGCTGAAAAGAGGTGAGATATGGTGTCTGAGTTTTTTATTCAAGAACAACAATTGAGCAATGTCACACGAACCCTTGTCAAAGACGAGGACGGTAAGTCCATTTTCTTACTTGTCGGACGCTGGGGTACTCGTGGTGACGCGCTTTCTCTGTATGCAATGAATGGCGAGCTAGTTGCCAGCATCAGACAGACATCTTTTGCTTTTGGTTCACGTTTTGAATTGTATAAAGGATTTGAAAAAGTTGGTGTTTTAAGAAAAATCTTAAATTTAAATGCTGACTTTTATTATATTCAACACTTGCATTGGACTGTTTTAGGTGACATAAAAAATCATCATTATTCTATTTATCAAGTCAATCACAACAAAATCATGGAGATGAGTAAAGCAACTCTTTTTTCGGGTGATTATTTTAGTTTAGTAGTTGCTAATGACGAGGATGCGCCCCTATGTATTTGTGTTGCTGCTGTGTTAGATTACTGGTTATATAATAAGAAGAAACATCAAAATCATAAACCAATCATCGGTTGGGGAACTTGTTAAAACAAATAAAAAATCAGCGGATGGTTATTCGCTGATTTTTTTCTGCATATGATCGTATAAATGTCCGCTGATCATCATCTCAGCGACATCTTTAAATCCTTTACGGCTATATAATTTTTTAGCATTCGGATTTCCTTTGTCTACACTTAAACCAATCACTTCTTTACCCGATTTTTTAGCCATTTTTGGTAAAGCATCTAATAATTTAGAGCCAATTCCTAAACCACGATATTTCTCATCAACAGAGATCGAATCAAGGTACCATTCACCAGGTAACGTTTCTGGATCGATAAATATTCTGATTTCTTCATCCAAATTGTATTTACGCAATACTTTTTTTAGTGGTTCATCGATGATCGGTTCATCCTCATTAGGGTAGCCAAATGCAATCCCCGCAACCTCGCCTGCTTCTTCATAAACCAGACCACGTTGATAACCATAACGATATGTAGGGTCTGCAACAGCTTCTGCTAAAACAGCCAAAAGAGTGTCTTCTGGTATAATTTCTAATAAAGGTAATTCCATATCTTTTAAAATAACTAAAATCAACGGAGCAATAGCCTCTCCGTCTTCCTTTGTTGCAAAACGAATCATTGTTATTCCTCACTTTCTATTATTGAAGTGTACCATTTATTGTTTATTAATGCATTACATTCCTTTGTTTTTTAATTTGTTTTAATAATCGTTTGAGGAAACAACATATGTAACAAAAAAAGACACTCATCTGAGTGTCTTCGTTTCTTATTGAATCGTAACTTTGACGTTATTTCTACGTCCCCAAGTTAAACATTGGTCAACTGTAGGGAAATGGACGTCAATGATATTTCCGTTGATTGCGCCGCCAGTATCACCGGCAACTGCAAATCCATAGCCTTCTACCTGTACAAGCGATCCTAGTGGAATCACGCTTGGGTCAACTGCAATCACATTACTTTGTGAGCGAAGATCGATTCCTGTTGCTGTAATGAAACCAGAACCTGCTTCTCTCCATGAGTAAGCTGTTGATTGCATGTAAAGAACACGACCATTTGCTCCACCATTCCCCGTTTCTCCACCAGTGCTTGGTACTTCTTCTGGTTGAGATGGCGGTGTAACGACTGGTTGTTCTTCACTGCTAGAACTAGAGCTTGAACTGTCGCTTGATTCACTGCTTGATGAAGAACTGCTACTTGAGCTAGACGATGAAACAATGTCAGCTTTTCTTTGAGCTTCTTTTGCTGCCTCTTGCTGTTTGCGCGCTTCAGCTGCTTTTTTCTCATCTGTGATTCGTTTTTCTTCTGTTTGTTTTTGACTAGCAATTTGTTGTAACGCTGCCTGATTATCAGATAATTGCTGTTTTAATGTTACAACTTGCTCATCCATTGCTGATGCTTCATCCTGTAATTTCGTTTCGTTGGTTTGTAATTCTTCTTGTTTACTTTTTACAGTTTCTTGAAGGTCAGACAATTTTTCTTTATCTTGAGATAGTCTATCGATTTTTTCTTTTTCTGCATTTTGTAAGATCGTCATCGCATACGCTTTATTAAAGAAATCTGATACACTTTCAGCATCTAATAATACTTGCCATGTACGCTGTTCCCCACTTAGCTGGACATCTTTCATACGATTTCCAACGACTTCTTTACGGCGTGCAATACTTTGCTCTGTCACTGTGATTTCGGCTTCAGAGTTCTTGATTGTTTCTTCAGCTTTTGAAATGTCTGCTTTAAGTTTCTCAATTTCAGCGTATTTTTCATTAACATCATTCAGAGCTGTATTGATATCTTCGCTAAGAGATGCTCCTGTTTGTGCGGCTTGTGCTTCTTTGTCCTTCAGCTCATCTAATGATTCTGCTGCGGCGCCGATTGGTAGAGCAACATTTATTAGCAAGACAGCAGCTAAAAATGGTATCAATTTTTTTACTTTCACTGAATCCAACACCTTTCCTAACTAAATCCAACTCCACCTATTATACTAATCTATAACGCTTATTTTATTTCAATAGCGTTACAATTTATTACGTTTTAACGAAAACAGCCCATTTTCTGTAACATTTTCGGGTTCTATCTGGTTTCTTCTATTTAAAGCAAACCTTTAAAAACCTTTATATAATAACGTTTATAACTCCTATAAGACACTACGAATGACTGTTATACTTTATAGATATTATTTACTATTTTTCTTGTTTTTATCGATGATTTGTTGAACTTCAGAAGGGTTTTTGACATTTTTCAACTTCAAATTAGGATAATTTCGGATCCAACGTTTTTGATTGTAACTCATATGACCTACTAATTTTTTAATTGATGGTGTATTTTTAAACTCTTCTATCAAGGAAGCTCGTTCCATTTTTTTTGATTGTTTTCGCTCGTTGATTTCATCAGAAACAGATTCTTTAAGCTCAGAAATACTTGCTGATAACTCATCACGTTTTTCATTTAAGGTTGCAGCCAATTCTTGTTTACGTTCTTCAACGGCTGCACTAAGTTGAGTTGTGACCTTTTTGAATGATTGCATATTAACTAATGTATAAACTAAATCGCTAGTAATCAGTAATAATAAAATAATCGGCAGAAGCAAGCCAAATTTTTCAGATAAAAAGTGCTCTAACAACATCACTTTAGGATGGATAACACGGACGATCAGCACACAGCCGACACCCCAAAAAAGTGACACAGGCAATGCGACTCGGCCATTGATATTTAATGGTACATCTTTATAATCCCACCAAGAAGCATGGAACAACTTTTCCAATCCATAACTTGTAATGTACTCTAGAATCGTAACCAAAATCGTCGATAATAAGTATAAAACAACAATATTTTGTCTAAGCGGCTCTAAAAAATACAGGACACCTATTATCCCAAAACCATAGATTGGACAATATGGACCGACTAAAAAGCCACGATAGACGAATTTTCTGGCTTTCAATGAGCAATAAATAGTTTCCCATAGCCAGCCGATAAACGAGTAAATGAAAAATAGTAAAACGATTTTAATAAATTCATTCATATCTTTTCTCCTTAAAATAGCATTTACTAGCTATTGTATCAAATAACCACAGTTTTATGCGAGTATCTTTATTCTGTTGGGAAAGTGATATACAATAGAAGAAAAGTTTTTGATTTGAAATATGCTAAGGAGCATGCCTTGAAACATGCCATGAAACACAACGAAAACTGAGTTGATGTTGAATGCTCCTGCGATTACTCGTCGCACGAAAGGACTTGGTACAGGGTGACTGAAAGGAATGTTGCTTCCTTCTGTTATTAAGATATTAAAAAGTACAAGATGCAGTGTAACGGAACGTTGTTACCATGTGCTATCTAGCTGCATGGGCTAGTCTCTCGGAAAAAAGATAAATGATAAATGAGGCAAAAAACACCTCAGTCATCATTTTCTATTTTTCTGTCAGAGCTGAACGAGCCCGCTACGCTTTTGCTTTGAAACATGCCAAGAAATACAACGAAGTCATGAGTTGATATTGATTGGTACAAGGTGACTGAAAGGAACGTTGCTTCATTCAGTTATTAAGATGTTGAAAAGTACAAGGTGTAGCGAAGCGGAACGTTGTTACCATATGTTATCTAGCTACGCAGGCTAGCTCTTCGGGAAAAAGATAAAATCTGCCTGTGGCAAAAAACGCCACAAACATATTTTCCTATTTTCCTGTCAGAGCTGGACGAGCCTGCTATGCTTTTGCTTTGAAACACAGTGAATAAAATGAACTGATGTTGAAAAGTACAAGGTGTAGCGAAGTGGAACGTTGTTACCTATATATTAAGGAGGATCTCATGATCAATTTACTCAAGTATGCAAAGAAATACCGCAAGCAAATTATTCTTGGGCCATTTTTCAAGTTTTTAGAAGCTTGTTTTGAATTAGTGCTACCCTTATTTATGGCACGTTTGGTTGATCAAGGAATTCGTAATGGTGACCGAGCTTACGTGATCCAAATGGCCGGCTGGATGTTTTTAATGTCTGTTATTGGTCTGATCTGTGTCATGATTTGTCAGTATTATTCTTCAATTGCCTCCCAAGGTTTTGGAACAGAGTTAAGGAATCAGCTGATGAAAAAGATCAATCAACTTTCTCATGCCGAGTTGAACAGCTTTGGAACAGATACATTAATTACCCGTATGACAAATGATATCAATCAACTTCAGTTAGCTTTGGCAATGTTGATTCGACTAGTGATTCGGGCGCCTTTTTTAAGCATTGGTTCTGTCATTATGGCTTTTTATATTAATGTACAAATGGGCTTTATTTTTCTTCTTATGTTGCCAATTTTTTGTATTATTCTTTATTTTATTATAAAAACAACCGTGCCATTATATAAAAAAGTTCAAGAAAAACTAGATCTACTAAATCGTCAAATCAGTCAAAATTTAAGCGGTGTTCGTGTGATTCGAGCTTTTGCTAGGAAACAGACAGAAGAAAAACACGTCAACAAAGTAACGGACGATCTATCTTCTATCTATATTCGAGTTTCAAATATTTCAGCTTTACTGACGCCTGCAACGACTTTAGTCATGAATCTTGGGATTTTAGCACTCCTTTATCTTGGCGGAATCAAAGTAGAGATCGGCGGGTTGCAACAAGGTGAAGTCTTAGCTTTGATCAATTATATGAATCAAATGTTGCTTGCCTTGATCGTTGTCTCAAACTTAGTTATTATCTTTACGCGGGCCTCAGCATCGGCTTCAAGAGTTAGTGAAGTTCTAGCTGTCGTTCCAAGTATCCAGTCAAATGACACAAAGATCCCTCACAAGGAACAAACAAAAGGAATCGTATTCGATCATGTCTCTTTCCGCTATCAACCAGAGGCTGGGCTGGCTTTAACCGATATTTCCTTAACGATTCCAGCAAGCTCAGTCTTAGGCATTACAGGTCCTACAGGTGGTGGAAAAAGTACCTTGACTCAACTGATTCCCCGTTTTTATGATACAAGCCAAGGAAATCTATTCGTTGATGGTATCAATGTTCGTGACTGGTCTATAGATAAACTACGCAAAAAAATCGCCATTACACCTCAAACTGCCGTTTTATTTACAGGAACGATTCGAGAAAATCTTCAGTGGGGAAAAGAAGATGCCACTGATGAAGAATGCTGGCAGGCTTTGGAAACCGCTCAATGTAAAGATTTCGTTGAAAATCTAAGCGACGGTTTGGACACACAAGTCTATGAGGGCGGGAAAAATTTTTCTGGCGGTCAAAAACAACGGTTGACGATTGCTCGCGCTTTGATTCATAAGCCTGATGTTCTAATCTTGGATGACTCGTTAAGTGCTTTGGATTATCAAACAGACTTAAACTTGCGAACAGCTCTCCAACAAGACTTAAAAGAAACGACACTGATTCTAATTTCTCAACGAATCAGTTCGATTCAACAAGCTGATCAAATTTTAGTTTTAGCAAGTGGAAAGCAAGTTGGTTTAGGAACCCATGAAGAATTATTGCGACATTCTCCAGCCTATCAAGAAATTGTCGCTTCACAAGAGGAGGAGAACGAAAAATGATGAACAAAAAAGTGACAACTAACTCATTTAATCGTTTCATGCCTTATCTGCTTCGCTATCCAAAAGAAATGCTTGCTGCTATTTTTCTCGGCATTTTGAGTGGATTGACTACCGTTTTGATGACTTACTATATGGGGAAATCGGTTGATACAATGATTGCTAAAGGAAATGTTGAGTTTATACTTCTTGTGCAGCTGCTTAGCACATTAGCCGGTATTTTAGTTATTACCGTTATTAGTCAATGGCTGATCCAGCGCTTAGGCAATCGAGTTTCTTATCTTTCTGTTGCAGAACTACGCAAAGATGCTTTTGCTCATTTAAATCGTTTACCTTTAAATTATTACGACCAAACGTCACATGGAAATATCGTCAGTCGTTTTACAAATGACATGGATAATATTTCTGTCGCTTGTTCGGCTGTTTTCAATCAGCTGTTTTCAGGATTATCTGTTGTGATCTTTGCCTTTTTCTTTATGCTAAAACTCAGCCCGATTCTTACAGCAGTTGTTCTGATCGCTACACCCATTATTTTTTTAGTCAATTGGTTGGTTGCGAAATCATCTCAGAAAAATTTTTCCGCTCAACAAAAAATCGTAGGGGAAATTTCAGGTTTTGTTTCTGAAATGGTTGGAAATCAAAAAATCGTCAAAGCCTTTCAACAAGAAGATGCTTCTCAACAACGGTTTGAAGCTTTGAATCAAGAATTGTATGTTCGTGGTCAAAAAGCCCAATTCTCTTCTTCATTAACAAATCCATTATCTCGTTTTGTTGATCATTTAGCCTATTTATCGATTGGTCTTGTTGGTGGATTGTTATTATTAAGTGGTAATCAGACGATCACAATTGGCGTGATTTCAAGTTTTACGATCTACTCTAGCCAATTTTCTAAACCATTTATTGAATTATCAGGAATCACTACGCAAATCCAAACGGCCTTAGCTGGATTAGATCGCACCTTTGAAATTATCAGTCAGACTGAAGAAAAACCAGATGGCCAACATGCGTTTGTTTTAAATGATGTTACAGGAGAAGTGATTTTTAATCATGTTGATTTTGCTTATACGCCTTCAAAACCATTGATTCAAAATTTTAATTTAACCGCATTACCTGGTGAAACAATTGCAATCGTTGGAAAAACTGGGGCTGGTAAATCAACTTTAGTCAATCTATTGATGCGTTTCTATGAAGTAGATAACGGTCAAATTTCGATTGATAATCATAATATCACCCAAGTCACACGAGATAGTTTACGAAAAAACTTTGGGATGGTGCTCCAAGATACTTGGTTGTTCGATAGTACGATCCGCGATAATCTAACCTATGGCAACCCAAACGCTACCGATGAACAGATTGAAACAGCTATGAAAAAAGCCTATATTTTTGATTTTGTGACTCGTTTGCCTAAAGGCTTGGATACATTGATCGGCGCTAGTGGTATTATAATCTCTGAGGGACAAAGGCAGCTAATGACCATTGCTCGGACCATGATCAGTGATCCACCGATGTTGATTTTAGATGAAGCAACTAGTTCAGTCGATACATTGACCGAGAAAAAAATTCAAGATGCCTTTTTACAAATGATGGATGGCCGGACAAGCTTTGTGATTGCCCATCGCCTTTCCACCATTAAAAATGCAGATAAAATTTTAGTGATGGAACAAGGTTCTGTCGTTGAGATTGGTAGTCATGATGAACTGATCGATAAAAAAGATGGCTATTATCATGCGTTGTATGAAGCGCAATTCAAAAATCAATTGTAATATAGAAAAAACCTCAACTTTCCATGGGATGATAGAAAGATTGAGGTCTTTTTTTATTTTAAATTGGTCAATGATTTATTTAAAAATTGTTTATAAGGAACTTTATTTCCTAAATAGTATGTGCCAATTACTTGTACCGGGAAAAAGACGATATTTTTCACGATTCTAGGCGCCCACCAAGCAAGGTTAGAGATATTTACACCGTACATCAATCCTAGCCATAGCGGTGTTAAAAACATATGAATAATCAATGTAACAGACAATGTCGCCAAAATTACTCGTTGCCAAGTTAGCTCCTTTTTATAATAGAAAAACCCATAAATGGCACCAGAAATAAAGGCATTTAAGGTAAATCCAGGAAAATAAGGCCCTTTTGGAAATAACAGCATACCGACTGTATCAGCTACCGCACTCCCGATCCCCGTCCAAAATGGACCAAAAAGAATCCCCATCAATGACTCTGGAATAAACGTCAAACTAACTCGTAAAAATTGAGTTTCAAACGAAATAAAACGCGTAAAAACCACCATCAACGCAATCAGTAAACTCATCAACGTAATGGTTCGTGTATCAATTTTTCTTTTCTTCATTTCTAGCATCTCCTCTAAGAGCTGCTACACAAAAATATGCAGCGAATGCGAAAACAAAACCGCGAATATAAGAAAAGCGGAACGAACTGTTCAAACTATTTCACTACTCTCATATATTCTTCGTCCAAAAGGCAACATCCCATCCTTTCAGCACTTAACGCTTTATTTCCTACTCTGTTTTTATTAGGCCTAAGCCTAAATGAAATATAACATACTCCTTACCCAGCCGCAACAAACTTTAATCGGAATAATCAAAACGATAGCGGTTTATTATCCGTTTCATGAACCACATTTCTAAAGTCCGCAAAACCAGCCTGTAAGCCTCTTAGTAAAATTTCAGCCGTCCCAATATTTGTAGCTAAAGGAATCTCATAGACATCGCTCAAACGAATCAATGCTGTCACATCTGGTTCATGTGGTTGTGCCGCTAAAGGATCTCGTAAAAAAATCACCATATCTAACTTATCCTCGGAAATCATCGCTCCGATTTGCTGATCCCCACCTAATGGTCCTGATTTAAATCGATGCACGGGTAATCCAGTTGCTTCTGATATTTTCAATCCTGTTGTTCCAGTTGCAAATAGTTCATGTTTTTTTAAAATCGGTTGATAGGCCAATGTCAATTTAACCATCAACTCTTTTTTCCGATCATGCGCAATCAATGCAATTTTCATCCTGGCTCCCCCAATTGAGTTCTTTTCCTCATTATAACAAAGTCTTTCACTATAGAGTAAAAAGAATGACTGGGTCTTTGTCACTTTGACGAAAAAAAGGATTTTTTCTTGTGCAACCTTCCGTTGAAGATGTATAGCGCTTTCATTTATACTATGGTTACACTAAAAAAAAGAAAAGAGTGACGATAATGGTAGAAATGGCATTAAAACATATCTATAAAAAATACGACAATGCAGAGAATTATTCTGTAACAGATTTTAATTTAGAAATTGCCGATCGGGAGTTTATCGTTTTTGTTGGACCATCCGGTTGTGGTAAATCAACGACGCTACGGATGATCGCTGGTTTAGAAGATATTACAGAGGGTGAGCTTTCGATTGGTGATAAAATAATGAATGATGTTGCACCAAAAGATCGTGATATCGCGATGGTATTCCAAAACTATGCTTTATATCCTCATATGACCGTGTTTGATAATATGGCTTTTGGGCTAAAGCTTCGTAAATATGACAAAGCAGAGATCAAAAAACGTGTAGAAAATGCAGGAGAAATCTTAGGATTGACTGAGTATTTACACCGTAAACCAGCTGCTTTATCTGGTGGACAACGGCAACGGGTTGCTTTAGGTCGAGCAATCGTTCGTGATGCGAAAGTCTTTTTGATGGATGAACCTTTATCTAATTTAGATGCAAAATTACGTGTAGCAATGCGTGCTGAAATCGCTAAGTTACATCGTCGTTTGGAAACAACTACAGTCTATGTGACGCATGACCAAACAGAAGCTATGACCATGGCAGATCGAATCGTGATCATGAAAGATGGTTTTATTCAACAAATCGGTTCGCCAAAAGAAGTCTATAATACACCAAACAATGTCTTTGTTGCAGGATTTATCGGCTCTCCTGCTATGAACTTCTTTAATGTTACTTTAAATAACGGAATTATCCGTGATGGGCATGGTTTGGAATTGATGATTCCTGAAGGTAAAAATAAATTATTGGTTGAAAAAGGCTATGAAGGAAAATCGGTGATCTTTGGCATTAGACCTGAAGACATTCATAGTGAACAAGTGGCTTTAGATACCATGAACGATGCAGTTGTTCGTTCTGAAGTTGTTGTTTCTGAACTATTAGGTGCAGAAACAATGCTTTACACAAGATTAGGCGATACAGAATTTATTTCAAAAGTTGATGCTCGTGACTTTCATAAACCAGAAGAAATGGTTGATTTAGCATTTAATATTAGTAAAGCTCATTTCTTCGACCCTGAAACTGAACAAGTCATTAAATTACCTTAAACAGTAAAAAAGCTGAGTAGCGTATTTAGACGCTGCTCAGTTTTTTATTGTTGTGGCTCAATCTCTTGGGGAAGAATGTCCGTTTTTACTTGTTCCAATTTTTTAGCCTGACTAAATACTGGAATATCAAATTGTTTGCTTAATGCATTCGCCACAAAATAGGCAATGTTGTAATCAATCAAACTATGGATCAACCCACCAATACCCATCAGCAGAAAGATTGAATACATATATCCTTGCGTGTAGTAGGTTTCCGGCATATTTCCCATCGTATAAAAAACACTTACTACAGCTAATTCTGCCGCAGAATGTATTAAGCCAATAACAAAATTAAACAGTTGAAAACGGCCGTTGAACAAAACAAGTTTATTCTTAGTTAACACGATTGTTGGATATTTCTGTAAATAAAATGCTCCTATCAGTGCAAAAAGTAAATGAGACAATGCTCTTAAGGCAATGATCGGTGTCGCCGACAGAAAGAAACCAAAACCAGTACCTAAACTAACCGCAACAGCTACTCCTGGTGAAAAAAACATTGCTAAAAATAATGGCACATGACTAGCTAAAGTAAAAGAAGCAGGTCCAATCACGATCCTTGGCATAACCATAGGAATGATGATCCCCATCGCTACTAGCAATGCCGCAATCGTTAAGTGCCTAACTGAATTCTTTTTCATAATCTCCTCCGATGTGTCTTGACATATCTGACATCCTCTATTCTACGAGAAAAAAACCTATGTGTCAAGACACATAGGTTTTTTCATTATTTAATGAAACTTAGAATAATCCCGTAATTTTACCATCTGAATCAACATCAATTTTTTCATACGCTGCTTTTTTTGGTAATCCCGGCATCGTCATCACTGTACCAGTATAGGCCACAATAAATCCTGCTCCAGCCGAAATTTTGATATTACTGATTGTTATCGTAAAATCAGTTGGTCTTCCTAGCTTCGTTTGATCGTCTGAAAATGAATATTGTGTTTTTGCCATACAAATCGGTAAGTTGCCAAAACCAAGTTTTTCCAGTTTAGCAATTTCTCTTTCAGCAATCGCTTCATAGCGAACAGCGGTTCCACCGTATACTTTTTCAACGATTGCGCTGATTTTCTCTTTGATCGGTAATTCATCTGGATAGGCAAATGAAAAATTATTTTCCTGATCGGCTAAACGAATAACCTCTCTTGCTAACTCTTCACCACCAGCACCACCATGTGCCCAAACATCAGAAAGGACCACATTTACATTGCGTCTTTGACATTCTTCTTCTACCAGCTTCAATTCTGCTTCGGTATCTGTTGGGAATTTATTGATTGCAACAACCGTTGGTAAACCAAAAACAGTTGTTGTATTTTCGATGTGTTTTAAAAGATTTGGCAAGCCTTCTTTAAGGGCACTGACATTTTCAACACCTAACTGATCTTTCGGTATACCACCATGCATTTTCAAGGCCCGAACTGTCGCTACTACAACAACGGTTGAAGGACGAATTCCAGATTTCCGACATTTGATATCAATAAACTTCTCTGCCCCTAAATCAGCTCCAAAACCACCTTCAGTTACAACATAATCCGCTAATTTTCTAGCCGTATTTGTAGCAATCACACTATTACAGCCGTGAGCAATATTTGCAAATGGCCCACCATGGATCAGAGCAGGATTATTTTCCAAGGTTTGTACCAGATTTGGTTTGATCGCCTCTTTCAATAAAGCTGTCATTGCACCCTGAGCATTTAAATCGCGCGCTGTAACTGGTTGATTTTCATATGTGTAGCCAATAATGATGTTGGCTAGATTTTCTTTCAGGTCATCAAGGTCATTAGACAAACATAGAATTGCCATAATTTCTGATGCAACCGTAATTTCAAAACCGTCTTCTCTTGGAACACCATTAACTCTGGCTCCTAAACCATCCACAATATGTCTCAATTGACGATCGTTCATATCTACAGCTCTTTTCCAAGTGATTCGGCGATTATCGATCCCCAGCTCATTGCCTTGGAAAATATGATTATCAATGATGGCCGCAAGCAAATTATTTGCTGCCCCAATTGCATGAAAATCGCCTGTAAAATGAAGATTGATATCTTCCATAGGAACCACTTGAGCATAACCACCCCCAGCGGCACCACCTTTGATTCCAAAAACGGGTCCTAAAGAAGGTTCCCTCAAAGCAATGATCGCATCCTTACCAATTCGATTTAACGCATCGCCTAGCCCCACAACTGTGGTTGTTTTCCCTTCACCTGCTGGCGTTGGTGTAATGGCTGTCACTAGAATGACTTTTCCATTTTTATCCGCTTTAATTTTTTCAACAGCAATTTTTGCTTTATATTTTCCATAAAGCTCATATTGTTCTTCATTCAACCCAATTTCTTCTGCTACTTTAGTAATTGGCAGCATCGTTGTTTCTTGCGCAATTTCAATATCTGACTTGACCACTTCTTCCCCTCCACTTCACCATATTATGAGCAATATCAGCCTTTTTTCAACCAAGACATTGCTGTATCTGCATAAACTTGGGCACCTTCAATCAAGACAGATTCATCAAAAACAATCGCTGGATTATGAAGATTGATATTTTCTTCAGATGCTACTAATAGAACAGTCGTTGTTGGAATCAACTGACTGATTTCACCAAAATCTTCACTTCCCATAAGTGGTGTTGATGTAGGAATGGTAACGATTCGCTCAGCACCAAATGTTTCCGTTAATGATTCTTTAGTAAATGCTGTCAATGCTGGATCATTCACATTTGTCGTACATCCATTAGTGAAAACCACTTCCGCTTCAGCTCGGAAAGCTTTCGCAATGTTTTCAGCCATCACAGTCATTCGTTCTTTGACTTGTATGCGGACATCTTCTTTTAATGTTCGTAAAGTTCCTTTCATTACGGTTGTTTCTGGAATAATATTTGAAGCCCCAGGAGTTCCACCAGTAAATTCACCGATCGTTAAAACAAAACGCTCTTCAGAACCGATTTCTCTTGCTGAAAGTTCTTGTAAAGCGGTATAGATATGAACGGCTACGTTAATTGGATCGATCGCCGTCTCAGGTTGCGAACCATGTCCGCCTCGTCCTTTGATATTGATTTCAAACCAATCGGCACTGGCCATAAATGTTCCTTCTGGTGTTGGCATGATTTGACCTGCCTTCATTCCTTTAAATGGGAAAACATGGATCATCATTCCTGCATCTACTTTAGGATTTTCTAAAACATGATGTTCAATACAGACTTTTGAACCTGAAAGAATTTCTTCGCCTGGTTGAAATAGTAATTTTACTTGACCATCTAATTCATCTTCAAACTCTTTTAAAAGCTTAGCGGCTCCAAGTAACATGGTTGTATGCATATCATGACCACAAGCATGCATATAGCCATTCTCAGATTTAAACGGTAGGTCGGTCAACTCTCGAATTGGCAAAGCATCCATATCGCCACGTAATAGGAACGTTTTACCACTCTTTTTACCTGCTAATACGGTAATACCAGATTCTCCGCAGGATTGAGGTTCATAGCCATATTCAGTCAATTTTTCTTTTACAAAAGCTACTGTGTTTGGCAAATCCAAGCCAATTTCAGGGTTTTGATGTAGATGTCTTCTAATTTGAATCAGTTCTTCTTCTAGACTTTCGGCAAACCTTTTTTGTTTTTCTGTTAGCATTTATTTTTTCTCCTTTTCTTTTAAAGCTAAGTGACTTGTGACGACTCTGTATCGGTTGATCGACTGTTGCAGTTGCTGAATTTATCAACAGTGCCTCCAAAGCTAACACCCAAGAAACTTTTCTACTATTATAGTACCAAACATTTCAGAAAATTTGCCCTATTTCTGTTATTTTTTTGGAATTGTATGAATGCCAAGTCCGAGAAGATTTTCATAGGCTTCACCCACACCCTCATTATAGGTTGGATGGGGATGAACGATTGAGGTCATGTCATGGATCGATAGACCGTTTACGATCGCTGTTGTAAACTCACTGACCATATCAGTTGCGCGATCACACATTAATTGAGCACCGATAATTTTTTCGTTTTCCGCATCAGCAATCACCTTAATGAAACCTAATCCAGTTCCAGCAATCATTGTTTTTCCATTACCCGCCATATTATATTTTCCAACTTTTACTGAGAGACCCAAATTTTTTGCTTCGGTTTCTGTCATACCAACAGACGCTATTTCTGGGGCTGTATAGACACAAGATGGAATAATCTCTAAATTGTATTCAGCTGGCTGTTGCTTCATCCCTAAAACCGCATTTACCCCTTGAGCTGAAGCTAAATGCGCTAATTGTGTTCCTCGGCTAGCGACATCACCGATTGCGTAAATACCTTTAACAGAGGTTTCAAAGGTTTCATCAACCCAAATTGTCTGATTCTCTAGTTTCAGATTTAATTCAGGCTCAAATAAATCGTCAAAACTTGCTTTTCGACCTGTCGCAATCAAGACCGTATCACTCGTTACAGCTTCTTCCTTTCCTTTAGTAATGTAGGTACAAGTCAACTGTTGATTTTTAGAAATATCGGTAACGATCGACTTCGTTGCTATCTTGATCCCTAGCTTTTTTAGAGTCATTGCTAATTTTTTAGATAGCTCATTGTCAAAATTGGGAAGTAACGTATCGGCTGTTTCGATAATTGTCACAGCACAACCTAGTGCATTAAAAATTGTTGCAAATTCTACGCCAATCACACCACCGCCGATAATAACCAAACTTTTACAATTACTTGGCTTAGCTAAAAGCTCATTACTTGTCACAACACCTGGCAAATCACTACCAGGAATTGGTGGAATCATCGGTTTTGAACCCGTCGCAATCAGAATCTTTTTCGTTTCATATCGTTCCCCAGCTATTTCGACTACGCCAGCTTTGATAATTTTAGCTTTGCCAAAAATCAACTCAATACGATTTCCTTTGACCAATCCTTCAATTCCTTGTACAAGACTATCAACAACTTTATTTTTCTTTTCATAAACCTCTTCCATATTTATCTGCAAATCCTTAATATGAATTCCATCAGTGCTAGCATTTTTTATTTCACGAACAGTTTCTGCAGAATGTAACAACGTCTTCGTCGGAATACACCCACGATTTAAACAAGTACCACCAACACGATCCCCTTCAACCAAAGCAACTTTCATGCCCAATTGCGCTGCTTTAATCGCTGCCACATAACCCCCTGGACCAGCACCAATAACAATTAAATCAAAACTCATACCTTTCCTCCTTTTTTTAAAAACCGAACAGAACCGACTAGTTCCCGAACAAATTAGGAAATCAACTTAAAGTTGCTCTTTAACTTTCAGATGATTTCTCTATTTGTTGAGGGAACTGTTCTGTGAAGTTGGATAAGCTTAAAAGCCGACCAGAACAACTAGTTCCTAATTTCTTTCTCTCCAGAAACCTAGCTATCAGCACTTCCAAAATCATACCGAACAATTGGTTTTCTTGCTGCTCTCACTTCATCGACCCGATGGATTTGAGCATGTAGCGGATAGTCATGAAAGGCTTCTGGATTTTTGTACGCCTCTTCATAAAGGTTACGATAGACTGCGATTGCATCATCCAATCTTTCTTTTGATTCCGTCTCAGGCGGTTCAACCATTAAAGCTTCTGGCACCGTTAATGGGAAATACATTGTCGGTGGATACATTTGATGATCTAAAATCCCTTTAGCCATATCTAAAGCTGTAACGCCCGTTTCTTTTTTTAATTTGTCTAAACTGATGACAAATTCATGCATACAGGTCTCGCCATATGGCACTTCAAAAATATCTTTTAATTCATGAAGCATGTAATTTGCATTCAGTACAGCACTTTTAGACGCTGATGCTATCCCTTCAGAACCTAAAAATAAGATATAGGTCAATGCTCTCAAGAATACTGAAAATTGACCATAGAATCCTTTAACCATTCCAATTGAATGTTCAGGTTTAGTAAATGAAATTTCTGTTCCTTCCTTAACTGGATAATAATTAGGGAGAAACGGTTTTAACAATGTTTTACAACCAACAGCCCCAGATCCTGGTCCACCACCGCCATGAGGTGTAGAGAATGTTTTGTGTAAATTCAAATGAATAATGTCAAAGCCCATATCACCTGGGCGAGCCACCCCCATAATGGCGTTTAAATTTGCACCATCGTAATAGTTCAATCCACCAGCATCATGAACGATTTTTGTAATTTCTAAAATATTTTTATCAAAAATCCCTGCTGTATTCGGGTTTGTCAACATTAGCCCCGCTGTATCTTCATCAACTGCTGCTTTTAAAGCTACAATATCCACACAACCATATTTATCTGAAGGAATATTAACTGTAATCATTCCAGTCATTGCTACACTTGCAGGGTTTGTTCCGTGAGCTGAATCAGGTACAATAATTTTATTTCTTTGCGGCTGACCATTTTTTTCATGATAAGCTTTGATCATTAGTAAACTGGTAAATTCACCATGTGCGCCAGCTGCTGGTTGAAACGTAATGGCATTCATCCCAGTAATTTCTTTTAATAAACTTTCAGCCATCGTGAAAACTTCAAGGGATCCTTGAACCGTATGTTGTGGCTGGAGTGGATGAATATTAGCAAAAGCTGGATAGACTGCCATTTCATCGTTGATCTTTGGATTATATTTCATTGTACATGAGCCTAATGGATAAAAGCCGTCATTGATTCCAAAGGTTGCATTCGCTAACTCTGTATAATGTCTGCTGATTTCTGGTTGAGGCAGTGTTGGTAAATGTAGCTCTTTTTGACGTTTCATGGTTTCTGGAAGTTTAGTAGTTGGCACATCACATGGTGAAATCATTTCATTGTAATAACCATCTACACTGCGTTCAAAAATTAATTTCATTATTCACACGCCTCCTTCACCAATGCAACTACTTCATTGATTTGTTCTTTCGTATTCATTTCTGTCACGCACCATAATAATCCTGCTTCTGTAGGATAACCGCCTAAGATATCGTGCGCTTCTAATTTCGTTAATATAGCTTCATTTGAAACAGGGAAACTCGTAACAAACTCATGGAAAAACGGACTTTCATTGTTTCGTTTTACTCCTTTGATCTGGCTTAGTTGATCCGCTAAATAATGGGCTTTACTATAACATTGCTCAGCTACCTCCTGAATCCCTTGTGCCCCCATCGTACTCATATAAACAGCATTTGTTAATGCGCATAGTGCTTGATTTGAACAAATATTAGAAGCTGCTTTTTCTCTGCGGATATGCTGTTCACGAGCTTGTAAGGTTAAAACAAAGGCTCGATCCCCTGCTTCATCCACCGTTTCTCCAGCAATCCGACCAGGTAATTTGCGCATCATTTTTTCTTTTGTAGCAATAAATCCAATATAAGGTCCGCCAAAAGCTAATGGTAAGCCAAATGGTTGTGAGTCTCCTACTGCAATATCAGCGTCAACTTCACCTGCTGTTTTCAAAACGGTACTGGCTACGGGATTTACACTCATAATAAATTTAGCTTTCGCATTATGAACCAATTCTGCTATTTCCTCGACTGGTTCGATCCCACCATAATAGTTTGGCTGTTGTACAATGAAACACGCACTTGTTTCATCTAATTTTTCTTGTAAGACAGCTAAATCTGTCAGACCATCTTTCTCTGGAACCATGATAAACTCAATTTCTCTAGAACTAAAATAAGTCAATGCCGTTTGGATCGTCATTGGATTCGTTGTTTCTGAAATTAGAACTTTCAACCGTTTTTTCTCTAAACACATATTGATGGCTTCAGCTGCTGCTGTTGGTCCATCGTACACTGAAGCATTGGTCGCATCCATTCCAGTGATTTCACAGATCATGGTTTGATATTCAAAAATCGACTGTAGCAACCCTTGACTGATTTCAGGTTGATAGGGTGTATAGGATGTCATAAATTCTTCTTTTGCTGAGATTTGCTTAACAATAGCTGGAATGTAGTGATTATATGCTCCTGCACCTCGGAAAATACTTGAGAAGACTTTGTTTTTCTTTCCCATAGTTTCTAGAATACGACGTACTTCAAATTCTGACTTTCCCGCTGGAATATCAAGTTTTTCTACGATCATTTCTTTGGGAAGCGTTTGGTAGAGATCCATCCTATCCGTTAATCCGATCGTTTTCAGCATGTCTTGGTATTGTTGTTCTGTTGATCCAAGATAATTACCCATTCATTACGCCTCCTCAGATTCTTCGCAGAATTTCTTATATTCGTCAGCGGTTAATAAGTCTTCGATTGCTTCGACTCCCTCTACTTCGATCAACCATGAATCCAATGGTGCAGAATTGATCAACTCTGGGCTATCCATCAACTCTTCATTGATTGCTGAAACCGTTGCTGTAATTGGAGAATACGCCTCTGAAACAGCTTTAACTGATTCGATATCCGCAAATGATTCACCTTTTGTGACTTCATCCCCTTCATCTGGTAAATCAATAAACACAATATCCCCTAATTGGTCTTGTGCGTAATCAGACAGACCGATCCTAACTTTATCTCCATCAAAAAGTACCCACTCATGTGATTTAGAAAACTTCAATTCTTCCGCCTTTGCCATAATAAACGACTCCTTCTTTTCCAATTATTTTTTTACAAACGGTATTGTGACAACTTCAGCCGTAATTTTCTTACCTCTAACTTCTACTTCTATTGGTGAACCGATTTCTACGATTCCTTTTTCTACTAAAGCCATTGCACAAGCCTTATTGATAAATGGACACATCGTACCTGAGGTCGTTTGGCCAATCTTATTCCCTTTAAAATAAACATCGGCTCCTTCACGAACAATCCCGCGATCCGTTAACTGTAACCCGATCCGAGTAATTTTAGGTTCACCTTTATCAAGTAGGCCCTGTTTGCCAATAAAATCTTCTTTTTTCATTTTGACCGCAAAACCTAGATCTGTTTCAAGCGGTGTGATTTCTTCAGTCATTTCATGCCCATAGAGTGGCATTCCAGCCTCTAAACGCAATGTATCACGTGCACCTAGACCACATGGGATGATGCCGTATTCTTGACCTGTTTCTACTAACAGATGCCATAATGTAAGTCCATCTTCTGGTTTACAGTATAATTCATAGCCAAACTCCCCTGTATAACCCGTTCGAGATAAAATACAAGTGACACCGCCAACATTGGCCTGTTCAGTAAAACTATAGTATTTTTTAGGAATTTCTTCCTCTTTTGTTAATTTCGCTATAATTTCTTTAGCAAACGATCCTTGTAATGCGATCTGAACAAACTGATCGGATTGATCAGAAAATTCAACTTCACCGAATAAGTGCGCTGTCATCCAAGCAACATCTTTCGCTCTATTTGCTGCGTTGACCACCAGTAGATATTTCTCCTCACTACATTTATACACTAATAGATCATCGATTACTCCACCATTTTCATTACACATCAAGGTATATCGAACACGACCTATTTCTAAATTGCTAAAATCATTTGTTAATAAATACTGCAAATTCGCTAAAGCATCTTTTCCCTCGTAAACAACTTCCCCCATATGGGAAACATCAAACAATCCAACTTGATTGCGAACAGCTAAATGTTCTTTGATCACACCACTATCTTTATATTGGACAGGTAGCGTGTAACCCGCAAATGGAACCATTTTCCCGCCTGCTTCAAGATGTGCATCATATAAAGGTGTTTTTAGATCCATCTTCTCTACTCCTTTGCTTCTTCGTATTTTTATTTCTTTGTTTCGATGACACCTCCAAGTAAAAATAACTATATAAAAACAGAGGAACAGGCATCTTAAAGAAATGCCTGTTCCTCTGTACAAAACCTGAGAGATTCGTCTTCATCTTGAAGAGTTGCTCCTTCGGTGCTTCCGCTTTCCAGAGTGATGTCCAATTACGGTCCTTTTACCTGAGATCTTCATGATCAATGCTTTGCGTCATTGATCATTTATTCCTTCGGTGCTATGACTAGTCTCTCCCGTAATTCTCTTCCATCTAATTTAAATTAAGTCGCCTCTATCCTTTTTTAGGCATTGAATAATACTGTTGTTCAGCCTTCAATTCAAAATATTGAGGTTCAGAGCTGTCCAATATGCCAGAATTCAAAGACAAGGTCTGAATCATACGATTCTCATACAAATGAATGTACATTTGTTTTTCTTTACTGTCATAAGCACTAGTATATTGCGTATATTGTACATCCGTATCCGAACTAACTTTAACAACACCTTTGGGAATATCAAAACTATCTAAAATATGAAAAATTTGTTCAACTGCTTGTTCGTCTTCGACTTTTTCTGAAAAATGCTTCAAAAATGCCGCTCGAATAAAGCGTGACTGGGGTGTGAAATCTCCCGGAATCCCACGTAAACCAGAACCTTTACCATTTGAAAAAACATGAAGAGCTTCCATCTGTATATCAGGCGCTATCAAATCACTAAGCCCTACATAATTCTGAAGATTCGTTAAATGCCAGTCAAATTTTGGGCTATTGGTAAACACGCCTACTGGATTGTCATAAACTTCATAGCTGCCGTCAATGGAAGGCTCAACCACAACCGATGCACCTGATTCATCTTGAAATACATAGTGCTGGGGAATTCCCATCTGATTATCAACAATAGCAATCGCCGTATCCTGATTTACCCGCTCTTTGATTTCAGCCACAGAAGCATAATTCGTCAAGGCATAGGTTACAAATTCGGCTCCTGCTAAAGGTAGCTTACCCTGAGCACGAATTTTTTCTGATTCAATATAGCGATTATAATGGCCAAAGTAAAACGAGCCACCCATCAATCCTTTTTCATTAACACCGTCTACCAATAATGGATGTCCAGCAAGTGCCACGCCCATTGCAGCATATTGTGTTAAGAAATGATCTAACGAAACATGTAAATCATAACTTCTAGGAATAATTGCACCATCATATTCCAACAACAAATTAAATTCTTGAGTTCGGCCCCAATAACTATTGCCTGCTTTTGACTTAACTGTGATACCTGTACACATTTTCTCACACCCTTTTTATTTTTTCAAAACTCTGAACTAGGATTCTTTCTTTTTTTGAACCAGTAAGGTGATAGTTCCTGCAACTACAAATGAAATGCCTATAAATAAGAAGGAACTGAAGAAAGCACCATTTGACAATTGAATCAGGGCTCCAATAATCGTTGGGGCAACAAAACCACCTGAAACACCGATTGCATTAATTGTTGCATATTTTGCAGAAACTTCATCTGATGGAAATAGTTTCAATGGAATACTCATCAACGTTGCAAATGCCAAACTAGCACAGGCAACAGCGAGTGTTAATGCAATCATACTCAATACAAATGTTCCAACGACTGAAACTAACACAGCAAAAATTCCACCGCCTACGGTTGCCACAAAAATAACATTTTTCTCTTTACCAATGAAAAATTTATTTACCATAACACCGCCAACCATCGCTGCAACCATTGTGAAAAAGCCAATGACAGCTGTTACGTAAGCAGTTTGAGATAAACCAAGACCATGAGCTTCTACAAGATAAGTCGCCATCCACCCATTCAGCCCATAAATCGCCGCATTGATGAAAAAAGCGGCAAAAATCAAAATCCAGACATTTCGATCTTTTAATACTTCTCGAAATGAAATCGCCGACTTATTTTGCAGCTGTTCCTTTACGCCGCCAAACTCTTTTGGAATCACAAAGTACATTAAAACAGCAATCAATAATACAGCCGCTCCTAAAAAATAATAGGTCTTATGCCAACCAACTTGAAGTAACAGTGGAGCGATCAATAATGGTCCTACGATCGCTGCAAAACCTGAGGAGGCAATCATCGTAGATTGCGCCGGACCTCGTTTTTCCATTGGTAACTCTTGTGAAATAAAGGTACTTACAGAAGATGGATAACCCGAATGCGCAACGGCTCCTGTCATAAAGCGAATAAAAATTAAATACAATAATGAAAAGCCAAAACCAAATAAAAAAAGAAAAATTCCCACTAAAAAAACTGAAGCAATCATCATTTTTCTAGTTCCGATTTTATTAGACAAATACCCAAATGGAATTTGAAAAATCGTATAACCTAGAAAAAATGCACTTAATATCAATCCCTTTTGTTGGGGATCAAAACCTAGATCATTTGCAATCGTCACCAGTGACATGCCAATTGTCGTTTTATCCACATAAATACAAGTGTATCCTAGAAAAATAGCTGCCAACATCCAAGTAACATTTCTTGTTTTCTTATTTTCCACAGTCTCACTCCTAGCGACAGAAAGCGCTTTCTAAATATAATTATGCTTGATATTTTGAAAAAGTCAATAACCCAATTCAATAATTTTACATAAAGTCAAAATAAATTAGAGTTTCTTTCTGATTCCAAGTATATCCCTTCACATTATGCATAGGGTGAAAAATAGACTGAGAAAAGCATAGAACTTCTTTTCTCAATCTATCTTCCAGTTAACGATTTTTTTCTAAGGTATTACTCAAACGACCAAATTCTTCCAAGGATAATGTTTCTCCTCGGCGTGATGGATCGATTTCTGCTTCTGTTAAGCTTTCTGTTAACCAAGCTTTTGTTTCCTCGTCTTTACCATAAAAATGAATCAAATTGTTCCATAATGTTTTACGGCGTAATTGGAATGAGGCTTTGGTTAATTTGAAAAACTCTTTCTCATTGGTTACAGCCACAGCAGGTTGCTCTCGTTTCGTCAGTTTGATGATTGCTGAGTCAACATTCGGTTGTGGAATAAACACAGTTTTGGGAACAATGAACGAAATGCTTGCTTCCATAAAATACTGAACAGCAATCGATAGTGAGCCGTAAGCTTTTGTTCCTGGTTTTGCAGATATTCGATCCGCAACCTCTTTTTGCATCATCACAATCATTTCTTCTACCTCTAAATCAGACTCCAAAAAGTGCATCATGATTGGTGTAGTGATGTAATAAGGAAGATTGGCTACTACTTTGATTGGAAGTTCTTGTTCAAAGACTTCATTTGTAGTGCCCACTAAATCGGCTTTCAATACATCGTTATGAACCACTGTAACATTTTGATACGGACTCATGGTGTCCTCTAAGACTGGGATCAAGCGATCATCGATTTCAAAAGCTAAAACTTGTGCCGCATTTTTAGCTAATTGCTCAGTTAAAGCACCAATTCCAGGTCCTACTTCTACAACATTCGTGTGGGTATCAATTCCAGCTGTTTCAACGATTTTACGTAAGATATTTGGTTCTGTTAAAAAGTTTTGTCCTAAACTTTTTTTAAATGAAAAGCCATGTTGCTTCAAAATCTCTTTGGTTCTTGAAGGGGTGGCTATTTCTTTATACTCTGTCAAATTGATTCCTCCGATTTTTCATTAGGTGTTTCATTTATACTATTCATTGCCTCTATCAGTTCTTTTTCTGTAATCCGAAACATTTTCAAGCGTTTGGTCAATTGCTTACTATTGGTGTAGCCAATACGCAATTCGTCGCCTAATTTTTCACGACGTTCCTTTGCACGAGCCCCAGCTATTAAACCATATTCTATCAAGGTTTGTCTAGGGATTTCTTGATAATCATCTGCCCCATTGACTGGGGTAACAATTTTCTCTAATGCTTCCAAAATCGCTTCATCACTAGCATGCTCCACACCTAAACTATTTCCTCGTTTCTTAGGTGCAGCAAGCTGACGAGAGAGAAACGCATGCTTGGCATCAGGCACAACCTCCATAATTGTTTTACGGATTTTTTCCCCTGAAAAATCTGGATCAGTAAAAATAATGACACCACGCGTTTCTTGTGCATGTTCGATTTGTTCTAAAATATCCTCATTGATCGCTGAACCGATTGTTTCAATCGTATCTGCATCCACAACTTCTTGGATACGTCTAGTATCGTCTTTTCCTTCAACGACAATAACTTCTTCAATCCTCAACTTATCTGTCATTCAGCTAACCTGAATAAGCGATGCGCATTAATTGTTGTTTGCTTCGCTATTTCTTCAAAAGGAACTTCTCTTAGTTCTGCAATTTTTTCTACTACATAACGAGTATAACCGGGTTCATTGCGTTTGCCTCGATAAGGAACTGGGGCTAAGTATGGTGCATCTGTCTCCACCAATAAACGATCCAAAGAAACAGCTCTAGCTACATCTTGAACCTCTAATGCTTTCTTAAATGTCACAACACCACTTAAAGAAATATGCATCCCCATATCTAGAAATTTTTCCATCCATTCAGGATCGCCACTGAAACTATGCATGATTCCGCCAATATCCCGAATATCTTCTTCTTTTAAAATTTTATACGTATCTTCCATTGCATCTCGTGTATGGATGCTGATTGGTAGATTCATTTCTTTAGCAATCGCAATTTGACGTCGAAACACACGATCTTGAACTTCTTTAGGATCTTCCATCCAATAATAATCTAACCCGATTTCGCCAAGTGCTACTACTTTTGGTGTTGTTAGTAAATGCTGTAGCCTTTTCTCGATATCAGGCGTATAACTTCCAGCTTCTGTTGGATGCCAACCAATGATACTTTGGATTTCTTTATAGTGTTGGCTAAGTTCTAGAGACTTTTCAATCGTCGGTGTATCAAAACCAACTACCGCCATTTCGGTTACACCTAATTCTTTTGCATGTTCAATTGTTTCTGGAATATCTTCATTAAATTGTTCTGCGTTTAAATGAGTATGAGAATCAAAAATCATGTTCATTCACTCCTTAATATAAAAGCGTAGTAGGCTCGTTCAGCTCTGACAGGAAAATAGGAAAAATCGATTGTGGTGCTTTTTACCACAAACTATTTTTATCTTTTTCCCGAAGAGCTAGCCCGCGTAGCTAGATAACAATAAAAGCGTAGCAGGCTCGTTCAGCTCCGACAGAAAAATAGGAAATTATGACTGAGGTGCTTTTTGCCTCATTCATAATTTATCTTTTTTCCGAGGAGCTAACCCGCATAGCTAGATAACATATGGTAACAACGTTCCACTTCGCTTCACCTTGTACCAAGTCTTTTCGTGCGACGAGTAATCGCAAGAGCATTCAACATCAACTCAGTTCTTCGTTGTGTTTCTTGGCTTGTTTCTTGGTATGTTTCAAAACAAAAGCGTGGTAGATACGTCAGCGTAGCTAAATAGCACAGCATCTTTATTCTACGACATTTGCTTGTCTATCTTCTATACTTTATCACATTTTAAGCAAAAGCTGAATGGACAGCTCCGATAAATTATCAGCTTCTTATAATCGCATTATCCAAAAAAATAGCTTATACTATTCGGTCACGGCAATTTATGTCAGGAGGAATCAATATGTCAAATGATCACACACAAGAAACCCAACATTTGCAACAAGTTTATGCAGAATTAAGTCAAGCCAGAGAAACGTACCAAGCTGCTATTGACGAAGTTAGTACTACAGGAAAATCTGTATTGGAGCAATTTGGCGGTGATACTAAATTAAATTTTGATAGTTACTCAGATAATCTGGAAACATTTGCCATGATGGAGATGAAAAATAGAGAAATCGATCAATTAAACATCCAAAATGCGACTGCAGCTAAGCAACTTGAAAAAGTCGAGCGATTACTAAAAGTTCCCTATTTTGGAAAATCGATGTAACCTTTTTAGATGCGGATGACGATCGTGATGTGTTTTATATTGGCATGAATGATTTTACCAATTTGGATGGAGACTCACGAATCTATGACTGGCGTTCACCTATCGCTTCTCTTTTTTATAATAATGTTTTAGGTGACAGCAGTTATCTAGTTAATAAAACGGAGATTCCTGTAACCTTAAATCTGAAAAGACAATTAATCATCGAAGAGGATCATCTGATCAATTTCTTTGATACGAGTCTAGCGATTCAAGATGATATTTTACTCCATTCATTGGAAGCGGACTCTTCTCAATATATGAAAGATATTACGACTACGATTCAACAAGAGCAAAATGAGATTATTCGTGATGAACGTCATCCACTACTTTTAGTTAATGGTATTGCCGGTAGTGGAAAGACATCTGCCATCATGCAGCGAATTGCCTATTTACTTTATAATCATCGGACACAAATTACGGCTGACGATATTTTACTACTTTCGCCGAATTCGACTTTTATCGATTATATATCCCAAGTATTACCCAATTTAGGTGAACGGAATCCTTTAAATCTGACCTTACTGCAATTTCTTAAATTTACCTTTCATGAAAAAATGCCAATTGAAAGTGAAGCAGCTTATTTCAATCGGATCACAGCCGCACAAGTGAATACTCAGCAGAAAATCATTCAATCTCAAGCATTTGCTGCATTTATTCAGTCATTCGATGATCCAACGCTGATTCAACAATCTTTGTTCCAACCGATTTTATTCAAAGGTAAACCAATTTTCTCCGCTGAACTGATTTTTAATTTATATCAAGAAACACCGAATACTTTATCGATCAGAGACAGATTATCTGCAACAAAAGAAAAATTATCCAGCTTATGGAATCGTTATCTGATTAAACAATCTAAGTCTAAAAAAATGATCGATCAAATGCAAGATCTGACTGAAGCGGAACAATTGCGTTATTTTGATATGATTTTTACCGAAGATGATGAAGAACAACTGACAGAATTTGCATTGCAACGGTTACAAAAAAAATACCGAAAAGTTACTGATGCAATTGCTGATGTGGCGTGGTTTGATCAATGGTTACTCTTTGAAGCGTTGTATCAACAGTACCAAAATACCCCTTATAAAAGAACAGCATCAGCTTATACTGCAGACGAAGTTGTAAGCCTACTACTGATCAAAGATAAATTTATTGAAGATTTATCCAATCGACAAATGGCTTTTATTTTGGTAGATGAGGTCCAAGATTATACTGAAGCTCAAATTCTTTTACTGCTGAAACTATTCCCGCAAGCTAACTTTACTTTGGCAGGAGATGAAAATCAGGCTATTTTTAATACATCAATCAGTTTTATGGAATTGAAAGAGTTATTATCTGTTTCTAGCCGTTCAGTCACTTCTTATCAATTATTGAATAGTTACCGTTCAAGCAAGGAAATCACGCAACTTTTCCAAACGTTAGTAACAAATCATGAAAAGCTCAAAATCGTATCGATCCGAAAAGATGGTGAGAAACCTATGTTTATGCCTTGTGAAAATCAAGATGCTTACTTAGAAACACTCACTGCACTTTTAGCTTCCTTATCTCCTGAAGAAGCGACCGTAATCATTACAAAGACTGGAATAGAAGCAGAAGAATTAAAACAACAATTGACTACAAACAGTAACATTCCTAAGGCTCAAATCCTTTCTATTGATATGGCTAAGGGTCTTGAATTTGATAATGTGATTATTCATGATCCTTCAACATTACGCTATGGAACAACGGAACGCGAGAAGAAAATTCTTTATACAGCGATTTCTCGTGGAATGAAACAGGTATTTTTACCTTACGTTGGAGAGCTGTCTCAATTGCTTAAAGATAAATAGCTATTAAAGATCATTCAAAAAAAACAGACTTTAGTCCGATGCTTTTATCCTTTTTCAGCAGTAAACTTAATTCCTGTCTGATTTTTAATTTGATAGGAGGGAATGCTGTTTGAAAAATTTATTCGAAGAATCTGACTTTCTCAAAACAACGATTCGAAAGAACGTAACGATTGAGCGAAAACCTCAAGTTAATACGATTTGGCACTGGGTATTACTGATTCTATTTGGTTTATTAGCTTATGGAACAATGACGCAACAGCTTCTTCTGATCGCACTTTTCGTTGTGATAGCGGCAATTGTCAAAGGTCCTCTAATGCTTTTATGGGGCGCTATCTATTCCGCTTTGATCGCCTTTTTCCCACCGCTTGGACTCTTATTGTCAATTGTATTTTTCTTGATAAATCTTGGAACAGTCGCAAAAAGTTGGCGGATTTCCTTAACTAGTGCCTATTTCTATTTGGTTCCTCTAATTGGCAGTATTCTTAGAGCTGTCATAAAGAATGAGCCGACCTATGCTGTTTTGGTGTTTGTTGCCGTTAGTGTCTTAGGGTTACATTTTTTACTTCATTGGCTATACAAAAATAACAGCTTGAGCCGAAGCCTGACTTGGTCGATCATTAGTGTTCCTTATGCCATAATGATTATGTTGTTACCGACTCGTTTCCATAGACTTAAATCAACTAAAAAATTAAAATTTTAATACTTTTCTCTGCTCATGTTTTCCTTCAACATTATGAGCGGAGTTTTTTTATCCACACTCATATGACATAAATCCTATTTCAAATGACAATACTCCATATCTTTCTTAGAATAAACCTTCTATTAGGAGGAACGAACTCCTGAAAAAAACAAGAACAGAAATTTTAGCCGACTTTCGTCAACAAATCGCCGCAGGAAACATTTTATTAGGTGTGGGGGTAAGAACCGATATTTTCGCCAAATTCGTTCCGCTCCTCTAAAAATGGGGTGGAAACAGAAGCAGTTAATTCCTCTAACTAATCAGGCATTTCTTCTGTTTCACCCCTTTACTCGCTATTTTTTGTCGCTGCTAGTTCAATCGAAAATCTCTGAACTATAGTTCCTTCAACCAAATATTCGGCGGACAATATCCCTCCATTTTTTTGGATTGTCTTTTTCGAACCCTTATTTATTTTGTCACAGGTAAGCATTACTTTAGAAAATCCACGCTTTTGAAAAATTTCTAGCGATTGAGCAAGTAGCACATTGGCATACCCTTTTCCCCGTTCAGAAGGCACGACACCAAAACCAATATTGCCGCCAATCTGTACTAGTCCCTCGGTCAACTTGTATCTTAATTGAACAGCTCCAACTAATTTGTTTTCTACTTCCAGAAAGAGTGTCTCTGCTGGAACAAAATCGTTCTGTTCACTATGTTTATCTTGTTCAAGTTTCACTAGCCATTCTTGAAAGGTTAGACCATTTAAATAAACAGATGATGGAGTTATTTTAGATGCTCCTGCTTCTGTCCATTCTTTGACAAATGCCAAATACTTTTGTTCATCTGTTGAAGTCAATTCTCTTAGAATCATTCCACATTCCCTCCATTTTTAATACTGTTGTTTTGATGGGATCACGCCTCTTACTCCACCTTTTGGGTTTGTCATGTCACCAATATATCTAGGAATCAAATGTATATGGCAGTGCATAATACTTTGACCTGCATTGATGCCACAATTTGTCCCAATGTTGAATCCATCTGGTCGATAGCTCTCTTCTACTATTTTTTTAGCAACTTTGAGTAATTCGTCAATTGCACCCTTTTCCGCTATAGATAAATCGAAATAGTCCATTTTATGTTTTTTCGGTATGATTAATAAATGTCCTTTACTAACAGGAAATCGATCATAAAAAGCACCAGCTAAATCATTTTCTATAACAAAATCTGTTACGCCACAAAATACACACATGTTTTTCTCCTTTACCCGATAGATTCTTACTACCTATTATAGTCCAATCAATTGCATCTGAATATACAAAAAAAGATGCTCTCTGCGCTAGCCAGTCTGGACTTAACTGCAGAAAACATCGTTTTTATTCTTTTTTTAAATCGCTCCACCTTTTAATGCTTTATCCAAGGCGTCGTTTAATTTTTTCATTTGCTCTTCATTGAAAATCTCTTTAGCGCCTTCACGTGCTTCTTTCGCATTTTCTTCTGTTACGGCACTTGGGTTAGCTTCGATTTGTTTGATCATTGCATCTAATTGCTCATACATCAATTTTTGAATTTCAGGATCATCTTTTAAATCACTATAATCAATTGAGTCATCTTCTAAATCTAGATCAGAATTATCTGTTGCTGCTCCAGTAATATTAGACAAAATAGCTTCTAATTCATCTTGACTGATAATCTCTTTTTTACTTGGCATTTTGATCTTTCCACTATTTTTTTGTGGTGTAACAGCCATTGTCATCACAATGCTCATTTTAGCATCGTCTTCATCTGTTGCAGCTAATGCCATTTCCATATCAAGTGCTTTTGTTTTTTGATTGATGCTGATCTTAATATCCATTTTATCTAGATCATTTTTTAAAGATTTGATCGCGTCTTTCATTTCTTTCGCATCGCCAGATTTTTTGTAGTCTTTATCTTCTTTGGCAACTTCATCGATTTTTTCTAGCATTTTAATGATTTCTTTTTTGGTAAACGTGTGTGTGACAACATCTTTGTCTTGTGTAAATGTTTTCTTATCAAAGCTTTCGATCAGCTTCTTCATTTCGCGACCCATTTTAGAATCCTCAGCGTTTGTAAAGGTTTTGTTCTTCAATGGATTGGCTTTTTTATCTAATTCACCGGAAGTCAATGTATCGCCTGCTTCAGCAATATCAATGTATTTTCCTTTTAATTTATTCAAATCGCTTTTACTTAGTTCTATTGGGTAATTAAATGAATTGGCTATATCCAGCATTCCTGAAACAAAACTTGTCGACATGAAATACTTGTCTTTCTCTCCAACAAATTGGAATGGTAATTTTTCGCCAAATAGATTCGCTGTGATTTCCATTTCCATTGCTTCTGTTTTGTCATCGATCGCATATTTTCCGTCGATACTCATATCTTTTAATTGGCTAGCGAACATTTTGACATATGCGCCGCCTTCATCACCATCATACTCTAAATCTTTGATCTTCATTTCAAAACTAGCTGCGTTATACTCGTCTCCCTTAGAATTAAGAAACGCATTAGTAAATTCTTTTCTTGGATCCGATCCACAGGCTGCTAATAAAAAGATCGCAACTCCTGTTATAATCCCCAACATGTACTTCTTCATCTTCATCAAACATTCTCCTTGTTTAGTAACTCAATTTTTTTGGTTCTATCATAATGATACAATAAAATATATCCTTTTGATATAAATTTTAGCGATATTTTCCAAAATATTCGATTTATAAAAAAAAACCAGAACGTCTGTCTAATTTTTTTATTAGACAAACACTCTGGTTCTTTTTGGTTTAATGATTTTTGCACGTCAACTATGCGATACTTGCTCCGTTTGGCATATCTTTTGGTGCATCAATGATTTGTAATTTACCGTCTGAAGATTCGGCTGAAAGAATCATTCCTTGACTGATCTGTCCACGCATTTTTCTTGGTTTTAAGTTTGCTACGATCACAACTTTTTTACCAATCAAGGCGCTTGGATCTGGATAAAATTCTGCAACCCCAGACAGAATTTGACGATCTTGTTCATCGCCTGCATCTAAGCGGAATTGTAATAGTTTATCCGCCCCTTTGACTTTTTTACAGTCAATGACTTCAGCTACTTTCAATTCTACTTTATCAAAATCTTCATACTTGATTTCTTTTTCTTTTGTTGAAATAAGCTTTGTTTCTTCAGGGTCCCATTTGATTTCTTCTGTTGTTGTTTGAGCATTTTGACTCATTTTCTTTTGAATATACAGAACTTCAGTATCAATCTCTAAACGAGGGAAAATAGGTGTTCCTTTGGCAACAACTTTTACCTCAGTTGGAAATTCGCCGAAATGGATTGCTTCCATATTCATTGTTTCAGGATCTAACCCTAATTGTTCAAAGATTTTTGTCGGAGTCTCTGTCATCACAGGCTGTAATAAAATCGCTACGATACGTAAGCTTTCAGCTAAGTGAACCATAACACTGTCCAACTCATTTTTCTTTTCTTCATCTTTCGCTAAAACCCATGGTTGTGTTTCATCAATATATTTATTGGCACGGGAAATCAGAGTCCAAACCTCAGCAATCGCTGTGTTGAATTCCATTTTTTCCATTGATTCATGATATTTCCCAATCACATTTGCCGCAGTTGTTGATAGCTCACTATCAAATGGAGTAACTTTTGAGGCATACGCTGGAACATGTCCCTCACAATATTTATTGATCATAGCAATCGTACGATTTAAAAGATTGCCTAAATCATTTGCTAAATCATAATTTAAACGAGAAACAAAATCTTCTGGTGTGAACACACCGTCACTACCGAATGGAATCGCACGTAATAAGTAATAACGTAGCGCATCTAGACCATAGCGATCAACAAGTATCTCAGGATAAACAACATTCCCTTTAGATTTAGACATTTTTCCGTCTTTCATCAATAACCAACCGTGACCAAAAATTTTCTTCGGTAATGGTAAGTCTAACGCCATCAACATAATTGGCCAATAAATCGTATGGAAACGAACGATTTCTTTTCCGACCATATGAACATCTGCCGGCCAGTATTTTTGAAATAAGCTATCATCGTCCGAACCATAACCTAAAGCGGTGATATAGTTTGATAAAGCGTCGATCCATACGTAAACCACATGTTTTGGATCATTTGATAGCGGGATTCCCCAAGAAAATGTTGTACGTGACACAGCCAAATCTTCTAGACCAGGTTTGATAAAATTATTGATCATTTCATTTTTACGTGATTCTGGTTGGATAAATTCTGGATGTTCATTGTAATATTCCAATAAACGATCCGCATATTTACTCATACGGAAGAAATAAGATTCTTCCTTAACTAATTCAACTTCATGACCGCTCGGTGCTTTACCACCAATCACTTTGCCTTCTTCATCACGATAAACTTCTGCTAACTGTGTTTCAGTAAAATACTCTTCATCTGAAACCGAATACCAGCCTTCATATTCGCCAAGATAAATATCCCCTTGTTCTAATAAACGATCAAAGATCTGCTGAACTGCTTTTTTATGGTAATCATCCGTTGTACGGATAAATTTATCATAGCTGATATCAAGTGTTTTCCATAGTTTTTGAACATCTGCCGCCATTTTGTCGACATATTCTTTTGGTGTAACACCTAATTCTGAAGCTTTATTTTCAATTTTTTGTCCGTGTTCATCCACACCCGTTAAGTAAAATACGTCAAAGCCCATCAAGCGTTTGTAACGGGCCATTGCATCACAGGCAATCGTTGTATAAGAATTGCCGATATGTAGTTGTCCGCTTGGATAATAAATCGGGGTAGTGATATAAAATGTTTCTTTTTCTGACATGTAGAAACATCCTCCTTTTAGCATTCTCTTGAATTTACTCCTAGATAGTATACCATACTTGGCTTTATTGAACTAGAAATCCTTGTATTTTATCTAGATAAAAAAGCTTCTGCTAGCTTATTGTTGAAACTCTAGCAGAAGCTTTGCGTTTCTTTTGTACTTATGCTCGAACAAAACCGTCTTGAACAGCTGTTTCAGCCACTTCTCGAATGATGACGTCAACCAAGTCTTGATTAAATGGTGAGGGAATAATATATTCACTCGTCAACTCTGATTCCGGGATGATTTCTGCGATAGCTTTTGCAGCAGCTAATTTCATATTTTCCGTAATTTTCGTTGCACCTGCGACAAATGCGCCTTTGAACAACCCTGGAAAAGCTAAGACATTATTGATTTGATTAGGATGATCAGAACGCCCTGTTCCAACAACTGCTGCGCCTGCATCGATTGCATCTTGGTAATCAATTTCGGATTCTGGATTCGCCATTGGAAATACGATTGCACCAGTATTCATGGATGCCACCATTTCTTTAGTTACTAGTTTAGGTGCAGATACTCCGATAAATACATCTGCCCCTACCATTGCTTCTCCTAAAGTTCCTTGGAAATTTTCCCCGTTCGTAATTTCTACGATTTCTTTTTCTAGAAAATCCATTGGTCTTTTCATTGTTTTCGATAATGCACCATCGATATTAAAGGCAATGATATTCTTTACACCAAAATGATGGAGCATTTTTATAATGGCACTGCCGGCAGCTCCAGTTCCTGACACAACTACGTTGATCTCATCTACTTTTTTATTTACGATTTTTAACGCATTGATCAATGCTGCTATTGTAACGATTGCGGTGCCATGCTGATCATCATGAAACACTGGGATATCCAATTCTTCAATTAAGGTACGCTCGATCTCAACACAACGTGGCGCAGAAATATCTTCTAAGTTGATTCCGCCAAAGGTTGGGGCCATCGCTTTGATGATGCTGATGATCTCTTTTGGATCTTTTGTGTCTAAACAAATGGGGATTGCATCGATCCCAGCAAATTCCTTAAATAGCAACGCTTTTCCTTCCATAACAGGTAACGCTGCTTTAGGACCAATATCGCCTAATCCTAATACGGCTGTGCCATCTGTTACGACTGCCACGGTATTGCCTTTCCAAGTATAATCATAAACAGAATTTGGATTGTCATGAATTTTTCTACACGGTTCTGCAACTCCTGGCGTGTAAGCCAATGATAGATCCTCTTTTGTTTTTACTTCAACCTTTGAATGAACATCGATTTTTCCGCGCCATTGTGCATGTGCTTTTAAGGCTTTTTCATAAATATCTGTCATTTTTTCTCGTCCTTTCCAAATGAACCACTGTTTATTTTCCTAGCATTTGCTCTGGTTTGACCCAAGCATCATAGTCCGCTTCTGTCACTAATCCCAAAGCCAGTGCTGCTTGCTTTAATGTGGTATTTTCTTCAAATGCTTTTTTAGCGATTTTTGCTCCATTATCATATCCAATATAAGGATTTAACGCCGTTACCAGCATCAATGATTGTTCGACATACTGACTCATTTTTTCTTGATTCGCTTTGATTCCAACTAAACAATGTTGATTAAATGAACGCAAGCCATCAGTCAATAACTCAATACTTTGAAGTAAATTATAAGCGATTACGGGCATATAAACATTCAATTCAAAGTTTCCTTGTGAAGCGCTAATGCCAATGGTCGTGTCATTGCCCATCACTTGAACAGCGATCATTGTTAACGCCTCACATTGAGTTGGGTTGATTTTACCAGGCATAATGGAGCTCCCAGGTTCATTAGCAGGAATCGTGATTTCCCCTAAACCACTACGAGGACCACTTGCCATCCAGCGAATATCATTTGCCATTTTCATCGCATTTGACGCTAAGGCTTTTAAAGCACCCGATGTAAAAACAGCTGCATCTTTGCAGGCTAATCCGTGAAATTTATTTGCATCTTCTGAAAATCCAATCTTAGTTTCTTCATTCAATTGGTTAAAAAATACCTCGACATATTCCTTCGAAGCATTCAGCCCCGTTCCTACTGCCGTACCACCAATCGCCAATTGTTTCAACTCGTGTAAGGATAATTCCAACATTTGAACATTATGCTCCAGACCTGAACGCCAGCCACTGATTTCTTGTGCAAAAGTTACAGGTGTTGCATCTTGTAAATGAGTTCGGCCGATTTTTACGATTTTTTCATTTTCCGATTCAAGCTGATGTAAAGTCTGGATCATCTTCTTCATGACAGGAAACAGCTGCTCTTCAATCATTTGCACTGCTGCTATATGGATTGCAGTTGGAAAAACGTCATTGGAACTTTGCGACATATTAACATGGTCATTGGGATGAACCGTTACACCCTTTTCTGCAGCTAAATGAGCAATCACTTCATTCACATTCATATTCGTTTGGGTACCACTGCCTGTTTGCCATAAAGATAATGGAAACTGTTCGTTCACCTCTCCTTTCATGATTCTATCAGCTGCTGTTTGGATCGCCTTGCTGATCGCTGTTTCCAATTTCCCCGTTGCTTCATTTGCTTTAGCGGCATTCTTTTTGACTAAAGCTAATGCCTTGATTAGCGCAATGGGCATTTTTTCGATCCCTATATTGAAATTTTGGCGACTACGTTCGGTTTGAGCACCCCAAAATGCTGTTTCTGGTACTTGAATTTCTCCCATAGAGTCTTTTTCGATGCGGTAAGACATTCTTTGAATCCTCCCTTTTTTTATTTACTCTCACTATACTTTAAACGAATCACGATTTACAGTGAAATTCATTTTTTTTCGAAAAAGAACTCAAAAAAATCAGTAACCACTACGATCACTGATTTCTACTCTTAATTATTCTCCTTATTTTCATTACTATGTTTATAACCATAACCAAAATAAATCACAAAACCTAAGACTAATGCTATCGCAAAAGCTTTCCACGTCGCTGCTTGCAACTGTAACATCAATCCAATACTCACGATCACTAACAAAATTGGAACAAATGGAACAAACGGAATTTTAAATTCCCCTGGTTTGGGATCACCGGCGACTTTTCTTAAGCGAATAATTCCGATTGCCATCACGATCAAGTACATCAATGTCACAATATTCGTCAATTCCGCTAATAACTCCATCGGTACTAATCCAGCAAAGATCATTGTACATACACCTGCAACATAAGTAGCATTTTTCGGTGTCCGATTTTTTTCATCGATTTTGCTCATAAATTTGGGTAGTAACCCATCTTTACTGATCGCATAAATAATTCTAGCTAAGCTATACATCATCGAAATCGTCACAGTTAAAAGGGTTAAAATTGCGCCAACAGAAATGACACCCGCTACGCCATCACGCTGCACAAAACGCATCGCAAATGCTACTGGATCTTTTACGCCAAGTGCATCAAATGGAACGATCCCAGTTAATATCAAGGTCACGATCACATACAAAACAGTCGCAATAATAATCGACCCAATAATTCCTTTTGGGATATCCTTTTGAGGATTTTTCACTTCTTCTGCGGTCATACTTACAGCATCAAAACCTAAGAAGGCAAAGAAAACCACAGCCGCCCCACTCACGACTCCAGAAAAACCAAAAGGCATAAAGGGTTGCCAATTATCAGGTTTTACATAGAAAATACCAACGATTAAGAACAATGCAATAATCCCAAACTTCACAAATACCATTACATTATTCAAACGTAAAGCAGTTTTAGCTTCTAATGATACCCAAAACATAACAGCAAATAAAACCAATACTGCGATCAAATCAACATACGTACCCTTAGCTGGGTTATACGCTCCACTCAAAGCTTTCGGTAAATCAATACCAAGACTGTTCAAAAATCCGTGAACATAACCAGACCATCCTGAAGCAACAGATGAAACCGCTAAGAAGAATTCACAAATTACTAGCCAGCCTGTCATCCAAGCAACTAATTCTCCAAAAACGACATACATGTAGGCATAAGGGCCACCAATTGCCGGAATCCTTGAAGCAAACTCGGCATAACATAACCCTGCTAAAACAATGGCTCCTGCTGCAACTAAAAACGAAAGTGACAACGCAGGACCTGCATATTGTTCCGCAGCAACACCTGTTACAACAAAAATCCCAGTCCCAACAATTGCCCCGATTCCTAGCATGATCAAATCCATTGTTTTTAAATCCTTTTTCATAGCACTTGGCTCACTTGAAACAGCTGTCAGCTCTTTTTTCCGAAACATCGACATTTCTTTTCCTCCAGTAAATCAATCCATTTTCTAACATAATAATTGCTAATTTCCTCATAAAAAGAAGCGTAAATATGACATTTACGCTTTCATATACCCTAAAAGGATACCACCTAAAATGACGAATAGGCAACCAATTACGACATATCTCATTTCTTTTTTAGACTTGGTTTCGCCTAAAATATAAATACCGCCTAATGTGGAGATAATGATCCCCATTTGAGATAAAGAGAAACTGATTGCTAAACCAAGTTGTCGCATCGTCAGTAACATACAAATATTTCCTAAGCCCCACAACAGACCACAGCTCATATTGCGCCAAACATACCGATCCAGCTTAACCTTTTTAAAAGCAAAGAAGCTAGCACCAATCAACATCCCGATACTTTGAGGTAAAATAATCCCCATCGGATCAAGTCCGGCTGCATTGATAATAATCGTATATGCGCCATAACCGATCGTTGAAAAAATCAACGCCCGCAAGCCTTTATTAAAATCCAACATCGTATTCGATGTTTTTACACCACTATCATCATCTTGCCTAGCCGTTAGATAGGCACCTAATACTAATAAACCAAGAGCAATAAAGCCTAAAATATAATCTCGACTGCCTTTCCATTCATGAAAAAAGAGCGCTCCAGCAATCGTATTCACGATCAACTGCATCCCCGTTGAAACAGGTAACCCAACCGATACACCTAAATACTTCATTCCGTGAAATTGCTGATTTTGCCCGACACTCCAGAATAAACCAGATAAAATACCAATTACAACCATTTGAATAGTGATCGCAGGTTGAACAATGAAAAAGATGATCGTCGAAAAGAATAAGGCCCCAATCGTCATACCTAATGTTTGCTGATTAGCACTACCGCCGATTTTGCCGCTGACAAGACCAATACTACCCCAAGCAAACATCGGGATCAACGCTACTAATATCTCCATAATAAGCTCCTATCAAAAGTTTGATGTGTTAAGTCTAACAATAAAAGCGTTTGCTATACAACTATACGAGAGCAAAAAGTTTACTAAAATTTCTCTCATTATTTGTATTATGAAAAATAAGAGAATATTGACTTGAAGGAGCGTACTCTATTTAACAATAATGTATGCAAAAACCTTTATAAATTCTATATTTTCCAATGAAAGAAGAACAAGCAAAAATAAAAAAGCCTACATTGAGAAAAAATGATTCCATTTCTCAACGTAGCTATCTATCTTCTCTCATTGAAATAACTTAAAAACGGAAACAACAATTTCACAGTCGTGCCTTCTCCTTCAACTGACTCCATTGTCAATTGATGGCCTAACTTATCCGCCAAGCTTTTAGCTAAATACAAACCTAAACCAGTGGAATGCTGTTCACTAGTCCGACCATTTTCTCCTGTAAAGCCTTTATCGAAAATCCGGTGCTGATCTTCTTTAGGAATCCCAATCCCAGTATCCTTCAAGGATAGCCAAGCCCCTTCTTTGGTTCTGAAAATAATAACCGTGATCTTACCGCCTGCTGGAGTATATTTGATGGCATTACTGACAAGTTGTTTAAAAATAAAGGCCACCCATTTTGCATCTGTCAGCACCATTTGGTCGTCACCTTCAATCGAAAACTGCAAACTCTTTTGAATAAAATAATTCCCTTGTGTCCGAATCACCGACTGAACAATTTCTTTCAACGAATATTCTTGGATCAAATAATCTCTGGAAAAACTATCCAATCTAGCATAGTAAAGAACTTGCTCCACATATTCATCGATTTTGCTTAACTCATTTTCGACTAAATAATATTTCTTTTCTGGAATATCGTCTTCAATCGATTGTAGTACTAAATTGACAGCCGCTAACGGTACTTTAATTTCATGAACCCAGGAATCAATATAATCTTTTTGATCCTGTTGATTGTTGATTGCTTGCTGCATCACTTGCTGGTGTTCCACCAATAACCCGTTAATATAGTCCTGAGCCAGTTTTTCTTCTGCTTTTGAGGCTTCACCTAGATAATGTTGCAAAGATGGCGGATGTTCTGAAATATCTAAAGAACGCCACCAGCTTTTCTTTAATGAATAATCGATTGTTAAAAATAAAAGTAAAAACAACCCTTGTAATAAGACCAAATACCCAATAACCGATGGATTCACGACCATATCTGGAGAAAGCCACAAAATAAAACAAGTCACTCCAATAAAAAATAACCAGCCAATCAATAACAACCAATGATCTTTTAAATATTTCCCAATTGTCATTTTCTGCTCCTATTCTATGGCACGATATAGCCCTGTCCCACTTTGGTCTCAATATAGCCTTCAAGACCTGCTTGTTCAATTTTTTTTCTTAAGCGGTTGATATTGACGGTCAATGTATTGTCATCCACAAAGCGTTCGTCTTCCCATAAAGCGCGCAATAATTTTTCTCGTGTCAAAATTTTGCCATGTTTCTTGATCAAAATATAGAGTAAACGGTATTCATTTTTACTTAAATCAATCACTTCACCATTGATTTCCATACTACCATTATCTACATTTAAAGTAATACCATTATGAGACATGATCTCACTGCCGACTTCTGAGTAGTTATACGAGCGACGTAAAAGTGCATTGATTTTCGCAATCAGCACATCGATTTGAAATGGTTTTGTGACAAAATCATCTGCTCCCATATTCATTGCCATAATCATATCCATATTGGTACTTCGGCTGGAAATAAAAATAATCGGAATTTTGGAAATTTCACGGATTTTCTGACACCAATAATAACCGTCAAATACTGGGAGATTGATATCCAACAATACCAATTGCGGATCTTCTCTTTGAAAATCTTCTAACACATGATTAAAATCTGTCGTTCCGAATGTATCAAACTGCCATTTTTGCAACTCTTCGCTGATTAGCTCACGAATCGTTGTCTCATCTTCTATGATCATGATCTTTGCCATTTGCTGACCTCCTGTTGTTTCTTTCTATTGTACCTTATCAGAAAATCTGCGTCATTCATATAGGACTTTTAGCCGAATTTTTAAGAAAAAAATGAAGGGAAACTAATTCTAGCTTTCCTTCACTCTTTCAATACTTACTCCAAAACCGCAACGCCACTATCCGATATTGCTTTTCCGATAAACAAAAAAAACCCGTCTAACAGTAAAATCGTCATATTTACACCAAAAAAGATCGATAATTTTTCGATTCCTTGGATTTTTTCTTTCGTCCTAAGAATCAGATATAAGATAAAGTTACTGCCGTATGTGAAAACCGTCAGCACTAAAACAAGTTCTATCAACATTGTTTTTGCTCCCCACAGCTTCATTATATTTTTGGATACACTTACATTTTACGCTAACTAGTGCCTTTTTTAAAGGAAAGACTGTCTACAGTATTTGATTAATTGGTCAGCTACAAAAAATGTCTGGATAAACAGTGGGAGCAAACGGTCCTCCACGCTTCAAGGATCGGAGTGAAACGAGAACCGTAGATGCAGAAGCAATCCCTAAAAATGATAGTCTCTTGTATCATCCTTACGTCTCTTTTACTTTATAAATTAATGTCATTATCCCACTGATTTTGTTCAGCACTCATTAAGTCATTAGTTACGCCACATTTACTTTAGTTTTTGGTAGATATATTTTTCAGACCTATTCACAACAATTTAGCGATTCACGTAACTTTTTTCAAACCCTTTATTGACCCTAAAAGGGTTTTCCTATAAAATGGGGATAGATAGAAACGAATAGGATAAAAAAAAGCACTTCATGATTTAGCTACCAACTAAATCATGAAGCCCTGAACAGTCAGTGAACACCTGACCAATCAAGTTGCTTAAGCCAATATTTATACATTGACATCTTCCATTTTACTCAATTTTGACAGAAATTTCTAGAGGTTTATACTAGTTTTTTCTGACTTGAAGATGTTTATGCTTATTTATTGAACTTACAATGGCGTTGGATATGTGTCCAACGCCATTTTTTTGTGTATTCGTTTCTATCTAAAAGAACACTTGCTTACTTTTTAAATCTTAACATATAATAGTCAACCAACCATTGACTATATTAAACGCTGATCCCAACCAGCTTTTACCCATTCTCCTGGATGATTTATTAAGTAAGCAGTGATTCTTTAACGAATAGTCAATTACTACTCCCAAGTATTCTTTAAGGAAACACAACGATCAACATCAACGTACTCTTTTTCAATACTTCCTTTATACGAAGATGATTGTTTGTATTTTCTTTATTGCTGACTATTAAAGCGAGAAATAAGCTTTGTTGCTTATTTCTTGTTTTTTTGTCTACACTAGTCAAAATACAGCTGTTGCAATACGCTCACATCCCACGTGTCTGTTAAATCAATAAAATAAGGGCTTTGCCATTGCTGAGTTTTGCTGGCTGTTTTATTCAAACCCATAACCCAATCCGGATAAAGGCGCAGGGCCATCTTTCCTTTGATCGAGCTGGTTGTCAAAATATGTTGCTCAGCTAAAATGGCCTTGGGAAATATAAACTGCCCGACCTTCTCTTGATCAAAGATCGTGATGATCCATTTTTCTGGTGCAGAGATACTCTCATATGGCTGATTTTTATTTGCCGCATCTTTTTCCCAAAAAGCAACAAAGTAGCCTAATTTTTTAGGCGTTATTTTAGCTTTCCTACTTCTGAATGTTTGTTGGCCGATTGAAAAGGTTAGACCTTGATAGTCTTTATTTTGTTCCTCGACTTCGAGATTTTCTAAAGGTAGACCACTAATTTGGTCTACTATTTTTAGTAAATAATTCAATGATTCCATTGTTGCACTCCTTTCCAAGAAATTTTATTGTATCATGTAGATTCAAAAAAAATAAAGGATTCCTGCAAGTAATATGTTTCAATAACTGAAAAAGTGACTGAGACATAACCCTATGAGTTACAGCTCAGCCACATGGAATTAGAGTAAACGGTGGAATCAGAATCAATCACCACACTTCATTTCGATTACATTGTCGAAAATCAACATGAATAGAATGAATCGCTATAGAGTAGTACCTACTATGTGAAGGCTTCAGAAATATGGATATTCTGCCCTAACCTCAAATTTCATTCTTCATACTCCTCTTCATCGTCTAGTTCAGGAAGCTCGATCTTCTCCACTGCATTTTTACCTATATCAGATAAACAATCGACCAATTCATCGATTTCCTCAATTGGCGAGACTGCAGCTTCTATCACCATCGCTAAGTTTAAGCCAGATAAAACACGTAAATTCGGTCGAGCGTTCATCTGCATCAGCGCTACATTGCACGGCGTTCCACCTTTTAGATCAGCTATTATCAACACTGGATCATTGCCCAACGGTTCAAGTAGCTTTAGTAATTTATCTGTTGTGCCGGACAGGCCATCAACTTCCGTCATAGAAACAACAGTTGCTTCTATTAAATCACCAACGATCATTTTAGCTGATTGTACTGTTTCAGCTGCCATTTTACCGTGGCTCATTAAAATTAATTTAGGTTTCATTCTTGTTCCTCCACTCAAACATCCTTCTTAGTTCTTGCACTCTATTTTAGCCATTAGCCTATCTCACTAAGAACAGCTGAAATACGCCGATTATGTTGATTCAATAGCGCTTGCGCATCAGCTAATCCGATTTGTCCTTGAATCATTACAATAGCTTCTGCTACGTGATTATGTGCCAAATTCAAATATTCTTGTGCAGTCGTTTGCTCAACACCTGTTGCTTCATGAATAATCTGGATCGAACGCTGAATCAATTTTTCATTTGTTGGTTGAACATTGACCATCAGATTCTGATAGACATTTCCTACTTTGATCATAATCCCTGTTGAAAACATATTTAAAACCATTTTTTGGGCCGTTCCTGCTTTCATACGAGTTGAACCTGTGATTACTTCTGGTCCGACCACAGGAGCAATACCAATTGCCGCCAATCGATTCATTTCACTCGCTTCATTACACGTAACAGCGATTGTCAAAGCGTTTACTTTTTCACCATATTCTAGCGCACCGATTGCATAAGGCGTTCTTCCACTAGCCGCAACTGCAATTATTACGTCTTTATCCGTTAAGTTACATTTTTTTAAATCTGCTTCTGCTAGTTCTTTTGAATCCTCGGCTCCTTCTACTGCGTGAAACATGGCTTCTTTTCCACCTGCAATCAGGCCAAATGCTTTGTCAGGTGATACGCTGTATGTCGGTGTCAGCTCAATTGCATCCAATGTTCCTAAACGGCCAGATGTTCCTGCACCGCAATAAATCAAACGCCCGCCATTTTGATAACGCTCAGCGGCTTGATCGATCGCTTGGGCTACCTCTGGCAAGACTTTTTCCACGGCTAACGCAACTTTTTGATCTTCCTGATTAATGATTTTTACCATTTCAAGTGTTGATAATTGATCGATAGTTGTACTTGCAGCATTTCGTGACTCAGTAGTCAATTCATCTAACTTCATCCTACATCCCTACTTTTCTTTCAGTTTCTCTACCAATTTTCTTGTATCCATCATATTCTTTTCAATTGTCGTATCTAAATCATCTTGGATCGAGCCTAAATATAAGACGTCTCCTACAGCCATGGTAGAAGCGATCGAAGCAATTGCACCTACTCGCAGTAGATGTTCATTGGCTGGTACAAGTAATACTTCATCGCTTAACTTCGTGATCCGTTCACTTTCATTTCTAGTAATGAAGATGATTTTCGTTTGATTTTTCTGGGCAATTTCACAAGCAATCAAGACTTCTTTTGACATGCCACTATACGAGACTGCAATCAAAACATCCGCTGGCTTAGAGTAATTTAAAAATTCAAATTGCATATGGACGTCATAATTAAAGACTGCTTTTTTCCCAGCTCGATTAAATTTATGATATAAATCGTAAGCCGTTAAAGAGGACGAACCAATTCCCATCAAATAGATTGTCTCTGCTTGCTTGATTACATCAATCGAACGCTTTAAAGCCTGCTTATCGACTAACTCAAATAGATCTTCGATCGTTGCATTTAGTAAAGATTCTACTTTTGCACATAATGTATCGATTGAATCGTCCACTGCTACGATCGGGTCGATTGTTTTTGGCGCATGTTCTGCACCTTGTTTTGTTGCAATCGACAGTTTTAGCTCTTCCCAGCTATCAAACGTCAATGATTTAGAAAAACGAGTCACAGAAGCGGGAGAGGTGCCGCTATTGGATGCAATTTCATTTGCGGTCAAGGAAAGAACCAAGGTTGGATCTTTCAAGATATAATCAGCGATCTTTCGATTGACCTTAGAAAAGTTTTTGTATTTTTGTCGGATAATTTTGATTGCATCCATGCATATTCAGCTCCCATTGCTTATTTAATAAAGTTTAAAATTGTTTCATCAGATTCTGAAGGAATCATTTGTGCTGTGATTTTTATGCCCTTTTCATCTAAACGTTTGATTGTTTGGACATCTGTTTCAGTAACAGCCACTGATTTTTTAATTGGTTTACTGCCTTCTTTTTGTGATATGTTCCCAACATTAAAGGCTTTTAAGGGAACACCGCTATCGATCAAATCAGCCATATCTTGAATATCTTTTGTAATCAGGAATACTTTTTCGTCGTCGTAATTACCAGCTAAAATTTTCTCAATTGCTTTACGTTTGGAAAGGATCGATAATTTTACGCCAGCAGGTTTAGCCATCTTCAATGCCCCAATCTGCATTTGATCTTTGACCGCTAAATCGTTAACGACCATAATTCTTTGAGCACCTAAAGTATTCGTCCAAACGGTTGCTACTTGACCATGGATCAAACGTTCATCTACACGTGCATGTTCAATTGTCATTCTTCATCATCCTTTTTTAAAATAGATTTCCGATCCAAGCAGTGATTCCTTGTAAATTGCCTAAAACCATTCCAAGTAGAATCAATACAAAAATCAAACGCGTTGAATTCATTTTTTTCTTCCCCAACAACCAATAAGACATCATCACGATTGACAACGGAATCAAGGCCGGTAGAATTTTATCCAGCATCTCTTGAATAGATAAGGTCACTTCTCCCATTTTATAGGTCAACTCTAGTTTATAAGTTATGACCGAAGGAATCAATCCTCCAACGACTGTTAATCCAAGAATTGCAGCAGCTTGTGTTAACAGCTTCATTTTATCCGCAAATTCTGTAGCGATTTTTTTTCCTTGATTATAACCGATCCATGTAAATTTATAGCGCACCCATAAAACAGCTAAGCCTGCAATAATCGGGATTGCCAGACCAAAAGCTTGTCCTCCTTGAGCCATGTATGCGGCAATTGAAAAAACAATTGCTCGGTAGATTGCAATAAACAGTGTATCACCTACACCCGCAAATGGTCCCATCAGTCCTGTTTTTAATCCTGTGATCGCCTGATCATCTTCGATCCCGATCTCTTCTTCTAAAGCCATATCTGCCCCAATGATCAAGTGCGACATAGCTGGTGTTGTATTGAAAAAGCCCATTTGGGTTTTAAGCGCCTTTTTCATCTTCTCGGGATCATCCCCGTATAATCGTTTTAAGGCAGGCATGATCACATAAGAATAGCCTAGACCTTGCATTTTTTCATAATTCCAGCCCCATTGTAAGCTAAATAAATTTCTCCGATAAACTTTATTGATGTCTTTTTTCGTTAGTTTGTTAGTCATCGATTTCTACCTCCTCATCGTCTTCATAGACAACTGTTCCAGCAGATGTTGCAGAACCTTTATTATTATTTTGATTCATAACATAAATTGCTGCTAAAGCTAAACCAACCAAGGCCACTCCTAAAACAGAGAAGAAGGCTGCACCATAAGCCAATAAGACAAAACCAATAATGAAGTACGGCCAATAAGTTTTGATTGGTAAGTAACGCATCAAAATAGCGATCCCCATTGCTGGTAAAATTGCACCAGCAGCTTTCAGACCATTCATGACCCACACCGGAATCCATTCATTGATCACTGTTACAACTTGCTCACCAAAGGCTAAGCCGATAAAGACTGGAATCACCCGTGATAATGTCCAGGGAAAAATCCCCAAAATATTACAACGTTCAACGCCTTTATAATTTCCTTCTTCCGCATATTTATCTGCTTTATGCTGGAAAAATGTATTTGTCATTCTACCGAGAATATCTAATTGCGTCAGTAATAAACCAATAGGCACTGCAACTCCGATGCCATACTCAGCACCTTTTCCAGAAATAATCGCATAGGCTGTCCCCATCACAGCACCAGACAGAAAATCCGGAACCGTTGCCCCGCCATAAGTGGCTACACCAAGCGTCATCAATTGCAACGTTGCTCCAATCATCAAACCTGTTTGAACATCGCCTAAAACCAAACCAGTAAACGTTGCGGCAAACAATGGCGTATACGGACCGATCTGAATAGATATCTGATCTAATACACCTACAGCTGTGTAAATACATAAAATAAGAATAATGCCGATAGAAATTTCCATTTTGATTCCTCCTTAATATAAAAATGTGACAGGCTCGTTCAGCTCCGACTGGAAAATAGGAAAAATCGATTGTGGTGCTCTTTACCACAAACTATTTTTATCTTTTTCCCGAGGAGCTAGCCCGCGTAGCTAGATAACATATGGTAACAACGTTCTACTTCAATTCACTCACTACGTTTCAAAGTAAAAAAAGAATACGCTTTCTTTCCACAGACAAATCATACCATATTTGAAATCGAATTTCAACTATATATAAAAATGCCTAAATAAAGAAACGTGATTTCTTTTCAAAAGACAAAAAAACACAACTAGTCCCATTGGCTAGTCATGTTCTTCAAAAAAATCTCACTATTTCTTTTACACTTCACTTAGTACGATTCATCAAACTCCTATGTAATGATAAATAGACGGTTTAGATAATTCTTTGAGAAATCGACCAAGTCTCATATTCTGGCATATCAAAAATGTACTTTTCTCTATGTGTTTTTTTGTATTCTTGTTCAATCAATTGAATCGTAGCATTTGCCGTATCATCTTCCAAAGCATAGCCATTAAAGATATAGAAAATAAGTAATGTGCATTTTTCATCAATTGCCATTAATTTTGGTAACGTTAACGCTAGTGTTTCAGCATTTATTTTTTCAACTAGTTGATTCGCTTCTTTAGATAACTTGCAGTAATAGTCGATGTATTCTTGATCAACTTTTATTGTTTGATCAACAGTTGCAACATATTCTTCAAGCTGAATATTCCATAAAAATGTTTCCACAAGGTTCCCTCCTGGTCTAGATATACTCTGTATGTTTTTATTGCGAAATACCTACACAAAATATGCTAGTTATTTCCTGAAAAAATAATCTCTTATTTAAGATAGCACAAGGTACCCGTTTTGTTCCATTAAAATGACTAGATTATTACACAAAAAAAGGATACTAGCTTTTTTTCCATTTTTGAACTAATGTTCCTGATAGTATTGATGAATGAAACACTCAATCTCACGTAATTGACTAGATTCGATATGTTGTCTTTTAATAAAGTAAAAATTTCTCTGGTATTCCTGACCTAGTGAGCGCCAGTTCAATTTTTGGGTCAACGCTCGCTTAGAAATAATTGACTGACCGATTCCCCGCTCTAAACATCTAACAATCATTTCATTGTTTTTGACGATCATTTTTTGAGGATTTAAGTTATGTGCCAAAAAGTAGCGCTCAGTATAATGAAATACTCCAGAATTTTCCTCTCGAACTAGCCATAAATCTTTTGAAAAATCACCAGCATGCACTAATTCATCAGCCAAAATTTCTTGACGAATGATTGAATCGGTGATTAGTGGTTTTTCAATAAAACCAAAATGGGCTTGGTGCTTCTCGATTCTATCTAATACACGCTCAGAATTATCCATATCTAAAATAAATGAGACTTCCGGAAAGCGTTGGATCAATTGATCCATTAATTCTGGTAGATAATAAACTGCAAATGTATTGGAAGCAATGATCCTACAGGTTTCTCTAGGGTTGGTTTGCACTCGTAAAGCTTGCACAACATCTTCCCAATCATCAGATAAATTAAGCAAATGATTGTATAAAATATCCGCTTGTTTGGTCGTAATGATTTCTTGCCGTCCATTTCGTACAAACAGCTGAATATCAAGCTCTTCTTCCAATAATTTGATTTGATTCGAAACAGCTGGTTGTGAAATAAATAAACGTTCTGCAGCTTTTGAAAAATTTTTAGTTTCATAAACGACACGAAACGTTTTCAGTAATTTAAACATAGAGACCCTTTCCATTCGTTTTAGTTATAAATATTATTTTAACTATTTATTTCTCAAATGCAAATAATTTCGTTATACTAGATTTGTAGAGAGATAAACATGGAAAGAAGATGAATATTTTAGTGGAAAATAATAATAAAGGAAAATATTTAACAAAAACAATGATCATTTTACCTGGATTGATCACCGCTTTTATGGTAGCCGTTATTAGCAAAATCATTGCGATTTGGCTACCGACTTTAGGTGCAGCAACGATTGCGATCTTGCTGGGTATCTTACTTGGAAATACTTTTTTAAAAAATCCAATATTGGAAAAAGGGACGAAAATTGCTGAAAGCAAGCTATTAGAATTCTCAGTTGTTTTATTGGGTGCCACAGTGACGTTTCAAACCATCGCACAAATCGGAATCAAAGGAGGCATTTTTGTCCTTTTACAAATGGCTTTAACGATCATTGCTTCTTATTTTCTTGGTAAAAAGATGCAGTTTTCAGATAACATGTCCTTATTAATGGCTGGTGGAAATGCAGTTTGTGGTTCTTCAGCAATTGCATCGATTGCACCAGCGATTCATGCAAAAGAAGAAGAAAAAGGGCAGATCATTACCCTGGTCAATTTACTAGGAACTATTTTAATGCTACTATTGCCAATTATCGGCTCCATTATTTACGGGACAGACATTCTGACAAAAAGTGCGTTGATCGGTGGGATTCTACAATCTGTCGGACAAGTCGTTGCAAGTGCTAGTATGATCAACGGAGAAGTGGTAGAACTTGCTATGTTGTTTAAAATTATGCGGATCATGATGCTTGTAGTCGTTGTTTATCTTTTTGGTCGATTCAAGCAGCAAAGAGCACCGATTACTACAACTACAGAAATAACACCTAAGAAAAAAGGCTCCGCTTTACCTTGGTATGTTGTGGGATTCGTACTATTTTGTGTGATCAACAGTTTGATTCATTTACCTGTAGAATTAAGCCAAACAGCACATTTCTTTAGTGGTTGGTTTGAAATCACAGCGTTAGCTGCAATTGGTCTACGTTTAGATTTTCAAAAGTTCTTCAAAGAAGGAAAACGTTTTTTGATTTACGGTCTATCAGTTGGTGTGATTCAAGTTGTTTTAGCGATTGCACTGATCTTTTTATTAGGAATTTAAATAGTAAAAAGTCACTCGAAAAGCATTCGAGTGACTTTTTTTACCGGATTATTTTATTTCCTGTCTATCATCTGTATGAGGTTTAAACCCAACATAAGATTTGTTACCACTTAAATTAAGCACAAACAACACAATAACCAGTGATAAAATCGATACTGATAATAATAGCGTCTGTACAGCATCACCGTGTAATACCATCAATTGCCTTAAAATAGCTGTAATACAAATCAGAATCAAATACCGGATCGGAATATGATGTCCTTCTTGAATATAGCGGATTACCATCATAATAAACTCAAATAACATAAAAAATGCTACCACTTCTTGCATCACGATCGATAAGTTTTTAGGCGTCATCGGTTTATTGATAAACGTACCGATATCAATCAATTGACGTATCATAAAAATTAAAATAAGTAGTGCTAGTACGCCCAAAACAATATCTAACACCCAATTAACATATTTTTTCATGATGCCGAATCTTTGTTCTTCTTTCATCTTCGTCCTCCTTTCATTTCAAGAGCTAAATCGTTTTGTTCAAAGTCTAACTAAAAACAGTGGCCACTCTTCCTTTATAAGAATAATATATCATTCTTTTTACACGATGTAAAAATCTAAATCTGAAAAAAGTGCTACATAGCAAGCAGTTTAGGGTATTCGACATCAAAAGAAAGCAAAAAGTCTGACTGAATAATCCAACTAAAGTCCCACTCTTTTTAAAATTACCTATGTTATCTTTTAATCATAAAGTTTGGGGGAATTATTTTATGAATAAAAAATTGGATGCATTTCACTTAAAAGTGATTGCGATTGTTGCTATGTTGCTTAATCATATTGGGAGTGGTTTTAGTCTTTATGAGTATTCAGACTCGCTATTTTTCTTTACAGAATTTATTGGAAAGCTGACATTTCCTATCATGGCCTATTTACTCGTTGAAGGGTTTCATTACACGAGAAACATTAAAAAATATGCCGCACGCTTAGGTCTATTTTGGCTTATTTCAATCTATCCATTCCATGCCTTATTTTATCCCGGTTACCCTTTTGCTTTGACAGAATTAGTCAATAATATTTTCTTTACACTTTTAATGGGGCTTCTATTGATTACCCTATACGATCGAACCAAAAATACGGCTATTCACGTTTTATTGGTGATTATTTTTTCACTTGCAACGATCATGTCTGACTGGAATTTAATTGGCGTTTTGATTATTTTTGGATTTTATCGGATTCAAGATGTTAAACTAAAAAAAATCATACCGCCAGTTTACGCAACAGCCTTCTTATTTTTATTGATGTTGATCGTCTACATGATTGCACCAAGCTCTGTTCCTTGGTATGAATTACTTTCAGGTCTTGGTATTCTGATGACTATTCCACTGCTTTTAAATTATAATGGGCAACGTGGTTACTCTCCAAATTGGGTCAAATGGGGCTTCTATTTATTTTATCCAGTACACATGATCCTGCTTATCTTACTACGCGGAATTTTGTAAAAATGGCACAGTTTAATACAGCAGTGTATTTAAAAGGCGAGTTCTTTTTAAATACACTGTTTTGCGTTTAACACAAGGTCATCTGAAATAAATAAGTCTTTTTATCTAGATAACTACCCAAATTGAGTTGATTTTAGCAAATCTATCCGATAGAATAAGTTTATCCCTCTTTGTTTCTAATAACAGGCGAGGGAATTGTTTTTCTAGCAAAAATGTAAGGGTTTACAAAAAAGGTGTCTTAAAATAAAGGAGGACTAATATGAATACTTTCTTAGAAAAACTACAAGCTAAACTTGGACCGATTGCTTATAAACTTGATTCAAATCGTTATCTTTCTGCCATCAAAAACGGTTTTTTTGTGGCCATGCCATTATTAATTATTGGTTCGATGTTTTTACTGGTTACACAATTGCCAATAAAGCCCTATATTCAGTTTATGGAGTCTGTTTTAGGGAAAGATTGGATGTCTTTGTTTCTTCAAGTTAACAACATGACGATGAATGCGATGACCTTATTTGTTATTTTGGGTATTGCGAGTGAAATGGCCAAATACTACTCTGTTGATAGAGGTTCAACTCAAGCAATTGCTCTTGTTGGCTTTCTGGTCTTAACACCGATCACGGCAACCGAAAACGGTTCTTTTTTACCCTTAAGTAACTTCGGGGCATCTGGTCTATTTGTCGGTATGATCACAGCAATCTTAGCGGCTGAAATTTTCCGATGGGTCGTCCAAAAGGGCTGGACGATCAAGATGCCGGAGTCTGTCCCTTCAAATGTGGCAAAATCATTTTCCGCATTGATACCGGGATTTTTTGTCGTAATTGTATTTAATCTGATACGAATCGGCTTTACGTTTACATCATATGAAACGGCTCAAAATTTTATTTTTGAAGTTTTACAAACGCCACTCTTGGCATTAGGCAGTTCACTTCCAGCAACGTTAATTATTTTATTGTTTGAAGCATTACTATGGTCATTTGGTATCCACGGTTCAAATATTGTTGGTGCTGTAATGCAGCCAATTTGGATCGCCCTGACTGTAGAAAATGCGCAAGCCTTTGCTGCTGGTGAACCATTACCAAATATTGTCAATTATCAGTTTTATAGTAATTTTGTCAAACTTGGTGGGTCCAGTGCAACGATTGGATTGGCCATCGCTTGTCTCTTCTTTGCAAAGTCAGCTCAGTTCAAAACTTTAGGAAAATTATCTTTTGCACCAGCAATTTTTAATATTAATGAGCCTTTGGTTTTCGGGATCCCGATCGTACTAAATCCAATGATGCTGATTCCCTTTGTGATTGCACCTCTGTTGATGTGTATCCTTGCGTATACAGCCATGGCAACTGGAATTGTCCCATTGACCAATGGGGTTAATCTACCGTGGACCATGCCACCTGTGATCGCAGGATTGATGGTTAGTGGTTGGCGAGGTGCTATTTTGCAAATCGTTCAAATTTTGTTGAGTTTTGGATTGTATTACCCGTTCTTTAAAATGGAAGATTTAAAAGCGTATAAGGTTGAGATGGAGGGAATAGCAACTAGTGAGGAGACACTAGAAACTGAAATTACGGAGAGTGTTTAAATAAGTACAATCAAAAAAGCGAAGAATCAATTCCTGATTTTTCGCTTTTTTACTCTCTTTATTCCTCTAAACCATCCCAAAAGCTATCACAATTGCTGCGTCATTTGCAGTTGATTCTGATCCTTGGGTATTTAATAAGAGTGTTCCGCCGATCGCAATCACTCGAGCTAAAACAAAGCCACCTAAAATAATCCCAACATTTTTCTTAGTAAAAAAATCAAATTTTAAGTTTAAAAAACCTAACTTTTCCCCTAAAAATACTAGCAGCCAAATATTCCCAATAATTACCACCATCAGTACAATCGCTGCAAACAATGATAACTGGACATTGCCCATCGCTAAGGAAGCTCCTTTAGCAAAACTAAATATGAACATCCCCATTTGGCTGACTAAAAATAACCCAACTAAAACAAAAAACTTTTTAACGTATCCCATCTCATTACTCCCTTTTTTAACTATATTTTTACTGATTTCATTCATCATACCAAACTATGGGGAAGTAGTAAAATAGCTCATCGATGAGGTAATAAAAAATCCCTACTCAAATGAGTAGGGATAAACATTATCAGATAATTGTTTTAATTATTTAGCTAAAGCACCTTTAGCTTGGTCAGCTAATGCTGTAAATGCTGCTGCATCGTTCACTGCTAATTCTGCTAACATTTTGCGGTTGATATCAATCTCTGCCAATTTCAAACCGTGCATTAATTTAGAATAGCTCAAGCCATTCATACGAGCTGCTGCGTTGATACGTGCAATCCATAATTTACGGAAATCACGTTTCTTTTGACGACGATCTCTGTATGCATAACTGTATGATTTCATTACTTGTTCTTGTGCTGTTTTAAATAATGTATGTTTTGATCCATAATAGCCTTTCGCTAACTTAAGAATCTTTTTACGACGTTTACGGGCTACTACGCCACCTTTAACACGTGCCATGGTTAATTCCTCCTAAATATCTGTTGTCTCTATGAGTTATTTTAATTGCTAAGTTGTGACAAGAATTTTTTCAGCTCTCTCAATTCAAGCAAGCTTTTTACTAATCTAGCTTCGTGGACTAGGCCTCTCGATAAATAGATAAATTCTTTTTAAAGATAAAAAGCATCTTTAAAAAAATTTCCTAATTTACTCGATGCCTGATCGAGTCCCCTACGCTTTTTTTACTTCATTCTTGCTAATTGTTGACGAATACGTTTGAAATCGCCTGATGAAACCATTCCTGCTTTACGCAATTGACGACGTTGTTTTTTTGTTTTACCGTGGAAACGGTGACTTGTAAACGCACGGAATCTTTTTAACCCGCCGTTACCAGTACGTTTGAAACGTTTTGCTGATCCGCGGTGTGTTTTTTGTTTTGGCATGACTAATTTTCCTCCTACATTTTCATTTCGCATACAGTTCAACTAAATTAGTTGAAAAAGTTGAACAAGCATCCTAAAAAATTTGATTCACTAGTTATCAGCTTGTTAGCTTAATTTTCATTCTTCGGTGCCAGCGTTAGAAACATGCTGCGTCCGTCCATTTTCGCTTTTTGTTCCACTGTAGCGATATCTGCAGTTTCTTCCGCTAAGCGATCAAGAACTTTCTGACCAATTTCTTTGTGGGTAATGGCACGGCCTTTGAAACGGATCGAAGCTTTCACTTTATCCCCTTTTTCTAAGAATTTACGTGCATTACGAAGTTTTGTATTGAAGTCATTTAAATCAATTGTTGGACTTAAACGTACTTCTTTTACGTTGATCACTTTTTGTTTCTTACGAGCTTCACGCTCTTTCTTTTGCGTTTCGAAACGGAATTTTCCGTAATCCATAATTCGCGCAACAGGAGGTTTCGCAGTAGGTGCTACTAGAACTAAATCCAAATTGGCAGTTTCAGCAATTTGTAATGCCTCCACTTTTGTTTTTACTCCTAATTGTTCTCCATCTTGTCCGATCAAACGTAACTCGCGTGCACGAATGCCGTCGTTCACCATCATATCCTTTGCTATGGTCATTCACCTCCAAGTTTTTTAAGAGAAAATCAATGCTGAAACTCTTATTTTCAAAGTCTGTTATTGTGTAAAACACAATAAAAAACAGGCTCTGTATACAGATCCCGCGATTTTCGGACTCATATCAATCGATATAAAGAATCCAATATCCAGCCCAGTGACACTGTCAACTAAGGCGAGAAGCGGGTGCTTCTGCTTTCATTTCTCAACTTTAACAGTATATAATATCTATTTACTTTTGTCAATGCTTTTTTCGCCAAAACAGAAGTGACTGATGGACCACTTCTGTCTCAGCTATTTTTCCACTGTTTTTAATTTCCAAGTAGCTCTGCTATTTTTACAAGCACACCCTTTTCATCATTGGATAAAATAATTTCTTTGGCGGCTACTTTGACTTTTGGTTGCCCATTACTCATTGCATAGCTATATCCTGCATGTTTCAACATCTCTATGTCGTTACCGCTATCACCAAAAGCTGCCACTTCATGATTCTTTATACCCCATAATTCTTGAAGTTGTAACAACCCATGTGCTTTATGGATTCCTGGGATAATTAGATCCACATCGCCATGTCCACTAGAAACAGGGATTACTTTATCGCCTAATGCTTGATGTAATTGCTCGAGCACTTCTCCTACTTGCTCAACAGGAAAGCTCAATGCAAACTTGAATAACGTATCCTCTTTCACTTCAAACAAATTTGATACTTTTTTTAGTCGATAGTAATATTTTTCACCATGTTCCACGAAGGAATCTGGTTCAGTTTCGGCAACATATGCACTATTTTTACCGCACAAAATCGTATGTCCCTCTTTAAAATCAGCTAAAATAGTAAGTACTTCATGAATAGTGTTTGAATCGATTTCACCTGTAAATATCTCTTTCCCTTCACTTACCACATAAGCACCATTTTCTGCTACAAACGACAATTCCTCAGCGATTTCTGGGAAAAAAGATTTGAGTTGATAATATTGGTTGCCACTAGCCACAACAAAACGAACATTTTGTTGTTTCATTTGTTGGTACAACTGATTAAACGTTTCTCGATCGTAATCTTGTTGACTGTTCAAAAACGTTCCATCCATGTCTACTGCAATCATTTTTACTGTCATTTTTTTACTTCCCTTCAGTCTAGTAATCCAAAATGAGTTAATCCAAATTGAATCCCATTATCCACATGAGATTTTGTGATAAAATCTGCTTGGCTTTTTACATACGCCGAAGCGTTATCCATTGCAATTGCTGTTTGTACGGCTTCAAACATTCCTACATCATTTTCACCATCCCCAAAGGCATATGTTGGCACATGGCTTAACTTTAAGCTTTCGATTACTTGATAAATACCAGCCTTTTTCGACTGACCGTTTAAGACAACTGCCATTGAATAAGGGCTATCTCTAAAAAAAGTTAAACGTTCAGCAAAAGCTTTTCGGTATAATGCATCTTTTTCTGGTTCTTCTGAAAAAAGATACATCATATAAATCTCATGGGTCTTATGAAAACTAGTTGAAATTTGCGGCATCAGTGCATGATCCAAATGATATAATTTTTCCATACTGTTATCCGAGTAACAAGCCGCATACTCCGCTTCGGTATAACAAGCTAAAGAATGTCCCATCTCCTCAGTAAGCGCCATCAATTCTTGAATCAGCGTTAGTGGAAATGCGTGTTTTGAGACAACTTGATTTTCCGCAACATTAAATTGACCATTTAAACTTACATAAGAATCAATTGGCGTACCTTCTATGATTTGCTTGATTTCCTTTGGCGATCGTCCGCTAGCAATAATTGGTAAACTATCCTTTTTCTTTAATTCCAAAATAGCTTCATGATTCTCTTTGGGTAATTTTGACTCTTTATCTAGCAACGTTCCATCTAGATCAAAGAAAACAAGTGCTTGATAATCCTTCATGTCTCCCTCCTTTTCACTTCCATCCACTATTATTGTACTATATTTTTGAAGAACACATCAAAAAACTTTATTCATCTTGTCCAAACCATTGACTGGCTAAACAAGAAGAATAAAGTTCAACTTTTTATTTTTCATTAACTAATAATTAGTGAACTATTTCTAGTAACTAGAAATTTCCTAGAAAAAGACAAATGATCGACTAAACGCTATATCTATCTTATATGCCCTAGGCTATCCCTGTAGTCCCTACAGTTCTTTGCTTTGTTAGTTACCTGTTGTTTCTTTCAATCCTTGGATCAATACGTTGATACTAGCAGCGGTCTCAGGATCTTGCAGTCCTTTTTGCTCATTGATATCTTGAGTAAAAATTTGACTCACACTATTTTCTGAATGTTCAGAACATTTTTTGCAAGCTAAAACCTTGATTACTCTTTTGTTATACCATGTAGCTTTATATTCAAGCTTTGAAACAAATAAAGCCCAAGAAACATCTGAGATACCACGATGCAACTTACTATTTCTATAAAAATCAGCTTGATGAATATCTTCTATGCAAATCAAATCATACTTTCGAACAATTTCTGTCGTAATCTTATTAAGAAAATCGATTCGCTGATTCATCAACTTCTCCCGCATTTTTGCTACTTTCAGCTTTTGTTTCTGATAATTTTTTTGTTGCGAAAGATCAGTTCCTTTTGCTTTTGCAATTTCTTTACGCCGTGTCAGTTTTCGTTCCTCTCTAGTGATTCGCTGCTCAAATTCTTTCGTAAATTTATCATTGTCGATACGTCTACCGTTTGATAATACCGCAAATTCAGAAGCACCTAAGGTTATGCCAACCGCCGAATACGTCTTCTCGATCGTTGGAATTTCCTCTTCACACAAGATTGAAGCAAAATACTTATTACTAGGAGTCAAAGAAATCGTTACTGACTTTATTTTCCCTATTACTGGACGATGCATTTTCATTTTCACTAACGATTTTAACTTAGGTACTTTCAAATATTTTTCATCAATAATTTTTACTGTACCATTTTGATTGTTCGTCGTATAAGAGGAAACGGAATCTTTCTTCTGTTTCAACTTAGGAAAACCAATAGACTTTTCTCTGTGAAATTTTTTAAATGCTCGATCCAAATAAACTTGTGCGTTCGATAAAGCTAAACTATCCACTTCCTTTAAACAAGGATACTCTTTTTTATATTGAGCAGGTGTTGGCAACTTAACTTTTAAATCAGGATTTTCCTTCAGCTGCTTATATAACTGAATCCGTTCCTGCAACAAAAGATTATGCACAAGCCTTACACAAGAAAAAGTTTTTTTAATAAATTCTTCCTGTATTGAAGTAGGGTAAAGCCTATACTTATACGCTTTTAACACCTTCATTAAAATCCCACCCTACCAATAAAAAGCTGAGTGGGCTCGTTTAGCACCGACTGAAAAATAGGAAAATATGTTTGTGACGCTTTTTGTCACAGGCAGATTTTCTCTTTTTTCCGAGAGACTAGCCCACGAAGCTAGATTAGATAAAAAGCTGAATGAGCTGTTCAGCCTTGACTGAAAAATAGGAAAACATGAGGGTGGCGCTCTTGGCCACAATCAAGTTTTATCTTTTTTCCGAAAGGCTAGCTCATGAAGCTAGTTCAAAATGATTACGTCACAATGAAAACTTGTTCATTCATCTGACCTTTTAAAAATGCTAGCTAAGAAAAACAGATTGATTTTCTTAGCTAGTATTTAGTTTGCCAAACTACTCGTGATTCGCTTGGGCTTTTTTCTCTTCAATTTTCTTGCGATACACTTCAACTTCATCTTCTGAACAATACACATAATGCTCAGGTGTAATTTCTCTTAATTTGCGTTCTTTATTGTCTTCTGGTTGCGGTTTATAAACGATCCGTTTACGCGTCCGTTCATAATCTGGATCAGGTAGTGGGATAGCTGATAATAAACTTTCTGTATACGGATGTACACCAAAGTTATACACATCATCACTTGAACCCATTTCCAATAATCTTCCGCTATGCATCACGCCGATACGGTCACTGATATGTTTAACCATTGATAAATCATGGGCAATAAACAAGTAAGTCAGACCAGCATCTTTTTGTAAGTCTTGCAATAAATTAACCACTTGCGCTTGGATCGAAACGTCCAATGCTGAAATCGGCTCATCACAAATGATAAAGCGTGGGTCAACAGCTAAGGCTCTTGCAATCCCGATACGTTGACGTTGACCACCTGAAAACTCATGTGGATAACGTGTACCGTGACTTGGATCAAGACCAACGACTTTTAGTAATTCATTGACTTTTGATTCGCGTTCAGCTGCATCTTTTGCCAAGTGATTAATGTCGATTCCTTCAGCGATAATATCATTGACTTTCATTCTAGGATTCAACGAAGCATATGGATCTTGGAAGATCATTTGCACTTCACGACGAAATGCTTGCATTGCTGATTTTGAACGAATTTTACTGATATCATCACCATCAAAAATGATTTCGCCATCAGTAGGATCGTATAAACGAATCACGCTACGGCCAGTCGTTGATTTACCACTACCAGACTCGCCAACTAATCCGAAAGTTTCTCCTTCATAGATATGAAAACTAATATCATCAACCGCTCTTACTTCGTCAGGACGACCAACGTTAAAATATTGTTTTAATCCTTTAACATCTAAAAGTACTTTTCTTTTTTCACTCATTATTTAACGCCTCCTGCAGTCGTATTATGACGTTCAGCGTAAATCGCCCAACGTCTTGCAATTTCAGCTGGAGGGGTGATTTTTGGTGCTTGCGGTGCTAATAACCACGTTGCAGCTTTATGAGTTGGTGATACTTCAAAATATGGCGGTGCTTCTTCTGCGTCGATCTTCATTGCAAACTCATTACGAGGGTAGAAAGCATCTCCTTTTGGTGGATCTAATAAATCAGGAGGTGAACCTGGGATCGCATATAGCTTATCTTCAGTTCCTTCCATTGTCGGCATTGAGCCAAGTAGCCCCCATGTATATGGATGCTGCGGGTTATAAAAGATTTCTTCTGATGTTCCTACTTCAACTAAACGTCCACCATACATAACGGCTACACGATCAGCCACGTTTGCTACTACCCCTAAATCATGGGTGATAAAGATAATCGATGTGCTGATTTTTTGTTGTAAGTCTTTTAATAATTCTAAAATTTGCGCTTGGATCGTAACATCCAAAGCTGTTGTCGGTTCATCTGCAATTAGAACTTCTGGGTAACAAATCAATGCAATCGCGATCACGATACGTTGACGTTGTCCACCTGAAAATTGGTGTGGGTAATTTTTCAAACGTTTTTCAGCATTTGGAATCCCTACTAATTTTAATAATTCTAGTGCTTGATCTAGCCCTTCTTTTTTTGATACTTTATTGTGCTTGATCAACGATTCAGCTACTTGTTTGCCAATCGGCATTGTTGGATCCAATGATGTCATTGGGTCTTGGAAAATCATTGCAATTTCTTTCCCACGAATGGTTTGCATTTGTTTTTCCGTTTTGTGTACGATATCTTCACCTTTAAACAGGATTTCTCCATTGTCAATGTTTGCATTGCTGCTCAATAATCGCATGATACTTCTAGTAGTTACTGATTTACCACTACCAGACTCTCCTACGATCGCAAGAGTTTCCCCTTTGAACAATTCAAAGCTCACACCACGAATAGCATTTACTTTTCCAGCAAACGTATCAAAAGAAATCTGTAAGTCTTTTACTTCTAATACTTTTTCCATAGTCATTCACTCTACTCTTTCATCTTAGGATCGAAGGCATCACGTAGTCCGTCAGCTAACAAGTTGAAACAAATCATTACGACTGACAGTGTTACGGCAGGAATCCACATCAAATATGGAAGGAAACGGAACGTTTTATATCCTTCATTTAATAATGTTCCAAGTGAAGCGGTCGGCGGTCTTAATCCTAAACCGATGAAACTTAGAAACGCTTCGAAGAAAATTGCTGACGGGATACTGAACATCATTTGAACGATAATTACGCTGGAAATATTCGGTAAAATATGTTTAACAGCGATCTTCAAACGAGATTCTCCTAATGTTTGGGCAGCTAAAACAAATTCTTGATCTTTTAATTTCAAGGTCTGAGCCCGAACGATTCTGGCCATTGAAATCCAGTTTGTAATAACCATCGCTAACACGATTGACAAAATACCTGGATCAAAAACAGTCAGCATCAAAATCATCACAACAAGGTTAGGAATTCCTGAAAGAACTTCCAAGATACGTTGCATCACCGTATCCACACGTCCGCCTAGTAATCCTGAGATCAAACCGTATGTTACACCGATCGTAATATCAAGTAATGCTGCGATAAATGCAATCAATAATGAGATACGAGTTCCCATGAATAAACGGCTCAATACGTCACGACCTAAGCCGTCTGTTCCAAGGTAAAAGTTAACATTATCAGGAACATTTGCTTGGGCGTATTTATCGACCATTTTACCAGCCACATTCGCTGTACCGTTAAATCCATTGATACTATCTAAAAATGGAATACGCGGTGGCAAGTTGATGTACGCTACATTTTGTTGTGTTGGATCATGAGGTGAGACCCAAATAGTAATAATTGAAATAAAGATGATGATTCCGAGTAAAATCAACGAAATTACAGCAGCTTTATTCTTTTTCAAACGACGCCAAGAATCTTGTAAAAAGCTTAGTGATGGCGTTGCAATTCGTTCACGTTCCTTGGTTGTTGATGTATCCAAAGGCTGAAAGTCATTTGCAGGTATGTTTTTGATTTTTTCTGGGACATTGTTTAAGTCAACTGTTTCCATTAACCTTTGGCACCTCCTGAAACACGAATTCTTGGATCGATCAATCCATAAAGTAAATCAACGATCAAGATTACAAATACTAATAAAGCAGAATATAAAATCGTTACGGCCATAATCGTTGGATAATCATTCGTCATAATTGATTTTACGAACTGTTCCCCGATACCTGGGATAGCGAAAATGTTTTCAACAACTAAAGATCCAGTCATTAAACCTACAGCTAAAGGTCCAAGTAATGTGATCAACGGAATCAAACTATTTCTAAGACCGTGTCTCACTGCCACTTGCCAGCGGCTCAAACCTTTGGCGCGAGCTAACTCTACATAATCACTATGTAAAACTTCGACCATCTCGGTTCGTATAAACCTGGCGGAATCGGCCATTGGACTCATTGCCAGGGCGATCGTCGGTAAAATCGTATAAGCAAAACCATTCCACATTGCGATTGGTAATACTTTTAATTTCATGGCAAAGATATATTGTAACAATACGGCAAAGACGAAGTTAGGAATCGAACGTCCTAAAATTGCCATTAACGTAGCCAATGTATCGACCCATGTGTTTTGGCGCATTGCGGCAATGATCCCTAGTAAAATACCAACTAGTGTTCCAAAGATGATTGCTTGCGCACCTAATTGGACAGAAGGCCCAATACGACCTGCCAAAAGTTTTGCTACTGGTTGGTTTTTAAATTGGAATGAGATCCCAAAATCACCAACAAGCAGGTTTTTCAAGTAAATTCCATACTGAACGATGACTGGTTTATCTAACCCAGACTGCTTATTCAACATAGCGATTGTTTCTGGACTAAGTTTTTCTTGGTTGGTATAAGGAGTACCTGGTAATAATTGCATTAAGAAAAACGTAATCGTTGCGATCAACCACAATGTGATGATCATAAAGAAGACCCGTTTAAGAAAATATTTTCCAAAACTGTTCAAGAATGACACCTCCGAGATTATTTTGACTTCATCAGCTTTTTTAGATAAAGTAAGGATAGAAAATTAAGTAAGGATGAGCACATGAAAAATTTTAAATGGCCCTTGATTACCTCAGCGGTCTCAAGCATCGGTATTTTCACTTACCTATTAATTAAACAGTCATTCACTATCCGTTCTATATCAGATACCTTTTTCATCGTTTCATTATTCTTTCTGATTATCGGTCTTGCCCTATGGATCATGTCCTCAGGTTTTTTTGATAATTTCCAACGTTTTATGAAAATGCATTTTCGTTTTAGAAAGAAAAATGAGCCGAAAGAATTCATACCATTTTCTGAAATCGGTAATGCACATCAGCTTTACTGGCTTGAAACTGGTGGTATTTTACTGATCGTCTCTATTGTTTCTTTATTATTTTACTTTTTATGAGCAAAGATAGCAAGAGGACCGTTGCCTTTTTAATTCAAAGAGGGCAAAGGTCCTTTTTGCTATTGACTATCCATTTCGATTATTCTGAGATATACGCCCATTTGTAATCAAATTTTGGTCCAGCTGGGTGGAATGCAATTCCTTTAACTTTTTCAGAACGCATACGAGCTTGTGCTCTTTGGTAAAGTGGAACAACACCCATATCATCCATAATAACTTTTTCAGCATCGATCATATTATCCCAACGTTTTTCAGGATCATTCGCATTGGTTGTCGCTGCAGCCTTAACGTTTTTATCATATTCAGGACTGCTATAGTGACCACGGTTATAAGAATTACCAGTTTCAAATAGGTTCAAGAAGCTACTTGGATCGGCATAATCTGCACCCCAACCACCAATTGTTGTTGTAAAGTCGCCTTTGTTTGAACGATCTAAACGAACTGCGAATGGTACTGGGCTAACGGTTACTTTTACACCATCTAAAGTATCTTGGATAGCGCCTTGTAGATACTCAACTGTTTTCTTAGAAGAGTCAGTATCTGAAGATAGAATATCCATATCTAGTTTAGTGATACCCAATTCTTTTTTCGCTTTTTCCCAATACTCTTTTGCTTTTTTCTCGTCGTGAGCAATTACATTTCCTGCTTCGTCAGCAAAATCTTTATCCCCTTTAGGGCTAGTAGACATATCTGCTGGAACAAGTCCTTTTGGTTCTACTGAACCGTCACCTAAGATTGAATCAACCAATGATTTGCGATCGATTGAATAAGAAATTGCTTTTCTTAAGTTTTCATTTTTAAATGGTGAGCTATCTTCACGTTGATTCAATTCCATGTATTGAGTTGACGCTTCTTTTTCGATAACGAATTCTGGATCACTCGCCATTTGTTGTGCTAATTCTCCGCTCAATACAACTTCATCTACTTGACCATCTTGGAAAAGATTCAATGATGTAGGAGCTTCTTTTACTACGCTTACTTTAACTTCATCTAATTTAACTGTCTTGTTGTCCCAATAATCTTTGTTCTTTTTAAGAGACCATTCTGTATCTGTTCCTGGTCCGTCAAAATCTGCTAAAGTAAATGGTCCGTTATAAACGGCATTTTCACTGTTAGCAGCGAATTTAGCACCATATTTTTCCACAATATCTTGTCTTTGTGGGAAGAATGAAGGGAATGCGAATAAGTAATCCATAAATGGTGTTACTTGTTGTAAAGTAACTTCTAATTCATAGTCTCCTACTGCTTTGATACCTAATTCTGATTTATCTTTTTTGCCATCCATGATTTCTTGGCCATTTTTAACGGCACTATATAGGGAAGCATATTCTGAAGCTGTTGCTGGATCAACCGTGCGTTGCCATCCATAAACATAGTCTTCTGCTTTTACAGGTTTTCCATCTGACCATTTAGCGTCTTCGTTTAGCTTAATTTTATAAACAAGACCATCTTCACTCATCTCTGCTTTTTCAGCAGCACCAGCTGGTTGTGGTTTATTTTTAGCATCTAAACGGTAGATTCCTTCATAAACATTATTTAGTGCTGTAAAACTAACTTCATCCGTCGCTAACGAAGGATCGGCACTTGGCATTTCTTGTTGTTCATTAATACGAAAAATTTGTTCTCCGCTTGCTTTGCCGTCAGCCTCTTTTGAACTACCTGAATCGTCTGTATTTCCACCGCCGTTACCGCACGCCGCGAGTGTTAAACTAAATAAAGTGATGAATCCAAAAGCAAATGATTTTTTTAACTTCATTCTTTTTTCCTCCCTAGTAAGCCCTTGATTATTTTCTGAAAAATCAGAATTTAATAATTATTTATTGTTCTGAGGTATAGTTTACAATTTTTAAATTAAAAAATCAAGAATAAGCTTATTTTTTTTTAATACACCCATCATTAAATTATGTCTACATTAGAATCAATTTCTTAGAAAAGGCTATAGAAGACTGAATGAGCTGGTTCAGCCCCATTTGAAAAACAGGAAAATATGAGAGTCATGTTTTTGGTTACATTCAAGTTTTCTCTTTTTTTCGAAAACTAACCTGTATAGCTAGATTAAAGAAAAAGCTGAGCGGGCTGTTTAGTCTCGACTGAAAAATAGGAAAATCCCAATGAGGTGCTTTTTACCTTATTGAGATTTTATCTTTTTTCCGAGAGACTAGCCCGTATAGCTGGATTAGAGAAAAAGCGATTGTCTTCTTATAAATAAATATGTTAGATTAGTAATAGAAGGATTGTATTTTGATAGTCACAGACCATGTTGATTTATTTTTACAACTTAGCATCAAGTAATTTGAGTGCTATTTTTCATATTATTAAAAGGAGTGATCGGATGCACCATTCATCTTTTTTCAAAGAATTAACTACATTTCATAAACCGCAAAAAGCACCTTTTCGCCTGATTGGCGCAGGTATTTGTATGGCTGTCCCCTTATTCATTGGTTATTTTTCCAATAATTTATTGATTGGTAGTTTTGGTTCATTAGGGATTTTTACGTTCCTTTATTATCAAACTCTTCCATTAAAGGAGTTATTGACCCTTTTAAGTTCTGTTGGTGGTTTTTTACTTTTTGGAAATCTTGTGGGCGTTCTTAGCACCCATATTCCTTGGGTCATTCCAATTGCTATTGCTTTGATCAGCTTTAGTGCCCGGATCATTTTTAGGCTATATAGGATCGCTAAGCCAGGGGCTTTTTTTATTGTCATGGTAACAGCTATGGGAAGTGGTACTAAGATTCCTTTAGACAGAGTTCCTACTATGATGAGTTACGTTTTACTAGGTGTTTTGACCTCTCTTGTAGTTGCGGTTATCTTATACTTTATTGAAGGTGAAACCCCGTTACCACAAAAGAAAATTTCTTTGCAGGAACGCCTTTATACTGACCCCGCTGCCCTACTTGATGCGCTACATTATGCCGCTATTTTATTTTTAGCAACTTATATTAGCCAGTCATTGCATCTAACGAATGCGTATTGGATGATTGTTTCTTGTGCTGCAGTTTTACAAGGTGATAACTTACGTGCTGTGATGCATCGTAATATTCAGCGGATTTTGGGTACTATGATCGGTTTATTGATTGCGGCTCTTCTATTAAGCATTTCATTTACTTCATTAGAAACCATTTTTCTAATTTGCTTTTTCTTTTTGACTGTAGAATTTTTCATTAAACGAAATTATACGATCGCAAACTTTTTTACAACGCCTATGTCTTTATTATTAGCAAATTTAGCTCGCCACCAATATTTAGTTAGCTTGCTGAATTATCGTTTGATTGGGATTGTTTTAGGAAGTCTTTTAGGCCTTTCAGGCGCTTTTGTACTGACGACTTGCTTGAAGTTTTATAATCGTGCGTATCAATTAAATGAAAACTTAGATAAAGAAACAGAATAATGACACTCAATCTGTCATATAAATTTGGAGGTTTTAGTCATGAAACTCAAAAAACCCGTTCCCCCTTTGTTGCCTCAGCTAACTGAAACTGATTTCATTTCATTAGATGATGAAGTCATTATTGAAGGATTGGTATTGAAAGAGCAAGATCTTAGTTATCAAGATGTACGTAATTTAGTGTTTAGAGAGTGTCAATTTGAAAAAATCACGATGAATCGAAATCACTTGGAACGTTTTGAATGTAGTAATGTGATTTTCGATCATTGCGACCTTTCTAACACCGAATGGATCGGCGCTAGTTTTCATCAGGTTCATTTTCGACAATGCAAACTGACAGGTACGAATTTTGCAGAAAGCTATTTGCGAGATTGTCTTTTTGAAGACTGCTTGGCTGACTATTCTTCCTTTAGCGCAACAAATCAAAAAGTGGTTCAATTCAAGCGTACAAGTTTAAGTGATACTGAGTTTGTTGAAGTGGCTTGGAATCACCTTTTATTTGATAGTTGTTCATTGACTGGCAGTAATTGGTTTCATACAAAATTGTCTGGTCTTGATTTAACAAAGAGTACTTTTGAAAAAATTGCTTTCTCACAAGAATTACTAAAAGGGTTGAAAGTCACTCAAGAACAGGCCATTACAATTGCAGCCGGCTTGGGCTTAATCATTGATGAATAGAGGATAGAAAATGGGAACCATCGAAACAGTGCTGAACGCAGTCTCGGTTGTTCTCTTTTTCTTGTGCAGATTATTAATAAGATGTTAATTTTCTTATGAAATAGAATCTAAACATTTTACTTCATATACTTTTTTGGTACACTAGTATAGCTTGAGAACGATTCTCAAACAGTCCATTGGGGGGATTATAAATGAACAAGAAGCTGATCGAGCTTTGGGGTGACCTAGTTGATTTAAAAGATTTGATCATAGCGATCGCTATTTGCAGTGGCACAACGATGGGGAGTTTTTTTCTTGCCCCTGCACATGATACAACGAAACAACTATTTTTTGGTCTAGGTGGAGCTGTTTTGGGGTTCATTATTAGTACCTTTTTAATTAAACCAAAACGAATTGTGATCATGGAGGACGACGACTAATGGATGTTGGATTACTCTTTCAAATGCTGCTAGCCGTGATCGGAGCTGTCGTTTTATATACATTTATCGGTTTTGTGCCAGGAACGGATGAAACGTCTGTTTTGATGCCTGTCACACTAGCTATTGTTTTAGCAGGTGTACAGCCGATCATCGTTTTAACGTTTTTCATAGCTGCGATCATTACCTTAAATTTGATGAATGCTATTCCAACTGCATTAGTCGGTTTACCTGGTGGCGTGATGTCAACACCGATGATCGAACATGCTTTATACCTTAAAGAACGGGGACTAGCAACAACTAGTATTAAAAAAATGGCAACAGGTTCTGTGATCGGAACTGCCGTCGCTATACCAATAAGTTTGCTTTTAGCAAATATTTTGGCGCCTTTTTCAGATTCTGTGAAAGCATATGCCCCATTATTATTTGTTTTCGGAGCAATTTTTTTATCATTGATTGGGAAAAATAAATTACTCGCTTTACTAAGTATTATCCCACTCGGATTATTGTTTCAGGGGCTACGTTATCTATATTGGGGAATCGGGGCTGTTCCTCAAGAAAAAAATGTGACGGTCTCTTTCTTTTTAGGAATCACGATCGGTCCTTTACTCGTTTCTTTATTAGGATTGTTAAATAAACAAAATCGAGATGCTTTACCACGTCATGAAATAAGTAAAATCAAGTTGAACAAAACAGATGGAAAACAAGCTTCACGGCACACTTTTCAAACAATTACTAAAAAAGAAGCTGGGACTAGTATTGTCGTGTCCTTGCTTTCAAACTTTCTCTTCTTTTTAAGCCCAGTCGGTTTGACGATTCTATTTGGTGAGGCAGTTGCAAATAAAGAAAAAGATCCTGTCAAAAAAGCAAGTATGGCGATCACTTCTATGAGCGCCTTATCACATGCGACTTATCTTTCAGGCGTAATTATTCCGCTGATTGCTTTAGGTATTCCGTTATCACCAGTAGCAGTCGGACCAGCTAACGCTTTGTTCAATGCTCCACCCGTTTTTACCTTAGAACATAACCTCCATCATTTATTAAGTAGAGGAGAATTTGTTTTGTCGATTCTGTTTGCAGGGATCTTGGCTTCAGCTATTACATACTTCATTGCGATGACATATGCTCGTCAGATGACAGCTTTCGTTTTGAAAAAGATTCCCCATGAAGCCATTTTAGGGTTATTTATCGGGTTTATTTTATTACTAGCTTATATGGATGCTGGATTAATCAATATTTTTGGTGTTTTGCTCGTAGGAATCGTTTGTGGTACTCTTAATAAGATGGGCGTAAATTATGGCGTTCAATTCATGATTCTTTACGCCGCACCTTGGATCACGACACATCTGATATTTAAATAGAAGGACTGTTTATTACTATGTATAAAGAAAAAATAGGGCACGGACAAGCATCTGGAAAAATTATTCTGATGGGGGAACATTCTGTTGTTTATGGGGAACCTGCTATTGCGTTTCCTTTTCAAGAAACGTTTATTGCAACAACAGTTGAATCTAGTACTGCCATGACATTAGATTGCCTTTACTTTTCAGGAAATCTTGCAGATGTTCCGTCACCATTAAAAAGCATCAAAGAAGCCGTCAATCAAACACTGATTGCTCTTCACCAAGAAAATACAACGTTAAAACTCACAATTACTAGCACGATTCCAGCCGAGCGCGGTATGGGCTCCAGTGCGGCAGCAGCGGTTTCGATCGTCCGTGCTTTATTTGATTACTTTGATGTAACATGTACCCAAGAGGTATTGTTACCTTTAGTAAACCGTGCTGAAAAAATAGCTCATGGAAATCCCAGTGGCATTGACGCTGCAGCAACTAGCGGGAATGACTCACTATTTTTCATAAAAGGACAGCCCTTAGAATCATTTCCAATGAATGTTTCTAATGCTTTTTTAATCGTTGCTGATACAGGTATCAAGGGTCAAACCAGAGCTGCAGTCAGCGATGTTGCGAAGCTTTTTGAGCAGGACCAAGCTAAAATCGCACAACATATTACTGAGCTAGGCCGTTTGACTAGACTTGCTAAACAAGTCATTTTGGCAGATGATGTTTTAGCTTTAGGAAATATTATGAACCAAGCACAAGAGCAACTTAAAGCATTATCTGTCAGTAATGAGCAATTAGACCGATTGGTTACAACAGCTCGTGAAAATGGTGCAATTGGCGCCAAACTAACAGGTGGCGGCCGTGGCGGTTGTATGATTTCTTTAGCTGAATCGAAAGAACAAGCTGAAAAAATCGCCGCTGCTTTAAAAAACACCGGCGCAGTAGCGACCTGGATTCAATCATTAGGAGTGAACAATTAATGTACGCTGGAAAAGCACGAGCCTATACAAACATCGCCTTAATCAAATATTGGGGCAAAAAAAATGAACAATTGATATTACCAATGAATAACAGTCTTTCTTTGACCCTTGATGCTTTTTATACAGAAACTACTGTGATTTTTGATGCGTCACTAACGAAAGATTCATTTGTCTTAGATGGGACGTTACAAGACGCTAAGCAAACAACGAAAGTATCTAAATTCTTGGATCTCGTTCGCCAACAGTATAAAATCTCTTTATTTGCTAGGGTAGAAAGCCAAAATTTTGTCCCTACAGCAGCTGGCTTAGCTTCTTCAGCTAGCGGTTTAGCAGCTTTGGCCGGCGCCTGCAGCCAAGCGTTAAATCTACAATTAAATGAGACAGAATTATCCCGATTGGCCCGCCGTGGTTCAGGTTCAGCTTGCCGTAGTATTTTTGGTGGATTTGCTGAATGGCAAAAAGGAGATTCAGATCAAACTTCTTTTGCTCAAGAAATCCCTGCAGATGGTTGGGAAAATGATTTAGCGATGCTTTTTGTGTTAGTTGATGATGGTATCAAAGATATTTCTAGTCGCGATGGTATGAAACGAACCGTTGAAACATCCAGTTTTTATTCTGGTTGGCTAGAAACAATTGAAGCTGACTTAGCAACGGCCAAACAAGCAATCGCCGCAAAAGATTTTAATAAACTAGGTGAAGTTACTGAAGCGAACGGATTGCGTATGCATGGTACAACCCTTGGAGCAGTACCACCATTTACCTACTGGTCGCCTGAAAGTTTAAACGTCATGCAATTAGTACGCACAGCACGAGAACAAGGTCTTCCTTGCTACTTTACCATGGACGCTGGTCCAAACGTTAAAATTTTAGTTGAGAAAAAAAATCTAGCTGCATTAAAGAATATTTTAGCAGAACATTTTTCAGAGCAACAACTGATTACGGCTCATGCAGGACCAAAAATCACTTTGCTCCCTCTAGAAAGGTCGGAAGAATTATGATAGAAGTTTCCACACCCGGTAAGTTATTTATTGCTGGCGAATATGCAGTTGTTGAACCTGGGCACCCAGCGATCATCGTGGCAGTCGATCAATTCGTAACAGTCACTCTTGAATCTGCTGAAAATGTTGGTAGTATTCAATCAGCGCAATACAGTTCATTGCCTGTACGCTGGACCAGACGAAATAATGAACTCGTTCTTGATATTCGAGAAAATCCATTCCATTATGTGTTAGCGGCGATCCGTTTAACTGAAAAATATGCACAAGAACAACAAAAGGAATTGGCGTTTTATCACTTGAAGGTTACTAGCGAACTAGATAATTCCAATGGACGAAAATACGGATTAGGCTCAAGCGGTGCTGTAACCGTGGCAACTGTCAAATCTTTAAGCCTATTCTATGATTTAGAGCTATCTGAAGAAGAAATATTCAAGCTTTCAGCTTTAGCCCATTTAGAAGTTCAAGGAAATGGTTCCTGTGGTGATATCGCTGCAAGTTGTTACGGTGGCTGGATCGCCTTTTCAACTTTCGATCATCAATGGGTCAATGATCAAGCACAAAAACAAACACTGACGGCTCTGCTTCAAGCAACATGGCCAAAATTAATGATCAAACCATTGACCGTTCCTAAAAAATTACGTCTTCTGATTGGTTGGACCGGTAGTCCCGCTTCTACTTCTGACCTAGTGGATCAAGTCAATCAATCAAAGGAAGTTCAAAAAAATGCTTATCAGAAATTTCTAGATGACAGTAAAACGTGTGTTGAGACAATGATTACAGGTTTCGACTCTGAAAACATTTCATTGATCCAAACCCAAATTCGGAAAAACCGACAGTTACTCCAACAGTTAACATCGCTTACAGGTGTGACGATCGAAACGCCCGCCCTTAAAAAATTATGTAACTTAGCTCAGACTTGCGGCGGTGCTGCAAAATCATCTGGTGCTGGCGGTGGTGACTGTGGTATTGTGATTTTCAAACAAAAATCTGGCATTTTGCCATTGATGAGCTCATGGGAAAAAGAAGGCATCACGCCTTTACCATTACATGTATATTTTTACGGAAAGCAGGAAAAAAATGAATCGAAAAGATGAACATATTTCTTTGGCAAAAGCTTTTCATAAAGAGAAAATGAACGACTTCGATCAAATTAAATTCATTCATCATTCATTTTCAGAAATAGCGTTAGACGAAGTTGATATTTCAACATCCTTTCTTGATTTTACCTTTAAACAACCGTTTTATATCAATGCGATGACAGGTGGCAGTGAACGGGCAAAGGACATCAATCAGCAATTAGGTATTATCGCTAGAGAAACTGGTGTCATGGTTGCGACAGGCTCAGTCAACGCAGCCTTAAAAAATCCTGATTTAGCTGATACTTATCAAATCATGCGTAAGGAAAATCCTACTGGTGTGATCTGGGCTAATATTGGAGCTGGGCTTTCTTTAGAAGAAGCGAAAAGAGCAGTCGATCTTTTCCAAGCCGATGGACTGCAAATCCACGTGAATGTCCCACAAGAACTAGTAATGCCTGAAGGAGATCGTGATTTCCATGGTTGGCTAGATACTATTGAAGATATTGTTTCACACTTATCTGTACCTGTAATTGTGAAAGAAGTTGGCTTTGGTATGAGTAGTGAAACGATTGAACAATTAGTCTTGCGTGGCGTAAAAGCTGTTGATGTCAGTGGTCAAGGTGGTACTAGTTTTACCCAAATCGAAAATGCCCGTCGTAAAAAACGAGAGTTAGGCTTTTTAACTGACTGGGGCCAATCAACCGTCCTTTCCTTGTTAGAATCGATCAATTGGCAACGAGACTTGACCGTTTTAGCATCTGGTGGCGTTCGTCAATCGCTAGATATTCTCAAAGCCCTCAGTTTAGGTGCCAAAAGTGTGGGAGTTGCGGGAACGATTTTAAACCAACTAATGACACACGGTGTAGATGACACCATCGCACTTCTTCAGCAATGGGAAGACGAACTTAAAATGTTATATACCTTGCTTGGGAAAAAGAGTACGAGTGACCTTACAACAACAGATATTATTTTTTCTGGTGAGATCATTCATTGGTGTGAAAGTCGCGGTATTGCTTATCAGCCGTTTGCTAAGAGGAGTAAATAAACGAAAAAGTGAGTGAGATATGACTTAAAGAGTCATGTCCCACTCACTTTAATTATTTCTAACTTGATTCAATCCAACGTTTTCTTTAACATGTATAAATGGTGTTCATGAAATAACTTTTTCTCTATTGTTTCTAAAGACACCCAACGCATCGGTTCTGTTTCTAATGGCTCTGCAACCTTTTTAGCGAGCGTACAAGCATAAAAATAACCGATATTATGTTGCGATAAATCAGGATACTGTGGAGAAACCCAATGTTTTTCAGCTTTTCCAATAAATTCACCTATACTTAAATTAAAACCTATTTCTTCAAGCGCCTCTCTTTTTAAAGCTTCAATTGGAGCTTCACCATTTTCAATTCCTCCTCCGACTAAAAATAAGTATTTATCGGAAGATTGCACAACCAAATATTCTCCATTTTGATTTTGAATCACTGCGTAAGCACCTACTCGATGGCTATACGTCAAACTATTATTTCTTTTTCCAAAAGACTCCAATCCAAACCTCCTTGTATCTATGAAAACCAGTTTTTTCTTATCCTTTATACGCCTTTCTCAACGCAGCAATGTCGATCCGTTTCATCTTATACAATTCCTGCATTACCCGATAAGCTCTTTCAGGATCTGAGTTATCAAATAGCGTATCCATATCTGTTGTAACGGTTTGCCAACACACACCATACTCATCTTCCATCCAACCGCACGGCCATTCTTTGCCCTTAGAAGTGACGGCATCCCATAGCTGATTGATTTCTGCCTGATCCTTACAATACACATAAAACGAAGTCGCCATTGTAAAGGTAAAATCATGTGCTTCTCCACTATCCATAACCCTAAATGGTTGTCCATGCATTGTAAATACCGCTTGTGCAACAGTACCATCAGGATTTTTTTGGACATACTCAACCTTACCCTCACCAAAGATTTCGATCCATTGATTCATTGCTTCTTCTGCCTTACCAAATTGTTGACCAACAAATAAGAAACTCGGTGTGATAGACTGTGGTGTTTCAGATAGAACTAATTGCCATGAAACACCGTATTGATCATTCAACCAACCATATTTCTTGCTGAATGGATATTCGCCGAATTCCATCAACACCTCTCCATTATGACTTAATGTTTCCCATAACTTGTCGATTTGCTCTGTCGTTTCACATTCCACAAAAAACGAAATCGCTGGTGTGAAGTTAAACTCTGGACCACCATTCAATAAAATGACTTCTTGCCCTGCTAAGGTTGTCGTCACAGTTAAAACTGAGCCTTTGGGTTGATGTTCGCTATCCACATAGTAATCGACTTTATTGATTTTACTCTCTTCAAACGCATTGACATAAAATTCAGCAGCTTCTTCGACTTTTCCATCAAACCATAAACATGGAGAAAACTTAGACATCTTGGATCATCCTTTCTTGATAAAACTGATTTTCACGGTCTTTTCAACTAGATCTGTTCTGTCTTTTATTATATAGAAGCTTTAGCTGTTTTAAAAATATTCTTGTCTTTTTTGTCTAGCCTTTAAAATTATAGAGTGGTCGAATCACTTCTTGAATAGTCATCGTTTCTTTGACATCTTCCATTAGTTGTTTCTTTGGCTTATACGCTTTGGGTGCTTCATCGATCGTTTTCTTTGAAACAGAGGTCGTCCAGACATGCTTCATAGCATGCTGATAACTTTCTAAGCTGATTTTTGCCTTGGCTTGCGAGCGACTCAATACTCTTCCCGCTCCATGAGGTCCTGATTGATTCCAATCTTGATTGCCTTTACCCGTTGCTAAAATACTGCCATCTTTCATATTCAAGGGTACGATGATTTTTTCACCAAGCTTGGCAGAGACAGCTCCTTTTCTTAGCAGTTTGTCTTCTAAATCAATATAATTATGAGGACAATCAAACGATTCTATGATAGCTTTTTTCCATTTCATGCCTTTAAGAATTGTTTCAGCCATGATTTTACGGTTCATAGCGGCATATGCTTGTGCAATTTTCATATCTTCTAGGTAGTTCATTAAATCATCTGCTGTTACATACGATAGCTCATAGGGAATTTTTACTGATTCTCGTGCTAATTGTAGTTCATGAGCTCTTTCAGTATCACCCTTTTGTTTCGCGTGAGTTGCAGCTATTTTTAAAGCTTTTCTTTGTTGTGATAGCTTTTGATAGGCTACTTCTTGATGATATTCAGCGATTTCTTTACCTAAAACACGACTGCCGCTATGGATCACTAAATATAAACCATCTGTTCCTTCGTTCACTTCAATAAAATGATTGCCGCCCCCAAGTGTGCCTAAACTTCTTAGAGCCCAGCCTTTGTGGATCGGTGCATGGATTTTACCTAGTTCAAACTCATGTTGGCTTTTATCATGGGACTGAGATCCGCTAGGAATTCTTGTGCGAATGATTCGATCTAGTTTATCAAAGTTTGTTTTGATGGATTTCTTTAGCTTCACAACATACAAGCCGCAGCCGATATCAACTCCGACTAAATTTGGGACTACTTTGTCTTTGATTGTCATCGTTGTGCCAATAACACAGCCTGAACCGCTATGAGTATCCGGCATGATTCTGATTTGACTTTCTTTAGCAAATTCTTGGTTACATAAAGACATAATTTGTCCGATCGTATTATCATCTAACATGTCTGTAAATACTTGTGCTTCGTTATATTTCCCTTTAATTGTTAACATTCTGATTCCTCGTTCTTTTTTTATTGTCTGGAATGCAAAATGTCGACCGCATTCCTTAGCCGCTTTGTTTGTTTCCTTTTCTTCCACTCATTGGATTCACCTCCATAAAATTTCAACAAAAAACCGCCAATCAAAAATGATCGACGGCTTATCTTTTTAAGTAGCTAACTTAAAAAGGTCTATATACTGAAAGAGAAAGCAAAAAAACATGATTTTTGCCATTGCTTCAATATAAGATAACGCTCTACAACCCATTTCTGACTTTTACTTATTTTGAATTGACTCATTGTCATTTCGCTCCCTCCTTTCTTCTTTGTTATTTATCCATGGTAGCATTTCATAATTTACTTTGTCAATAGACAATTTTATTCATTACGGCAGCTATTTCTCTCTTCTTTAATCAAACAATTTTCTGAAATTCACTTGGTTTTTAACTCTTTTATATCCTTGATGTTCGTAAAACTTATGCGCTTCCGTTCTTTCAACACCTGAATTTAGACGGATACCTTCAGCATTGTTTTCTTTAGCCCATAGTTCGGCATGATTCAGTAATGATCTGCCTATCCCGTGACCATGAATATCTTCATTTACTACAAGAGCCATAACATTCATCAATTTGGGTCCATAAGTACAAACATATTCGCTTAATTGAATATAACCAACTACTTTTTCCTCTATAACATGTACAAATACTTTATTCGTAGGTGAAGATAATAAGTAGCGTAACTGCCGTTTAGCCTCTTCTAGTGGGTATTCATGCTTTAACGGGTACGTATTTAACTGATTGATCGCTTCTGCATCTTCTAGTTTTGCTTCTCTGATGGTCATTTTGTTTCACTCCCATTTGTTTTGACTTTATTATACCTCTAAACAAAAAGAGAAGAGCAACTTTTCAGTTACTCTTCGAACTTTTTTAATTAACCATTGTAGGCATCAATAATGATTTGTTTCAATTCACTGATCAACGGTTCTTTTGGATTTGCTGTTGTACATTGATCTTCATACGCTAATTCTGCCATGTGATCAACAGTTGAATCAAGAATTTCTTGTGTCACACCTTGTGCTTTCAAGTTCATATCAATTCCAACAGATACACCTAAATCATAAACAGCTGTTGCTAATGCATCCACTAATTCTGCTGTATTTTTTCCTTTAAGACCTAAGAATTTCGCAATATCAGCGTAATCTGTGTCTGCACGGAAGTAATCATATTTAGGGAACATTGCATGTTTTGAAGGATCTTTGGCATTGTAACGGATGATATGCGGTAATAAAATCGCATTTGTACGTCCGTGAGGAATCCCATATTCTCCACCAATTTTATGTGCTACTGAGTGACAAATTCCTAAGAATGCGTTGGCAAAAGCCATACCAGCCATTGTTGATGCATTATGCATTTTTTCACGACTTTCAGCATCTGGACGTTTCACTGAGTTTTCTAAGTGTTCAAAGACTAATTTGATTGCTTGTAAGCTTAATCCACGTGTGTAATCAGAAGCCATAACTGAAACGTAAGACTCGATTGCATGTGTTAAGACATCCATACCAGTATCCGCTGTTACAGAAGCTGGAACTGACATGACAAATTGAGGATCAATGATCGCAACATCTGGCGTTAATGCATAATCCGCTAATGGGTATTTCACATGGGTATCACTATCTGTAATAACGGCAAATGGTGTTACTTCTGAACCCGTACCTGATGTTGTTGGGATACATACAAATTGTGTTTTAACTGCTTTTTCAATTTTATACGTACGTTTACGGATATCTAAGAATTTTTGTTTAGCACCAAAGAATTCTGTATCTGGGTGTTCGTAGAACATCCACATGCCTTTAGCCGCATCCATTGCAGATCCCCCACCTAAAGCAATGATCGTATCTGGTTCAAAATCAACCATGACTTTTGTTCCAGCATACACTGTGTTTGTAGATGGATTTGGTTCTACAGCTGAGAATACTTCGATTTGAACGTCGTTTTTACGTTTTTGTAATTCTTTACGGACTGTATCAGCATAACCGAATTGAACCATTCCTGGATCACAAACGATCATGACACGTTCAACGTTTTCCATTTTTTGTAAATATTGTAATGAATTTTTTTCAAAGAAAATTTTTGGCGGTAATTTAAACCATTGCATATTATTTCTCCGTTTCGCTACAGTTTTGACGTTGATCAAGTTAACAGCAGATACGTTTTTAGAGACTGAATTTTTACCGTAAGATCCACAGCCTAATGTTAATGAAGGAATCATTTCGTTATAGATATTACCGATTCCGCCTTCAGCAGATGGAGAGTTTACTAAGATACGGCAAGCTTTCATGCGTAAACCAAATTTCACTTGTAGGTCTTCATCTTCTGTATGGATCACTGCTGTATGTCCTAAGCCACCTAATTCAAGCATTGCTTCACATAAATCAAAGGCGTGATCTGTATTTTTTGCTTTCATCATCGCTAAAACTGGCGATAATTTTTCACGAGAAAGTGGGTATTCTGCTCCTGCTCCTTCAAGTTCAGCAATTAGAATTTTTGTGCCTTTTGGTACTTTGATTCCAGCGAGTTCTGCGATATGTTCAGCAGAGTACCCAACGATTGCTGGATTAACAGCATATTTTCCTTCGTTCATCACAGCATCTTCTAGTTTTTGTAATTCGTTTGGTTTAACGAAGTACACTTGATGTGCTTCAAATTCAGCTTTTACTGCTGCATAAACTTCTTTATCTACGATCACAGCTTGTTCAGAAGCACAAATCATGCCGTTATCAAATGATTTAGACACGATCAAGTCGTTTACTGCACGTTTGATTTTAGCTGTTTTTTCAATATATGAAGGAACATTCCCTGGTCCAACACCTAACGCTGGTTTACCAGTTGAATAGGCTGATTTAACCATAGCACTACCACCAGTAGCTAAAACAATGGCAATACCAGGATGATTCATCAAACCTGAAGTTGCTTCTAAAGAAGGTTGTTCGATCCATTGTACACAGTTTTCTGGAGCACCTGCTTTAATGGCTGCATCACGAACGATACGAGCAGCTTCAGCAGAACATTTTTGTGCACTTGGGTGGAACGCGAATACGATTGGATTACGTGTTTTGATTGAAATCAACGCTTTAAAAATGGTTGTTGATGTTGGATTCGTTGTTGGTGTAACACCACAAACCACCCCAACTGGTTCAGCGATTTCGATTAAGCCTGTTTGGTCGTCTTTATTGATAACACCAACCGTTTTATCATGCTTGATGCTGTTCCAAATATATTCAGAAGCGTACATATTTTTGATTGCTTTATCTTCGTAAATTCCACGGCCAGTTTCTTCTACAGCCATTTTTGCTAAAGGCATATGTTGGTCTAATGCTGCCATTGCCATTTGGTGCACAATGTGGTCAACTTTTTCTTGATCGAAGTCTTCCATTTCTTTTAAAGCAATATTTGCTTTTCTTGCCAACTCGTCGATCATTGCTGATACATCAGTCGTTTTGGTATCTTCTTTCTTCATTGTTTTAGCCATTGTGATCCTCCTAGAAAAATAAGTTAGTTATTTTTTGTTTGTTAACTATTTCACATACACATCATACAACATTATTTTTTTCTTGTAAATAGTTTTATTGTGATTTTTTTCACATTTATCGTTTTTTTTATTCATCTTTTTCAAGTAAGCGCTTTTTATTATACAAAAAGAAAAAAGAATCTATTCTCCGTTAGAATAGATCCGTTAGGTCTTGCCAATCCTTGATTGTCAGACTACTTGTTTGTGCAATTAGTTGCTGGTAATCAAAAAATTCGTTTGGCTCAATATGTAAAATGTCTTCTCGACACGCTTTGATCGATGGTGGAGCTTGCTTTTTCCAACGATAAGAAACAAGATAGTTCATCAATTCTGTCTCGTTAACTGATGAATAACCAAGCTGCTGAAAAGAACGGCATTTTATTTTTAATTCTTTTTTTAATAAGAATTTTTGGTGCCAAGATAACTTTTCGATGGTTCTCGCCCTCTTTCTAAAACCTACACTATGTATGAAGCCTAAATAGATTTAGAAAGAAAAAATTCCAGCAAGCTGGAATTTATTCTTTCGTTTCGTTGTTTTCAGAAGTTATTGTTACAGTTGGTTCTTCAACAACTGTTTCTTCTGTCTCAACAACTGTAACGCTACTGTCATTTGTAACCACAGTACCTGGTTTTACAGTTTTGATTGCTGCACGATCAAATTCAAGGATGATTCCTTCACAATCGATCAATACAGTTTTTTTGTCATTGTCGATTTCAGAGATCACGCCATGTAATCCACCGATTGTTACAATATTATCGCCCACTTTCATTGCTTCTAAAAGTGATTGACGTTCATTTTGTTGTTTCTTTTGGGAACGTGTCATAAAAAACATCATTCCAGCTAAAAGAATTAATGGTAAAATAAACGAAAGTCCTCCGCCCATTATCTATTCACCTCTCTATCCTATAATCACTAGTTTACTGTAACAAAATTTCGTGTACAACACTAGTCTTTTGATCATTTTTTTAGAAACTTTTCGCATTCTCTTTGTTAAACCCATATTCTTCAAAAAATGCTTGTCTAAATTCTAGTAGATTGTCATCCATGATCGCTTGACGGACTTGTTTCATCAAATTCAATAGGAAATACAAGTTATGATAAGAAGTTAAACGGATACCAAATGTTTCATCCGCTTTGATCAAGTGACGGATATAAGCACGAGTATAATTTTTACACGTATAGCAATCACATTTCTCATCTAGCGGACGGAAATCTCTTGCGTACTGCGCATTTTTAACGACAAGTCGACCTTTAGAGGTCATACAAGTCCCATTTCTAGCAATTCTCGTTGGCAATACACAGTCAAACATATCAATCCCACGAATGACCCCATCAATCAACGAATCAGCTGTTCCAACTCCCATTAGGTATCTTGGCTTATTATCAGGAATTAAAGGCGTTGTAAAGTCCAAGACACGATTCATCTCAGCTTTTGGTTCCCCAACGGATAAACCACCGATCGAATAGCCTGGAAAATCCATACTGATCAAATCTTTGGCACTTTGGCGTCGCAGATCTTCAAATCCAGCACCTTGAATGATACCAAACAATCCTTGACGATCTGGGTTGGCGTGAGCTTTCAATCCACGTTCTGCCCAGCGTGACGTACGCTCAATTGATTTCTTCACATAATCATAGCTTTCATCAAACGGCGGACACTCATCAAAACTCATCATAATATCAGAGCCTAGATTATTTTGAATATTGATTGCTTTTTCTGGTGAAAGGAATAATTTAGACCCATTTAAATGATGTCTAAAATGAACCCCTTCCTCTGTGATTTTACGCATATCACTTAATGAGAATACTTGGAAACCGCCAGAATCTGTTAAAATCGGTTGATCCCAATTCATAAATTTATGTAAGCCACCAGCTTCTGCAATTAAATCATCGCCGGGACGTAGCCATAAATGATAGGTATTGCTCAAAATCACTCCGGCCCCCATTTCTTTTAAGTCTTCTGGTGACATGGTTTTTACTGTCGCTAACGTTCCTACAGGCATAAACATTGGTGTTGGAAATGTTCCGTGGGGGGTGATGATCTCCCCTAAACGGGCACCAGTATGTTTTTCTTTCTTTATTAAACGATAACGAATGGCTGGTTCTGTCATTCATTTTCCTACTTTCTTTTGTAAATTTACACTTTCCTCATCATACTTTTTTTTGTTCGTATTTGCAAGGTTTTGCAGGCTTTCTTTAGGATATCCTTAGACAAATGAAACGCCTCTCTCTTCGCTTGCCAAGTATTGTGTTCCCATCAGCTCTGCAGACAGTTGCTGCGACTTACAATAAAAGGAGCTTAGATAAAAAATTATCCAGCTCCCAGGTTTTTAAACGGCTCTTATTTATCGCTCATTGCTGTTTCAAGTTCCATCATTGCTGTTTTCACAATTTCAGGCGTAATCTTTTCTTTCATATAATGAATCGTTTCATGCGGCTCAGCAGCACGTTCAGCAATGCGCTGATAATCATCCTCTGATAAATTCATATTCATCCCTTTTAAAGAAATTGGTAAATCAAGACTGTGATAAAACGGAATTAGTTGTTTGATTTCTGACCATTTATTTTCGATCACTAACTGAACAAAAACACCGTAAGCCACTTTATTACCATGTAGCTGTTGGTGACTTTCAGGTAAAATCGTCAATGCATCATGAATTGAATGTGCCCCAGCAGTCCGCCCATAATCATCACCAAAGCCACCAACCATTCCGCCAAGTAAGATATTCGTCTCCACTACATTTAAAAAAGCTTGATTGATTTTTTTCTGCTTCATAGCAACAAGCGCCTCTTGACTGTCAGCCAGTAAAACATCTCGACATTTTTTGGCTGCAAAAGCAGAAACCTGGATTTCGATTGGCTGTACCGCTAATTGCGAAATCATCGCATCTGCTTCATACCATTTAGCCACAGTATCACCAATACCTGCAATCATCAATTCAATAGGTGAATCAAGAATAACTTTAGGTTCGATCAAAACCAATGCATTACTTTGAGCAAATACATCATAGCGATCCATAGAACCATCTGTTTTATAGATCACACTTAGTGGTGTATACGCCGCACATGTTGCAGCTAATGTAGGTAAAATCAAGATAGGTGTATTACATTGGTTTGCCACCGCTTTACCTAAATCTGCAATTTTCCCGCCACCAACTGCGATAATTCCTTCTAAACCTGCTTGTTCAAATTGTTGTTTTAATTCGACTGTTTTCTCATCTGTACAGGCTCCACCATAATCTACAAATTGTGCATCAATATTCACTAATGTAGGAAAATAGGATTTGGCCGCTTCCCAAGAATCTCGACCATGTAAAATCATAACACGTTTAAGCTTTCTTCTATTTAAATGTTCTTCTAAATCATCCCAAGCACCAACACGGCATTCATATTCCTGTGGCGCTCCTCTAACGATCAATGATTGATTCATCTGTCTCAACCTTTCATTTTTTACTTATTTTTATGCAAAAGCGAAATTTTTTAACTTCTTGCTAAAATTCACTTTTCCTTTCCCTTAATCTATGATATGATAAAACACATCTAAAAACAATAAATTTTTATACATTTATACACCATTTTTAGAATATTTATTGAAAATCACAACAGTTGAATTTACTTGACCGTTATCATTCTATCATAAAGGAGAAGAACAAATGAAACTATGTAAAAAAACCTTAGCCATTATTATTCCCATATTGCTGGTATTACTCACTTTTCTACCAGTAACAACCGCTCTAGCCGAAGAGAAAGATCCGGTCTACGACAGCGTCATGAAACGTGGTGAATTGATCGTTGGACTATCTGCTGACTATGCACCGTATGAATTCCATGCAGATGTTGATGGTAAAGACCAAGTCGTTGGTTTTGACATCTCAATCGCACAAAAAATCGCAGATGATCTAGGTGTCAAATTAAAAATTGAAGAACTGGGTTTTGATGCATTATTAGGTGCATTAAAAACTGGTAAAATCGATTTAATTATTTCAGGCATGGCACCCACTCCTGAACGTCTCCAAGAAGTTAATTTTTCAACACCGTATATGACCGTTCAGCAAAAAGTTGTGGTTAGAAAAGACGACAAAGATCTATTCCAATCAACAAAAGATTTTGACGGGGTAAAAGTTGGTGTTCAAAAGCAAACCACTCAAGAAGAGCTGGCAAAAACAGAATTAGTCGGTTCGATTCCAACCTCTTTACAAAAAGTACCCGACATCATTATGAACTTAAAAAATAAAAAAGTTGATGCTGCAGTTTTAGAAGGTCCAGTTGCTGAAGCTTATGTCGATCGTGATAAAGCCTTAACTTTCGCTGATGTTACGTTCGAACAAGGACAAAAAGATGCAGCGGTAGCCATTCCTAAAAATGCTCCTGTTTTAGAGCAAAAAGTCAACGCTTCGATCAAAACGATCAATGACAATAATTTATTAGATGGTTATAAAAAAGAAGCAGGTAAATTGATGTTTACAGATGATCAAAGCTTCCTTGGTAAATACGGTAAATTTTATATCAGTGGTGCGGGCTATACGATTTTCTTAGCCTTTATGGGTGTATTATTTGGTGCCATACTAGGTGGTTTACTCGCCTTAATGAAGCTTTCTAAATCCAAAATTTTACGTGGTATTGCGATCTGCTACATTGAATATGTTCGTGGAACACCTTTATTAGTCCAAATCTTTATTGTTTATTTTGGTACAGGCGTATTGGGTCTTGATTTATCAAAAATCGCTGCTGGTTGTATCGCTCTTGCATTAAATAGTGGTGCTTATGTTGCTGAAATCGTTCGTGCTGGAATCAACGCTGTTAATAAAGGACAATTAGAAGCAGCTCGTTCTCTGGGCATGAATCAACCACAAGCCATGCGCTACATTATTTTACCGCAAGCAATCAAAAATATCTTACCTGCACTAGGAAATGAATTTGTAACAGTCATTAAAGAGTCTTCTGTGGTTTCTGTTATCGGGGTTTCAGAATTGATTTTCCAAGCCGGCAATGTTCAAGGTGCCAGCTTTAAACCGTTCTTACCTTATCTAGTGGTATCATTGATTTACTTTGTTTTAACCTTTACCATTTCTCGCCTACTAGGTGTTGCTGAAAGGAGAATGAATACTAGTGATTAATATTAAAAACTTGCACAAAACCTTTGGAAAAAATGAAGTCTTAAAAGGGATTGATTTAGATGTAAATGCTGGGGAGGTTGTCGTGATTATCGGCCCTTCTGGTAGTGGAAAGAGTACTTTCTTACGTTGTTTAAACTTATTGGAACAACCAACAGCTGGAAGCATTGAATTTGAAGGTAAAAATTTATTAGATAAAGATACTGACATTGATGCGCTTCGTCAAAAAATGGGCATGGTATTTCAAAATTTCAATCTGTTTCCTCATAAGACAGTTTTAGATAATTTGACAATCAGCCCTATCAAAGTCAAAAAGGAAACCCCAGAAGCAGCTAAAGAAAAGGCTCTAACTTTATTGGAACAAGTCGGTTTGAAAGACAAAGCGACTAGCTATCCTTCTAGTTTATCTGGCGGACAGCAACAACGGGTAGCCATCGCTCGAGCACTAGCGATGAATCCTGATGTAATGCTGTTTGATGAGCCAACTTCTGCACTAGATCCAGAAATGGTTGGTGAAGTTTTAGCCGTTATGAAAGCTTTGGCCGTTGAGGGAATGACCATGGTGGTCGTTACACATGAAATGGGCTTCGCCCGTGAAGTTGCCGATCGTGTGATTTTCATGGACGCTGGAATCATACAAGAAGAAGGCACCCCAGAAGAAATTTTCGGTCAACCGAAAAATCCTAGAACACAAGATTTTTTAAGAAAAGTGTTGTAAAAACTACAAGAGGGCAAAGTAAGTAGAAAAACTTACTTTGCCCTCTTAAAAAAATAGTATAGAATGAAGTTAAGCAACAAGTAATTGGAGGTAACAAAATGGATCGACTAAACATTGCAAAGAAACATCAACAACCTGCTGAAAATATCTTAATGGATATTGCCACTTTAGCAAAACAAGTACCTGATTTATTGGACCTGTCGATCGGAGATCCCGATTTGATTACAGATGAACGAATTATTGATGCCGCTTTTACAGATGTGAAAAATGGGCACACAAAATATACCGCTTCTGGCGGTAGTCAGGAATTTATTGATACTGTTATTGCCTTTTATCGAAAACAATATGGTTTATCTTTTAAACCTGATCAAGTTCGAGCAACTGTTGGTGCTTTACATGGCATGTATTTAACGTTACAAGTATTGTTAGATCCTGAAGATGAAGTCATTATTCATGAACCTTATTTTTCACCCTACAAAGATCAAGTAATTTTTGCTGGTGGTAAACCAGTATTTATTCCAACTTATGAAGAGGATGGTTTTCAAATCAATATTGATGTTTTGAAAGCTGCCATCACAGATAAAACAAAAGCAATTATTATCAATTCACCAAACAATCCTACTGGAGCCGTTTTTTCTCCTGAAACATTTAAAGCGATTGCTGAATTGGCGATCAAACATGATTTTTATATTCTTTCAGATGAAGTCTATGAAGCGTTTTGTTTTTATGATGATTTCGTCCCAATGGCAACATTTGCTCCTGACAATACGATTACATTTAGCAGTTTCTCAAAAGCCTTCGCGATGACTGGTTGGCGTATTGGGTATATGATTGCTCCCGATTATATCAACGACGCTGCGAAGGTGATCAATGAAAGTATAACCTACTCAGCACCTAGCCCTTCTCAACAAGCTGGTATTTACGCATTAAATCATGCTGAAACACTGACTCCAGCAGTTGTAACCATTTTTAAAGAGCGTCTAGAATATCTGGAACAACGAATTTCGTCTATTCCGTTTCTCTCATTACATCCAGTCAAGGGCAGTATGTATGCGTTCATTAACATTTCAAAAACTGGTTTAACGTCTGTCCCCTTTGTTGAAAGAGTCTTAAAAGAAACAAATGTATTGATGATCCCAGGAAAAGCTTTTGGCGAAACAACTGGGGATAGTTATGTGCGTTTAGCAGCAACTCAAGACATAACTATATTGAAAGAAGCATTTGATCGAATTGAGAAAATGAGCTTTCAAACAAACTAGAAAAAAAGACCTACCACTAAATTCTGTCATTCGTATGAGTAGAATTTAGCTATAGGTCTTTTTTTATTCTATTTAACCGATTTTATTTTTTACTTCTCTAGTAAATACTCTTTATTAAATAGTGGAACTAATCTAGTTTAATCAAATAATTTTTTGATACTATTGTTGATCCTTCAGCATCTAAAAAATCTAATCTTAAGTCTTTATCTGAAATTGTTTTATAAACTGTAGCCATAGGAATTGCTTTCCCTTGCTCTTGTTCTTTTGTAGATTCATCTGAAAGTTTTTTAATCTGTTCACTAAGTTCTGGATGATCTATAAATAACGTTTCCATCTCATCTTTATTTGATGCTTGGTTAGCTTGCAAATACTTTTCAAATACCTCTTGTCCTGATTTAAAGACATTTGTTTTATTAGTAAAGGTATAAAAAACTACAAGGTACTTTGCATTATCGTCTCCACTAACAACACTTGATCCTGTCAGCTTTGCTTCAAAGTCTGGGCTGATAAAGTTTTCATTATTTACAGCAAATGAATTGTCTGCTGAGGCATAATTATTTTCAGATACTTCTTTTTTTGCAACTTTTCCTTGATCCGTTTTTTTTTCCTTCGATTCACTCTCATTTTTTGAGTTACATCCAGCTAACAATAGGCAACATCCAAGAATTGCCAATCCAATAAGTTTCTTTTTCATTTACATTTCCTCCTACTTCACTTGAGTCAAACGACCTAGTTCATTTGTTTTATAGTCCCAACTATACGGTCGAGGCTCTTTTTCTTTTTCACCATTAGAAGTTGTTCCCATTTTCGGTTCAACAAAAACAGTTACCCAATATTCACTTGATTTACTATAATCTACAACAGGATCAGCTTTTACTATCTCAGAAGTATGATCAAAAGAATGTTTTTCTTCTAAATCAGTATCAGTTGCTGTTGCAATGGCCCCACGATACATATAATATTCAGGTACTAAATCAATAATCCGAAGTTTATCTATGCCAACGGAAATCCTTACTGTTGTAAACAATCCTTTTGTAATCTCTGCTGGTTTATTCTTCACAGTCGAACCAGTAACGAATTGGTACGTATTGACTGTGTTAGAACCTGCGAATTGCTCCAGTTTGAAATAACCTGTGCTAGGAACTACTAAAGCGTCATTCTGATTTAGTACGACTTGTCGTAAATGCAACCGAGTAGGCCTGTTCTCAACTTGATATGTGGTTGTTTTTCCGTGAACTACAGCTACTGGTATCCAACCTTTTTCGATTATCTGATAACCAGGTGGTGGAGCTGTTTCTCTGATATAATACGTACCCGTTGCAATAGCTGGAATAGATATTTTTCCTGATCCATCCGTTTTTTGATTTTTATACAGGATATTTTGACCTTTATTGTCACTTGCTATATCAAAAATAGCTCCTGACAGTTTTCTATCTTTTTTCTCTTCGTCTTGTTTGATGATTTCTAGTCCGCCTTTTTGACGTTCATTTTCAAATTCTACCGGTACCGTTTCCCACGGTTTCACGGTCACTTTCTTACTCTTGGGTACCGATAGCTCATAATTCACTGGCGACGCTGTTTCTTCTACTGTATATTCTCCCGCCGTTAAGAAGCCTGTCGTCACTCGTCCATCATTTCCAGTTTTTAGCTTCGTTATCACTTCTTTCCCCGCACTGTTTAGGACTCTAAACTCTGCTCCTGCGAGTACTTCCTTGCTGTCTTTGTCAAATTTCTTGATAAGAATTAGCCCTTGCCTATTATTGGTGAACGTTAGGTTCGCTGTTTGACCTTTGACTACGTCAATTGATCGATTGTTTCCTTCTACTGGATTTATTTCATGGCCTGCGGGGGCTGCCGTTTCCGTTACCGTGTATTTACCTGTCGGTAAATTTCCCAATGTATACACACCATTCGCATCTGTCTGACCACTTCCTACTTGGGCTCCAGCGGCGTTCTTCACTGTGTATTTTGCCCCGGCTAATCGTTTTTTCGTGTCGTCCTGCTTGATGATTTCTAGGCCGCCTTTTTGACGTTGGTTCTCAAACAATACTAGCGTTGTTCCACCCATTTCCACCGTCACTTCTACACTTGAAGGATTCGCTAGGTCATAGTTTGCCGGTGCTGCACTTTCTTGTACCTTATACTTTCCTGCTGGTAATACGTGTCCTGTTGGCGCTGCCGTTTCCGTTACTGTGTATTTACCTGTCGGTAAATTTCCCAATGTATACACACCATTCGCATTGGTTTGTCCACTTCCCACTTGGGCTCCAGCGGCATTCTTCACTGTGTATTTTGCCCCGGCTAATCGTTTTTTCGTGTCGTCTTGCTTGATGATTTCTAGTCCACCTTTTTGACGTTGGTTCTCAAACAACACCTCTGGCGTCGTTTCTCCCATCTTCACCGTCACTTCTACACTTGAAGGATTCGCTAGGTCATAGTTTGCCGGTGCTGCACTTTCTTGTACCTTATACTTTCCTGCTGGTAAATAGCTCGTCGTTACCGTTCCATCAGTTCCGGTCTTGATGCTCGATATTACAACCTTATTCTGACTATCCGTTACTCGGTACTCCGCTCCTGACAAGACTGCTTTACTTTCTTTGTCTACCTTCTTGATCTTGATTCGCCCTTGGCGATTGTTTGTAAACGTCAGACTTGCCGTTTGATTTCTCACCACATCTACAGTTCGATTATTTCCTTCTACTGGCGCCGCTACGTGTCCTGTTGGCGCTGCCGTTTCCGTTACTGTGTATTTACCTGTCGGTAAATTCCCCAATGTATACACACCATTCACATTGGTTTGTCCACTTCCTACTTGGGCTCCAGCGGCGTTCTTCACTGTGTATTTTGCCCCGGCTAATCGTTTTTTCGTGTCGTCTTGCTTGATGATTTCTAGTCCACCTTTTTGACGTTGGTTCTCAAACAACACCTCTGGCGTCGTTTCTCCCATCTTCACCGTCACTTCTACACTTGAGGGATTCGCTAGGTCATAGTTTGCCGGTGCTGCACTTTCTTGTACCTTATACTTTCCTGCTGGTAAATAGCTCGTCGTTACCGTTCCATCAGTTCCGGTCTTGATGCTCGATATTACAACCTTATTCTGACTATCCGTTACTCGGTACTCCGCTCCTGACAAGACTGCTTTACTTTCTTTGTCTACCTTCTTGATCTTGATTCGCCCTTGGCGATTGTTTGTAAACGTCAAACTTGCCGTTTGATTTCTCACCACATCTACAGTTCGATTATTTCCTTCTACTGGCGCCGCTACGTGTCCTGTTGGCGCTGCCGTTTCCGTTACCGTGTATTTTCCTGTCGGTAAATTCCCCAATGTATACACACCATTCGCATTGGTTTGTCCACTTCCTACTTGGGCTCCAGCGGCGTTCTTCACTGTGTATTTTGCCCCGGCTAATCGTTTTTTCGTGTCGTCTTGCTTGATGATCTGTAGGTCGCCTGTAGCTTGTGTCACACTTAAAGTGGCAGTTGCTTTTATAGGATTGAAAGGTTTCCCTTTTTCTACTAGATTTGCTTTATTTAAATCGTACTTTCCATTGCCGGTAACTGTATTCACCAAATCTGGTTTACCAACTGTAGTTGCATCTGCTATAGCTGTAAAACTGATCACTAATTTTCCTTTTGTCTGGCTAATAATTGGGGATTTAGAAGCCGAATCAGGTAAGCCTTTTGTATTTAGTATTGTTCTTGAAGCATTCCACACCAAATTATCTACAACTTTCTTACTTGCTTCACCATTCAAGGAGTAAGTCGTTGTCCCTGCTTTTGCTACAATTCCAGCTGGTAACTTATCTTCAATAATCATTGAGCTATATAATGCAGTATCTCTAGTTATGTTTTCCATTGTAATAGTGTAGTTAAATTCTTCCCCATTCTCAACTGAGGCTTTATTTACTACTTTACTTATTTTCAGCGTTGGTTTTACTATTACTACATCAGCACTACTTGTCGGAGCGGCTCCATTAAAATTCGATCCATTCACTGAGCTTTCGTTTCTTCGCACCGTCCCATCATTGGCTTGACCAATTCTCGCTTGGATTTTTATTACATATGTCTTATTTCTTTCATGACTTTTTCCTACTGCATAATTATAGTTAATGAGTTTATTTTCTATCCATGCTGAATTTGGTTTGGCTTCATCATTTATAGACCAAGAAGTTAAAGTAACTCCTGCTGGTAATTTGTCTGTAAATACGGCATCTCTCAAATTAGCCATATTTACATTCGTACTTTCATTTCTTAATACGATTTCATACTCTACTATATCATCAAACTTTGCTTTCGTATTTTTTTGATATACAGTTTCTCCAGTAGTTATATTTCTTACTTTTTTTTGAATCGTTGGCTTTGGAGGGTCGAATGGAACTTTTGTTGTCACAGTATTCGATACCTCATTACGTTGAATATTATCAAAAGTTTGCGTCATAACCGTCGCTTTATTTGTTATTTGTGCAAATCCATCTATTACCGGATAAGAATTCAAATTCACTTTAGCATTCAATTTGACAGGAACTGTCACTTCAAGAACTTTATCGTAAAAATTTGCTTGCTTTGTGTTAATGGCTTTCACTGTCAAATTATTATTTGCGTCAACATTTGAAGTGAACTGAGAAGTCAAATTTTCATTACGCACACTATCCTTAACAACAATAGAACCATTAGTTTCAATACCGTTAGGTAGTTTATCAGTAATTTGAAATGAGTTATACCACCACTCTTTGCGTTCTTTGGGTATTCTAGTTTCAAAAGTATAAGTAAAGCCTTCTTCTTTTGAAACTAGCGTATTTGTTACTACTTTTGTTTCATTACTATCACTGACTTGCTTTTTTATCAAAGGTGCTTCAAAAGGACGAGCATTAGTCGTCATCAGTATAAAAGTATACCCTTGACCCCCATTACCTGTTGGCCATTTGGTTACAACATTTCTAGGTTTATCCTCATACTTGATCGTAACTGAAGATCCTTGGAAAATACCCGTGGCAAATGCTTGAGGAGTATTTTCTTTCTGTGCGTCCTTCCCTCCACCAACAAAACGTAATTCGTTCCCAGTCATTCCATACCCCAATTGGTTTTGATGATGAACATACGTTTTGTGCCAATTTGAAGCATCAAAATTCGGAAATACTAATTCTTCAGCATAATCAATGTCTCCAAAAGTAAGTGCTCCTTTTACACTAATTGGCGTTAAGGTTCCGCTCTTATAGAAACTAAATGTTTCTTTAATATCATAAATACCAAAAATATCCTGTGTCATTTCTTTTTCAAAAAATCTAAGTACACCAAACGGCTGTGAGCCTGCCCCTAAATTCAAAGTATAAGAATCAAAAGTTACTTTTATATCAACCAGTTCACCATTATACATTCCTATATTTCTATACCATAGACCCAATGCTCCTTGTTTATTTGCCGGAACTTGCATGACCTTTTGATTCGGAGCCTCTGTGGCAATAACTCCACCCCAACCTTCAACCTTGGTCTCAGGTGTAAACTTTATACTCAAGTTATACTCAGATGGTATCCACGTGTTATAATCCCCTAAACCGCCACTGATAACTCTGTTACCTGGCGGTATTAGTACACCTCCTATAGCATAGCTTTGTCCATACATACGATTATCTTTTCTTAATTCAGAGAAAAAATCTTGTTCTTCTTCTGTAAATTGTTCTGTCTCATCAACTAACTCCGAAAGTTTTTCTTCCTCTTCAGAATTTTCTATCTGTTCATTTATCGTTATATTTTGTTCTTCAGCTTTTATATTACTTGTATTTTTCAGTAATAGTACTATTCCCAAGCTTCCTAAGAAGAAACCAACCACAGCTATTATTTTCACCCATTTATTTTTCATCTTGTATCCTTTCTAAAAAAAAATGAATCTATCTCACAGAATTTTCGCTTTAAATTTGCAGTTTCAATTGATCATCTATTTTTTTTCTAGGATCTTGTTTAGGAATAGTACCTTGCCACCATGCATCACGATAAGCATATGCTGTCGAGCTTACTCCTTCTAGCTTAATTTCAATCTTTATTTCTGCATTTAAATACTGTTCCTCTAAATTCTTTGAAATAATCGTTACTTGTTTGAACAGACTAGAACTTGTTTCATTTTTTTTCAATTTCTTTACATAGTAGAAGTAGCCATCTTGCCCGTCTATCCAGTCAGCTGTATCGAAGGGAATTTCTATCTGCGCATTTTCTCCTTTAAAGCTAGCAGGAAGTACTAAGTCTTCTCCTTCAGAATCAGTGACAATAATTGTTGGTAAAACTAGCACTCGAATAAACATATCTTGATTTTGGTCATTCGTGATTGCAACTTTTTTTGTGATAGGCGTATCAATTTTTATTTCTTTTGATGGAGTAAATGTCTCTTGGATCGTTCCCTTCAGATCACTCAATCGAAAATTATTGACTTCTTCATCTGTTGATTTATTCGCTGCATAAACATCACGCAAAACAGTTCCAATTGCAAATACTAGAACTACTGACAAAACGATCAACGCCCATTTTTTGGGCGTAATTGATTTTTTCTTTTCTTTTTTTTTCGTTCCCATTATTCCCTCCTTCTCTCAGCCAAAGTTGGAAGCTTTTACTTTTTAGTTTAGTTTGTCTTTGAGTATTCCATAAACTATACTATCTGTTCCAATTCCCCACTCTTTAATAATTGTTTTTACAGGGTCATGTGCTTCTAAATAGGGATTTAACTGATATAATGTCCCTTTATAATTGTTTGGTGTACTAGAAGAAAGTGATACGTTATCTACTAATGGCTCGCTTATGTTTCCAGGTGCTAACACTTCAGAATAATAAAAATAACCATCATCGTATAGCCAATAATTCTTTATTCCTGGCTTTGGAACAGAGGTATTCATATATGCTGAAAAATTGATTTCAATGAAATGTAGCGGTAGGGACTTTCTTGCCGAGTCATTTAACTTATATCTGTCTTTTCCATTTGTTCGATCTGCTATATACGCTTTGTTCGCTACATAATAAAGTGAACCGTCTTGATATGTACCGCCTTTTTCTGAAGCTGGTTGCCAAGTAGATATATCTTTACTATTAACTACTGGCTTTTGCTCATTTGAAACTGTGATTAGGTTTCCATTTCCGACTTTATCTCTGACATCTATCTTAAAAGCTAACAGATATTCATAGAGAGAAACTCTTACAAGGGCAGGTGATTGTCCTGTGTTTTGTACACGAATTTGTTTTGTTGTATCTTTTCCAGGCTGCCAAGCTAGATTCGGTTTAAACACTTCAGTTAATTCAGCTTGAAAATGTCCACTTTCAAATTTATTTGTAACTGAATCAGCAGATGTAAACCAAGCATAGGTACTTCCAAGAACCAACAGGCTAGAAAAAAATAGAGAAAAGAGAGCTAAATATAAGCGGAAGCTTCTTTTAGACACTCTTGACTTTTTTTTATATTTTGCTGATCTACGTTTTTTCTTTTTCAAGAGGTGTTCCCTCCTAACTTCCTAATTCAATCATGGTTTTAGTTATTTCATTTATGAGCGTTTCTTTTGATCCTCGTATTTCTTTTTGAAAATCAGCACGGCCATCAGCACTATAAATAAACCTAAAGAAATATAAATCAATACATTTCGCCATTCTTCACCAGTCTGCGGAAAAAATAGTTTTCGTTTCGTTTGTTTATTGTCCTCTGTTCGTTTAGACTCTTGATTTTTGGTTGCTCTAAATTTCCAAACATTTTCCATCATACTTTTTACCTGAAAATCATTTTTCGTGTATGTATGATCCATTTCAAAAATTGCACGCAAACGCTTACTATCCCCAGGATGAAACGTTCCAAATGAATATTCAACTTCTTGTAGATTTATTGTATCGCTAATACCAGAAGCCGGACCATCATATATTTTTTTTCCTGCATAATTCAACACCATGTGGATTGCTTTGGAAAAATCGATTGGTCCGCTTAAGGTAGGCTTAAAAATCTGCATACTTAAATCATACGCTTCTCCCTTATCTACACTCATTAAATCAATGTCAATCGTCCACTTTTTACCTGGTAACACATCTTTGATTTCAACTAGATATTCCCCATCTGATTGAACATGGATTCCTTTATCGTCTCCAATGACGATACCAGAAGGCAATGGTTCTCCCTCCACCCCATGGGCAAAAGTAGGAGAACCACCGGTGATTGATAAACTTATAATAATCAAACTGAATAGTTGACAAAGGTATTTTATCTTTTCCATTCTATATCACCATTGTTTTCTATTTATTAATAGTCACAAAATTCCACTAATTTAGTGTACAAAGTTGGATTGCTTACATCTGTTTTCCAAGTATCTTTAATTGATTGTTGTGCATTTTGAATACCTTGCGCATTTACGATCAAATCAAATTGAAGTAAACTATAGCTATTATCCGCTTGCTCCATTAATTTCACGCTATCCAAGAGTTGAGCCGTTTGGGTACCTCGTAATACTTTTCCAACAAAATAGAAATAACCATCTGCTATGTTGTAATACCATTTATTTTCAGTAATCTCTGTTGTTAACTCTGTAAAGCCTAATTGAATAAGATCATCTGCGAATGACTTATATGTTTTTTCGTCTACAGCTGGTTTGTTATATAATTTATTCGGATCAGCCCAATTTTCCCTTATTTCATTATAAGTTGCATCAATCATAGAAAGATATGCTGGGTTTACTAAGGTTAATTTCTGAGTAGTCCGATCACGTGCAATACTACCTGACGTATTCCCAATATATGCTTTTGCTTTAGTATTATCTGATGCTTCCCATTGTGCTACATAGGAATATTCTTCTGGAATAGGATCTCCAGATGGTTTGTTTCCAGCAGCCTGTACTTCTTTCTCATAAATTTTAAACTTGTATTCTTTATTATCAACCGTAATATTTTGTACTTCAGTTGATAAATTTGCCGTTACATCTACATACCCTAAACTTACATAGTCTGATTTAGAAGGCATCGCTTTTGGTACAACTGGAGGATCTGATAATTCGCTTCCTTTGTTCGGTCCAGATGCCCAAATATATTTGTTTGCTCCATCGAAATAAATCTCATTGTTATTTCTTAATTTCTTGAATACTTCTTCAAAGCTTACGCGAATCAATGCATCATATTCCGATACATTCGCTACTGAAACTTTTTTGGCTACCCCTTCTCCAGGCGTCCAATCTTTTTCAGGTGTAAAGGTCTCAACAATCTGGATATCATTTCCTGCAATTTCACCTTCAAAATGATTGACCGCCGAATCACCACTTGTAAACCAAGCAAAAGTCCCAGCACCCAAAGCCACTAAAGCCAATACACCTGCAATAATCAACAACTTTTTATTTTTCATTTTTAATCCCCCACATATTTTTTATTTAACGTTGACTCATTAAATTAAGAAGCTACTTACTTAGAAAATACATACATCTTAATTACCAATATAAAACCAAAAACAGACAACATAAAGATAATAGAAACAATAAAGTTTTTTCGAATAAACTTTAAAATCGTACCAATTTTTGGAAAGACAAGTATTTTTTTCCCTACCACTTGTTTTTCACTTATCGGCAAATCTTCAGTATCATTATTATCTCCCTTTGTAACATAATACGTTCCTTTTGTTTCATTCAAGTGGTCTAATTTTTTGATTACTCGATGCGTTAAAAAGGCTTCACTTTTCATTGAAGGTCGGTAAGTAATCACCTCGCCTTCTTTTGCAGTATTTCCTTGAATGTCCTTTACAATGATAACATCGCCTGCATAAAAGCCACCCTGTTTCTGATCGCGTTCGTTAGGTGCCATTGAATTCGTCAAAACATTGAAAATACGATAACCTAGAATCGTCTTATTCTGATCATCACTAAATGCAAAAAGAATCGACATGCAAATCAACCCTAAAGTAATGATGTAAAATAGCAGATCTAAAACATTTTTTAACATCTTATTTTTAGGAGAAGACCGATTTTTTTGCATTTTTAATTGTTGTTTCTTTTTTTGAGGCTTTTGTTTTGAAGGCTGCCGAGTCCTCCTTCGATTTTTTCCACCTACACTTGATTTGTCGTATGGCTGCTTCTTCTGTGTTCTTTTAGAATTAGAAGAAGGCTTTTTCTTTCTTGGTTGTTCATCCAAAGATGAATTCCTATGTCTTTTCACTCTTTGTTGTTTCATGTTATACCCTTTCCTTCAAATAACTAAATAACAAATCAAGTACCTTTTTAAAACGTGAATGAATTTTTTTGTAAAAAAATAGTTAAAAAGTAAACATTATACTTTTTCCTTACCTTGCTTCCTCCTAGCCGATAAGGAATGTCACAAAAAAAGGAAATTTAATCATAACCATAAAATTGTAAAAACCAACCAAAAGAATTGTATTTCATCCATTTCACACACCTAAGACTAGGATAAGGAATAATGGTCACATATGTCAACATTAGATGATCTTACCGTTTTTATCTTTTTATTATATTATCTTTATATTTATACTTATATAAAAACAGTTGACAAATTTAACAACCATATCCTATAAAAAATAACACTAAATAATGCATATAAGTATAAATTTGTTCTTTAAAAGAAATTATTACAAATATATTTCTTTTGCAAAAAAAGCTTATTTCTAGATTTTTTGGAACTGTCCTGTTCAAAATGAACCAAATTTAACGAATACACGAAACAAAAATATCATTGGTGTAAAAACAATCCCATTCGAGACTATTTTTACACCAATGATATTCGATATTAAACGGAACCTAAATCCGCCTTATTTACACTTTTTCAATATTTTTGAGTGAACGGACGAGCAAACGCGTTTTTCAACTACGCCTCAAATAAACTACGTGTCGCCTCTCTAATTTTTTGTGCAACATAGGGATTATTCATCGTATACAGATGGATACCATCCACTCCTTGTGCGACTAAATCAACAATTTGATTGATCGCATACGCAATCCCAGCATCACGAATCGCTTCAGGATTATGCTCATAACGTTCCATCATTTTTAAAAACTTCGTTGGCAATGTCACATTAGACATCTTGACCATACGCTCGATTTGCTTTTTATTGACAACTGGCATAATTCCAGCTTGAATCGGTACATCAATAGCGGCGATATCGCATTTTTCTTTGAATGTATAAAAATAATTATTATCAAAAAACAATTGTGAAATCAACTGATTCGTTCCTGATTCTACTTTTCTTTTTAAATTTCTAATATCCTCCACTGAATTTGCTGCTTCACTATGCGTTTCAGGATAGCAAGCTCCAATAATATTAAAATCTCCTTGTTCTTGGATAAATAAGACGAGGTCATTTGCATATGCAAAGTCTTTCTTTGGTTCTTTATCCGGTAAAAGATCTCCTCTTAAAGCCAAAATATTTTCTACCTTTTTTTGTTTTAATTCTTCTAAAATCACCACGATTTCATCTTTTGAAAAATTTACAGCTGGTAAATGGGCCACACTTGGCAAAAATTGCTCATCTTGAATTTTTTGTGCAATATCTGCTGTGCTCAAATTAGCATTTGCGCCACCAGCTCCTAACGTCACACTGATAAAGTCAGGCTGCTGTCCTTTTAAACGAGCCAATGTATGATAAATCGTATCGACCGGTGCTGTTCGTCTAGGTGGAAAAATTTCATAGGAAAAGACGGTCTTCTCGTTGAACAAGGTATCTGTCCTCATTTACACCCCTCCACGTACCTTTTTTGCGGCAAGAACTAAGTTTTTCAAACTTGCTTCTGTTTCTGGTACCCCTCGTGTTTTCAAGCCACAATCAGGATTGATCCAGACTTTTTCAACAGCCAATTTACTTAGAATATTATGAATAGTGGTTTCAATTTCCCCCACAGATGGAACACGAGGTGAGTGGATATCATAGACACCTGGACCAACTTGTGTTTGGAAATCGATTGCTTTTAACGCATCTAAAATAGTTAAATTGGATCGGGAAGCTTCAAAGGAAATAACATCTGCATCCATGTTATCAATATCTTGAATAATATCTGCAAATTCGCTATAACACATATGCGTATGAATTTGCGTTGTTGGCTTCACTTTGCTATGAACAAGGCGAAAGGCTGGTATTGCCCAATCAAGATACTCAGAGTGCCAATCACTTTGACGTAATGGTAACTTCTCTCGTAATGCCGCCTCATCGATTTGAATGATCTCAATCCCATTTTCTTCTAAATCCAACACTTCTTCTTGGATTGCTAAAGCTAATTGCAAGGTTGCCTCTCTTAAACTGATATCTTCCCTAGGAAATGACCAATTCAAAATGGTTACTGGACCTGTTAGCATGCCTTTCATCGGTTTGTCCGTTAAAGTTTGGGCATATTTTGAATACGCTACTGTAATTGGATTTGAGCGTGAAACATCTCCCCAAATAATTGGCGGTTTTACGCAACGAGTACCGTATGATTGGACCCAAGCTTTTTCAGTAAACAAATACCCATCCAAGCTTTCACCAAAATATTCCACCATGTCATTACGCTCAAATTCACCATGAACTAAAACGTCCAAACCAATTTCTTCTTGGAAAGCAACACATTCTGCAATTTTGGCTTTATTGAAATCTGTGTATTGAGTTTCAGTAATTTCACCTTTTTTAAATTTTGCACGATTTTGTTTGACTTCTTTTGTTTGTGGAAATGAGCCAATCGTCGTAGTCGGTAAAATCGGTAGTTTTAGTTTATCTTTTTGAACAACTGCACGATCTGTTAGAGATGGCAAACGAACAAAATCTTGTTCTGTCAAAGCGTTGACTTGCTGAGCTACTTGTTCATTTTTAGCGAATCGTTCTTGCGTGAATAATGCAATATTCGTATTCAGCAACGCTTGGTTACTCTGTTTATTCGCAATGATTTGCTTTAAATCATTTAATTCCGCTAGCTTTTCTACTGCAAAGGCAAAATAATCAGTCACAGTCTTGCTTAATCCTGTTTCATTAGCTAAGGTAAACGGAACATGGAGCAATGAACAAGACGTATTTAATACAACCTCCCCAAAAGATTGGAGTTTTTCCAGTAGTGCTAACGTTTCTTTATAATTGTTTTTCCAGATATTTTTTCCGTTGACGATTCCAGCAAATAAAGTCTTATCTTCGGGAAATCCATATTTTTCAAGTAAATTGAGTGTTTTTCTACCTTCGACAAAATCCAAGCCAAGCCCATCAAAGGGTAAATCGATCAGTTCTTGATACGCATCTCGAACGTCTCCGAAATACGTTTGAACTAAAACTTTTACAGTCCCTTTTTTAGCCAATAGTTTTTGGTATATAGTCTTAAATTGTTGGACTTCAGCTGTTGATAAATCTAAAACTAAAGCGGGCTCATCTATTTGAAGCCATTGGCAACCAGATTTAGCTAAACGATTAAAAATCTGTGCATATGCGTCGATCGCATCCTCATAAAAATCAACTGCTCGTTTTGTCCCATGATAAGTAGCAAGTTTTAGTAAAGTAAAGGGTCCTATGATCGTGGGTCTTGTATTGATCCCAGCTTCTTTGGCTTCATTAAAAGCAGTAAATAACGTATCTCCAACAAGCCTTAGTTCAGTATCATCATCAATTTCTGGAACCATGTAATGATAATTGGTATTAAACCATTTTTTCATCGCTAAGGCAGTCACATCCCCTGAGGCTCCTTGATAGCCCCTTGCTAAAGCAAAATAAGTTTCTAATGGCGACAATTGCAGTGCTTGGTATTTTTTAGGTACGATATTCAATAGAACCGCTGCATCCAATGTCGTATCAAAAAAAGAAAAATCACCACTAGGGATAAAATCGATGCCCTGATCAACCAACAACTGCCAATGTTTATTACGTAACTCTTTCCCTTTTTTTTCTAACTCTTCTGTTGATAGTTCTTTTCTAAAATACTTTTCTGTCGCAAATTTTAGTTCTCTCAATTCTCCCACACGTGGGAACCCGATAATTGATGTCTTCATACTTTTCCTCCTTCAAAGGTATTTCAACTACTTTACCATGATAAAGAAATATAGAATAACACTTATTTTCTATCATTAAATATAGTTTAAAACTATATCAAAGGGAACAAAAAAAGAATAACTTCCATTCCTGTTACTTGGAAATCATCCTCTTTTCTATTATTTTTCTTGTTCTACTAAAAATTCTTTTGCTTCCTTGTTCACTGATTTTAAGTCTATCCCTTGTTTTGTCGCTGCGAACATACAGCCACAATAACATTGACGATAGACATCGTATTCTTTACACAATTCGATTGAACGCTTATAACCATTATTTTTCTTAAAATCACTTGGTAAATAATTAGTGGCATAAAACTTTTGAATATCAATCCCAATCTCATTGATCAATTGACTATTTTTCTTTGGTGATAACGTTAGCGCACTGCCAAAATAGTCATAGCCTAATTCTTGTGCCTTTTCTGCCACGATATCTAAGCGCATTTGAAAACAAGCGGAACAGCGTTTACCACCCTCTGGCTCTTCTGTTAGTTCTTTTTCCTGCACCATTTGGATAAATTTATTGGGCTCATAAGGCGCAGCTAAAAAGTTGACCTGATTGTTTGTCTGCTGATTAAAATCCTCGACAAATTTTTTCTGAACGATTTCCCGACGCTGATATTCTGTTCTTGGGTGAATATTTGAATTAGCAAAGAAAATTGTCACCTCCGCATATTGTGTCAGATATTCAAGGGAATAGGTACTACACGGAGCACAACAGCTATGAAGTAAAATTGTTGGTCGGGTATCCGCTTTTTCCCATTCTGCAATGACTTTTTGTAAAACACGATCATAATTGATTTTTTGATTTGGAGACATTTTCTCCGTTATTTCTGTTAGATTTATCAATGAATTGCCTCCATATTTTCTCAAGCTCGATACTATATTTTACTGCTTAAATGGTAAATTCGCTAGTCCATCTTTAATAATTTGAACTGATTCTTTTAAGCTATTTTGCTCTTTTTCAGTTAGTGGACATGAGATGAACGATTCTATCCCATTTTTCCCGATCACTACAGGTTGCCCATAATAACTATCCATTTGATCATCATACGCTGAAACGGGTACAATCGTTTTGGCGTCATTCAAAATCATTCGGATCAGTCGAGCACCACAGGTTGCGATCCCATAGCTTGTGTAACCTTTTCCAGCAAAGGCATTCCAGCCACCCGCACGAACTGCTTCATCCAATTGGTTTAAATCAAGTTCACTATCCCAAGTCAATAGGGGGCGATCTCCAATCGTCACAGTCGACCAAGCTACAAATTGAGAATCTCCATGTTCACCATAAACATAACCACCTACATTCCGACTGTCGATCGATACATTACGGCTTACTGCTTGTTGCATACGTGCTGTATCGAGCATTGTACCTGTTCCAAATACTTTCGTTGTCTCAAATCCTGTTTGTTTTTGCATATAGGCCGCAATTACATCACATGGGTTTGTAATCGTTATAATAATACCATCAAATCCTGACTGCTTGATTTTAGGCGCTGTCTCTTCAACAATCTTGCTTGTAATCTCAAGCTCTTTAAAACGATCTCCATCATCACCTAGTGCACTGATCTGCCCTGCACAAAAAACAATGACAGAGGCATCTTTCAACGCTTGGTAATCTTGAATGATGATTTTCGTTTTACCCGTTAAAAAAACCTGTGCATCCAATAAATCGTATTCTTCCGAAATCGCTCGCTTTTCATCTTTATCGATCAAAACAAGTTCGTCAACTACGTTTTCGGTCACTAATGTATAAGCTAATGTTGCGCCAACATGTCCTAACCCGATGATCCCTACCTTACGCATTTAAACACTTCCTATCCCATTTTTCTTAATCGTATCGGAATAATATGCTTCCGTCAATCTTATTTTTCCGGCCTATTCAGCGAAAATGATTAATAAAAAGCCACAAAGAATGATTGATTGTCTTTATGGCTCTTTTCTCTATTCAGTTGCTTTTGTTACTTTAAAATAATCAATATGAGCATGTTCATAATCTAGTACTTCAAGGGTAAACCCATCTATCTTGATTTGATCCCCTACCGTAATTTGATTTTTCTGTTGCTCCACAATAAATCCAGCTAGAGTAGACATTTCGGACTCTTCAAAAGGGGGTATTTTGACTCTAAAGTAGCGTTCAAAATCGTCTAAAGTGATTTTTCCAGATACAATATAAGAATTATCTGCTTCTTTTGCAATTAAAGCATTCTCTAAATCTGTTTCATCCCTAATATCGCCGACCAATTCTTCTAAAATATCCTCGATTGTGACCATCCCAGTCGTTCCACCATATTCATCTTTTAAAATGGCAATGTGCTTGCCTTCCTTTCGCATCATCGTCAAAAGAGTTTTGATGGGAATAGTAGTTAAAGCAACGATTGGCTCTTCTACTAATTCACTAACTTTTCTTTGATCGTTGATAAATGATTCCTTGATCAAGGCTGGCAATGTCACATAACCTAAGACATTATCTTTAGACTCTTCGATTACTGGATAACGTGTATGTCCTCGTTTTAATGAATGCTGAATGGCTTGGGCTACAGTTTCATCAGCTTCAAAAACTTCCATTGAGGTCCGATCAACTTGAATTTCTTTAGCTAGAGTATCATCGAATTCAAACACATTTTCCATGTAATGGTATTCTTCTTTTGTTAGTTCACCTTTTTTATAGGAATCAACTGCTACATAAAGTAATTCTTCCTGAGTTAAGGTTTCTTCGCCTTCTGACACTAATTTTATTCCTAGTATTTTTCCTAATTTTGCAGCAGAATGATTTAGCAACCAGATAAATGGATACATTACTTTATAAAAATAGTGCAAGGGCTTCACAATCGCTAAAACAACTTTTTCTGTCTGCGCAATACTATAACTTTTTGGCAGCAATTCCCCCACTACTACATCCACATATGTCACAATGGCAAAACCTAAAATGATGGATATTGTACGGCTAAGAGCTGCGCTGATCGGTAAATTACCAATCAGTGGATGCAACAATGCTGCTACCGATCCTTCACCGACCCAACCAATGATCAATCCTGTTAAAGTGATTCCTAACTGACTAGCAGATAGATAGGCATCCAAATGATGGGTTACATGAATCGCCAACTCAGCGTTTTTTATACCATCGTTTTTTAATTGTTCCAATCTTGACATACGGATTTTCACCAAGGCAAATTCACTTGCTACAAAAAATGCTGTGATGGCAATCATTAAAAATAAAATAAAAAAATTTATTGCAAGCATATTCTACACCTCATTTTTCTTCTTCGTATTCATTATACTTGTCCTTTGAGTATAGTGCGAATGGAAACTATTGTAACAAAAAACTCTAAGACTTTCAGGCAGTCTTAGAGCTTTTTTGTTTAGGATAAAGCTTTCCGTTCTCTTAATCTGGTCTTACGCGTATCCCCAATAATCAATGGAACAGATTCATATTTCACTTCACTATACTCTAAGCCAAACCAGTTTTCTGGTGTGGTCGTTCTCTTTTTGATTGCCAATTTCAGCTGCATGATTTGACGATCCCATTTTTTCAATTCGGTTACTTTTGATAACTCTTCCCGAATAATAATAAATTGGAAGTCACCCACTTCACGTCCAGGTGTCAGTGAATATTTTTGTGGTTGTTTAGGTAAACGACCTTCTTTCATTAAATCATACACGATTTGACGAATATAGACATTGACCTCTTGTGCCACATGGAATCCTAGATACAATTGAACTTGCACAATAAAATCAGTTCCCATCATATCGACAGAGTATTCTTTTGTAAAAGGTTCATCCGTTACTTCAACATTAACAAACCAATAAACATTTGCTCTTTTCGGTTGTTTATCTAAAATAGAGTAAATAATTTGTCTGCCAATTTCATCCCCAATCGTATCAGGAGTCATAAACACCACATTGGTTTGAGATTTTGGCACTGATGTATCATCTTTTAACATCCGTAACTGCTCAACATATTGCTTAAGCGGAACTGTATCAGATGTTTTCTCTTTGATAATATTGCCCCATTCCCAAATCGTCATCACAGCTAAAATCAAGAGAGCAATCCCTACTGCAACGTAACCGCCGTGGAAGAATTTTGCAATACTTGAGACAAAGAAAATTGACTCAATACTACCAAAGAATAAGGTAACCAGATAAGCGACCCATTTTGGCGCACCTTTTTGTAGTAGATAAAACATTAACAAAATAGTTGTCATTAACATGGTTACCGTAATGGAAAGACCATAAGCTGCTTCCATATGTGTAGAAGTTCTAAAGGTAATCACGATCAATGAACACACGATCCACAACATCATATTAACTGCTGGGATATACATTTGACCGATATTTGCACCCGGATAAATAATTTTTAATCTTGGCAATAGTTTTAATTTGATTGCTTCTGACACTAAGGTAAAAGAACCTGAAATCAAGGCTTGAGAAGCAATAACTGCCGCAACTGTAGCAAAAACCACACCAATCAGCATAATACTCTTTGGCATCATTTGGAAAAATGGATTTAAATTCTCAATAGCTAAAACAGACGGATCATTTTTAGCACTTAAAATCCATGCTGCTTGACCTAAATAATTAAGGATCAAACACACTTTGATATACGGCCAACTAGCACGAATATTATGTTTTCCAACGTGACCTAAGTCAGAATAAAGAGCTTCTGCCCCAGTTGTAGCTAAAAAGACATTCCCTAAAACAAAGATCCCTAGTTTATTTTCGGGACTAAGTAATAGATGAATCGCATAATACGGATTCAAGGCACGAAGCACAGTCCAATCTTGACCAAAATTAATCAGCCCCATCACGCCTAAAAAGGTAAACCAAGCGAACATGATTGGCCCAAATGCTTTACCAACCGCATCCGTTCCAAAACGTTGGACAGAAAATAGAATAAGAATAATAACTAAAGTAATCATCACGATGATGTTTTGATCACTCCCAAACCGATCAAAGAAAACAGGAATCCCACGCAATCCTTCGATTGCTGTTGTCACCGTTACCGCTGGTGTTAATACACCATCTGCTAATAACGCCGCCCCACCAATCATAGCTGGAATGATCAGATACTTCCCTTTTTTACGGACAAGTGTGTATAAAGAAAAAATTCCGCCTTCACCATGATTATCCGCATTTAAAGCAATCACAACATATTTGATCGTTGTTAAGATCGTTAATGTCCAAAAAATCAACGATACCGCACCAATAATGAAATTCTCTGAAACATTTTGAAGACCACCATTATCTCCAACGATCGCTTTCATTACATAAAGCGGACTTGTTCCGATATCTCCATAAACGACACCCATGGCCACTAAAAGACCAGCAGCAGTCAATTTCTGATGATGCGAAACTTTTGACTTCTCTATCACAAAATTCTCCTCCAATTTAAAAGCGTAGCGGGCTCGTCCTGCTCTGACTGAAAAATAGGAAAATCTGAAGGTGACGCTTTTTGTCACAGGCAGATTTTATCTTTTTTCCGAAGAGCTAGTCCACAAAGCTAGATAATACAAAAGCTGAAAGAGCTCGTTCAGCCTCGACAGGAAAATAGGAAAAATTGACTGAGGCGTTCTTTGTCTCATTCAATTTTTATCTTTTTCTCGAGAGGCTAGCTCTTGAAGCTAGATAATACTAAAAGCATAGCGGCTCGTTCAGCTCTGACTGAAAAACAAAAAAAATTGTCAGAACTTCTCTTCAACTCACTTCTGCTTTTTAAGTAACATAAGAGACCTAAGTGAAACGACACTTGGCCCTTACACTTAGGTCTCGCAATTTCATTCTTAGACCAGTGTTCTCACACTTGCTGTTGATCTAAAAACATAGATAAACTATGCTGCTACTCCCCTAAGATCCTTATTTGGACATCCAAATAAAAAAATCGATTATTCGTTATAATTAATTTAAAAAAATACCAGCTAAAAAACAAAAATAACTGATTTTGATAACAACTATAATACTCCTTCAACATTTTAGCAAGTCTTTTATGTAAATAAATTCAATAGTATTTTCAAAGCATTCTTTCAATCAAGCTCAAACTATAAAAAAGAACGCTTGAAGGCTCGATTTCTGTTAAGAAATTGGCCCTTCAAGCGTTCTTTTTATGCTCATTTTATTCTGTATCTTCTTCTGGTGAATAATGGAATTTGATCATTTCATTAACAAAAATCGGAATGATCGATAAGCCCATTACTAACAACCAATGATTGATACCGATTGGAACTAATCCAAACAGCTCTTGAGTAAATGGCAATAATGCAATGACCGTTGTAATGATCACAGCCAATACAGCCATTTCAAACAATGATTTATTGGTTGATAATTTTACTCTGAAAATTGATTCCGTACTTCTCACATTGAAAACATGTAAAATCGATGAATAAGCTAAAATCAAGAATGCTACTGTTTGACCAATTTCATGGCTTGCTTCGAAAAAGTAAGAGACTGAATCAACGTTAGCCCCTAAATAGAAACCAAATAAGGTAATCACTGTAAAGACAAAGGCATTGATTCCGATTTTTTGCCATAAGCCACGTGCAAAAATCCCTTCATTTCTTGGAATCGGTGCTTCATCCATGATTCCTTTTTCCGCAGGTTCTTTCCCTAAAGCAAAACCTGGCAAACCATCAGCCACAACGTTTACAAATAATAATTGAACAGCTGTGAATGGTGCTCCCCAACCTAGCAACATAGCAATCAACACAATAAATATCTCTGAAATATTACAACTTAGTAAAAAGTTGACCGCTTTACGAATATTCCGATAAACAGCTCGACCTTGCGCAACAGCATCAACAATTGTTGCAAAATTATCATCTGTCAAAATCATATCTGCTGCACCTTGTGCCACATCGGTTCCAGTAATCCCCATCGCACAACCTACATCACTTGCCTTCAAGGCAGGAGCATCATTGACACCATCCCCTGTCATCGCAACAACAGCCCCAGTACGCTGCCAAGATTTCACAATACGAATTTTATCTTCTGGTGTTACACGAGCATAAACAGAAAGTGATTTCACACGTGAGTCTAACTCTTCATCAGACATTTTTTGCAATTCAGAACCTGTTAAAGCTTCGCTTTTATCTGTTAATATACCTAATTCTTTGGCAATAGCTCCAGCGGTCACTACATGATCTCCTGTGATCATGACGGTTTTGATTCCTGCCTTTTTGGCTCTAGCAATCGCCCCTTTACTTTCTGGTCTTGGTGGATCGATCATACCGATCAATCCTAATAGTCTCAAATTCTTCTCTAACGCCTCTGAAGTGATGTCTGTGGGTTCTTCATCATAAATGGCATAACCTACCGCAATCACTCGTAAAGCTCGTTTTCCAAAGCGATCGTTTACTACTGCTGCTTGTTCCACATCTCCAAAACGAAAACGGGTCAATAAGACGTCAAAAGCACCCTTTGTGACAGAAATATACTTTTTCCCCATTTTATGAACGGTCGTCATCATTTTTCGATCTGAGTCAAAAGGAATTTCACCGATTCTTGGGTATTTTTCTTCCAATTCAGCCTTAGTATGATAATTTTCTTCCACAGCACGTACAATTGCAGCTTCAGTCGGATTTCCTTGGATGACTAAATCGTCTCCGTCTTTATCTACAATAACATCCGTACAAAGCGAAGCCATTTTTAAAACTTCCATTGCTTCATCTGTCATCGCATCTTCAGTATCTGTTACTTCATCTCCACGAGACCAAACACGTCTGACCCGCATTTTATTTTGCGTCAACGTTCCTGTTTTATCAGAACAAATCACATTGGCCGTCCCTAGTGTTTCAACAGCTGGTAAACGGCGAATGATCGCGTGTTTTTTCGCCATTTTCTGTACACCATAAGCCAAAGTCAAGGTCACGATCACCATCAACGTTTCCGGCACCGCAGCAACAGCTAAAGATACTGCTGTCATAAACATTTCTAATATTGGTTCACCTTGGATCTGACCAATGATAAATACTAGAGCCGCCGCAGCTAAAGCAATTAAACTAATCCGTTTCCCTAATTGGTTCAAACGTTTTTGTAACGGCGTTTGTTGGGTCACATCATCATTCAACAAGCCGGCAATTTTACCCATTTCTGTTTGCATCCCTGTTGCCGTAACAATTGCTCGGCCACGACCATTTGCCACTGTACAGCCTTTAAATACCATATTTATATGATCACCGATTGGTGCATCCTGGTTGCCTATGTACTCTGAGTCTTTTTCAATCGGTTCACTTTCGCCAGTCAGTGCTGATTCTTCTACTCTAAGTTGTGCCGTTTGGATCAAGCGAGCATCCGCCGTAATCATCGATCCTGACTCTAGTACTAGTATATCGCCAACAACTACATCTTCTGCATCAATGGTCTCAACTTTGCCATCACGTAAAACCGAACTGCTCTGTTTGTTCATATCTTGCAGGGCGGCCAACGATTTTTCAGCATTTCCTTCTTGAACGATCGCTAATACTGCATTAATGATCACAATGGCGATAATCAGAATTCCTTCAAAATAATCCCCGTGATCTGTAGCAATTGCTGTGTAAAATGAAATAGCTGCTGCAACTAATAAAATGATTGTTGTAAAATCCGATAAACTATGCAGAAACTTCTTTACTATCGACTCTTTCTTCGCTTCATGAAACTTGTTCGCGCCATGTTCAGCAAGCCGCTTCTTGACCTCTTGTTTCGTTAATCCTTGTTCTGTATCTGTATCCACTTCTTTGATAATTGTCTCGATAGGTTGTTTGTATGCTTCCATCCTATCCCCCCATTCTTAAATTTTCCTTCTATTAATATAGTATCTATATTCACTATACCATGTTTTTTTTTCAAACTTCAATAAATATGGCTAAATTTTCATTTTTTTCCGGTAACTTTTTTGTGATTGCCAATCACCCAGCGTATAAAAATCATTGGTACATTTGAAGTCTTTTTATTTGAAAACGCTTACTAAATATGTTACTATAATTATAGAAGGAAGGAGGAACAATCAGTCGTATTGAAGAATTTCTCGAAGTAGACATGAGTAAACGCAAAGTTGTTAGCAGAACACGATTCACCTTTCATCAAGATATATGTGTAGAGTATAAAAATCATAAAAACATCTTTAAAAAATAGTGAATATGTGTAAAAAGTTGGACCATCAATCCAAATAAAGCAAAAAAACACGTATAAAGATTGTTTGATTGAAAAAAATTTAAGAAAAGAAATGTATGAAATGTAATGAAAACAAGATTTGGTTTATGAACAAGAAATTCAACTAATTACTTTACATGTATAACGAAAAGTAAAAAATGACCATTCAATACACTGATTCCTTCCGGTAACGAAAGCCAAGCTAGTCGAGAAGCTTGGCTTTTTTCTTTTGATTTTATCTGCAAGTTATTTGTAAGTGAAAGTAAGATATGGTATATTGACTATGCGCTTTTTATTTAATACATAAATTAGACTATTGGAGGGATTTGCATTGCCAAAAAAGAAGAACTCATCTTTTGAGAGTTCCATTCACGTCTACAGAGCCATGAAACGCATGACCCAACAGGAACTTGCTGACAAGGTGGGAGTATCTAGACAAACAATCATTCAGTTAGAAAGAAATAGGTACAATCCTTCCCTTTTACTGGCTCATGACATAGCAGACGTTTTCGAAGTGCCGATTGAACAAATCTTCACTTTCAAAAAATTAACAGATGACGAGCAAACAAACGAAGTAACCGACTAACAGACGGAAGGAAAGGATAAATTATGACTGAATCACTTAAATCTTTTTTTGATAACTTGCCAACAAATCATTGGTTTACCTTAGTGATTGCTTTATTATCAATTATCTTTATTGTTTATTCACTCTACTTTTACTTTAGTAAAGAAGGTAAAGATGAACGTGGAAAGAAAATCATTTCAACAGCTAGCTTTATTTCTTTCATTATTACAATGATTTTGTTATTTGCCTTAAGTAATTTATTTTATGATATTGCTTCTTATAATCAAGTTTCATACTCATGGATTTTGAATCTAGCAGTTTTGATTATATCTGGAACAGAAGCTATTGGCATATTTATTTTGAAAAAATCAATTTAACAAAAAAACTAGAAAAATGGATTGCACCCATTTTTCTAGTTTTTTGCTTATTATGGTAAGCAGATAATACGTGACCATCCACCAATTGTATTTGCAACAATCGTCTCAGATCTATCCACAGTATCTTCAGAATTTTTACTTCTTTCAAACGAAGCTCCCACAACTGCATCTACTTTTTTTAAATCTTTTGCTGTTTCCATTTTTTCAATCGATAATTTTCTCATGATATATTTTCTCCCCCTTGCGTTAATACCTAAATTATAATGCGTACGCCAATATAAGTAAAGTTCTTTTTTCAGATTGTGTCACTTAATAAATAACAAGGACCGTACACTGGACGAATCATATGCTCTTAATAGTTGATAGCCAATTCCCGCTAGTCCGCAGAAAAGGCTTATTGGAATGCACGCTGGATCAGTCTTCAATTTAATAACGTCATCTGTTAATAGATTAATATTATTCAAATAATCATCTGAATTTCCATAATTTCCATGACATAAACAATCGTCTTCTACAAAAGTATCCTCGACTTTTCCAATTGATTTCCCTATAACTTTTTCAATGCCCATTTTTCCTCGACACCAAGAATTATTCCGTATTGGTTCCCGTTCAAGATTTTTTTCAACTTTTTCTTGGTACCATTCCCGTTTTGCTTCGATCGCTACTTCTTTCAAGAGTTGATTTGCTTGAGCCAATCCATAACAAACACCAGCATAACCATGAGCAAAGCTGCTATCTTCCATTTCCTGATACTCTACAGCATCTGCGTAATACGATAATAATCCATAGACTTCGTCACTTGGAAATTCTCGGTAGATGGCTGCCAAAATAGCCAGTAAACTAGCTTTTCCATAAAGCCATTCATTCAACTGATTTTGCTCCATTCCTTGAGCCATTTTCAAGTTTTGCAGACTCTGTTGTAAGTATGCTCGATGTTTTTCATCATCAAGTAATCTCGTCACATAAAAAGCAACGGTTAGACGCATCCCATCATCAAAAAAGGCACTTTCATAAGAACTTTCTGCTTTTTCATTTTGAAAAAGCTCTTTTTCCAATAGCTCAATTACATCTTGATAACTAGCTTTAGGCACAAAATAGTTCAAATAGACTAAAAACAAATAGACTCCGGCACTCCCTTCATAAAGATCTGTGCTTGGATAAGCAATCACTACCTCCTCATTTTCTCCTGGTAGAACAGACATCCAATCAACTTCTCCATGCTGTTGTTCCACTACAATCTGATCAATGATCCTATCGCCAATATCAGCAGCCTTTTGTAATAACGGTTGTTCAATAGAACTATTTTGTACTGCAATCGGTATTTTTTGTGTTTTATATTCTAACGTACCTAGACTTTCTTTTAGTAAAAGGTAAGAAAATCGACTGTTTTTTTCTGTTATTTGTTCCATATGCTCCACCGTATCTTGTATTGGTGTTTTGGCCAATAGTCCAGGGAGCTTGTGACCATTGGTATAAACTGTTGTCAAAGAAGTGTTCGCTGTAATTAAAGGAATATCGTGATCCAACATTGCTTCTACTTCAAAAGGGATTAACGCTTCTGGAATGATTTTACTAGCCCATAAGTTTTCAATGATCTTCTCCCGTTCAATATAGTTTGACGTACTCTCTGTATGCAACGTAAAATTCAATAAATTCCCATAATCTTGTGTATCTCTGTAAATCAATCGGATTGTTGTATTAGAAAATAACTCTTTGACTTTCTCTATAAAAGCAGCTTTATTTTTCAATAATAATTGATTCATTGTTTGAAAGGCTGCCTGGATCACGTGACGATATAATTGATAATCTACATCTTGTCCCGCTAAGCGAGGAATATTTTGAGCACCCTCCATGTACGCTTCCTCTAATTGGAAAGCGATATCACTAGAGCCTTCATTTCTCAGCCTTCTAACTTTTTTAGGCAACTTTTGCTTAGTACCAGATAAAGCGTCCATTTCCAGATCACGTTTCCATTGTTTTTTTTGTGGCAACAAACCGGAGACGATAACTGATTGTTTTTCGATGCGAACTTGCCGTGATAATTTTTGTGTTTGTTTAAACATCTCAGGACGAATCAGCGTTTCCACATCGATCAAGACGGGGTAGGAGCCACTAGCAATTAAGTTTTCCATATGCAAATCTGTTGCCCCTAACCAATAAACGATTGCTAATAGCTGACCATAGTTTCGATAAAAACTCATCACTTCATTCTCATTTTGACATTCTTGATAGATTACTTTTTCCTCGATCGTAAATGTTGGTAAGACAATACGCTTAATTTTATAGAAGGACAACGTTGTATCTAGTTTTTCTAGATAAGACAGTAATGCATTAAAACGTTCACCTATTTCAAGGTTTTTAAATTTAAAAATCAGATCTTTCTTTTGTACTTGAAATTGAATCACTGTTTTTCCTTGATCGTGGCTGTCTCCTTGTCCCAATTTTATTTGTGTAAGTTTCATCGGCGTTGAAATAGCAAAGGTTTCTGCTAATTGTTCAGTAGAATCCGTCAACGAAGCAATAAATTCTTCAATCATTTCACAAGCAAAGCGCAAACGAACGGCAAGAACTCTGGCAAGTGTCGGGTACTCTCCATAAAAGAGATACGTTCGTTGCTTGTCTCCAAGAAATTCTTCAATATACTTGGCAAATTCTGCTTCTTTTGATTCCGCCTGTAACTGATACTCTTCAATCATTTGGTGAACATCCCAAACCAAGGTTTTTTGCGCAATAAAAAAGAATTCAGCAGATAATTGCTCGATCAATTCCTCAATCACATTTTCTGGTAGTTGAATCAATGGATATTTTGGTAATAGACGTCTAATATGTTGCTCATAGTAATTTAAGTGAAAACGAAGTCCAGCTGCTAAGTTCATTTCTTTTATTGGGATTTCAGTTGCAAATAACTGTCTATGTAATTGGAACCACTCACTTTTTTCAACAGTTGGTAATAATAATTGCGCTCGTTCTTCTGTAAAAGGCGCGAGTCCGATGTTAAGCTGTTGCTCGTTCCACTGATAATGCTGCATCATTTTATGATAATCTGACTCTTGTAATAAACTTTTACGTACTTGCCATTGCTTTAAGTAAACGGGTTCATCTGTATCTACAGGTAGGTTTCTCCAACATTCGATTCTTTCAGTAATGGTTGTAGCATAACTATAGGTCAACTCTTCAATCATCGTTTTCTCTCCTTTAGCATTGTGTCTCCTCTTTATAATCATAATAAAAAAGTAGCAAAAATACTACGGTATTTTTATTTTCTTTAAAAGTAAATAAAAATATCGTAGTCATCAGCTGAAGCACTAGCAAAAAACAGGATGAGATCCTCAATCTCTTGCAACAGATAAAAATGATTGCCTTAAAAAGGCTCTATTGATCAAAAAATCTTTAGGTGCTAACAAGTAAGCAGCTGTTGTTAAAAATTCTGATTGTGTAAGATTGGCATATACCATGCTATGAGCGGTATTTTTCATTTTATAAACAGATAGCAAATCTGTTGGTATTTTTTCTGAGTATGTTTTTTCAGTGTCCTTAATATCTACGTTTTGGTCATGGTCAGCAAGGATCAACTCAACTGGGACATTTATTTTTTCTAAATCAGACCGACTGTTAGCTCTGAAGTTCTTTTTAACAAAGGACCAGCGCTCTTTTGACATTGGCTCTGGTTCTGGCGTATTTGCTAGATACTCTTGAAAAGATGCATTGTTTTTCAGCAACGTGATCACTTGCTCTTCTTTTCCTAAAGCTTCTGTGATTTGTTGCGGTGTTTTGCCTTCTTGTTTTAATTTTTGTGTCGTATAATACGTATTTTGCGTTACCCAGTCGATTGCTGGAGATACCAAGATTACTTTAGAAAGTGGGACTTTCTTTTGCGCAGCAACTTTTGGGACAACCCAACCACCTTGACTTACTCCCCATAACACAATTTTCTCTGTGTTTATAGTTGGTTGTTTCCTTGCCCATTGAATGACTTCAGTTACTTCATCTGCCCGATCATCCATCGATTGATTCAGCCAGTTTCCTGTTGAGCCAGCGACCCCGGGTTTTGCCCAAGAAATCGTTGTAAATCCAGCTTTAGCAAATTGTTCCATCATAGTCCTATAGCCACCTTCATTTGTGGCATCAACCGCTGCATCTCCATGAACCAATACTACGATTCCACGAGACTCACGCCTTTTTGGTTGTGTTAACACAGCAGCCAAACGGCCTTTAGTAGTTGGAATCCATTTAGTGGTCTCATGCATATCATAAAAATGTTCATACCAAATAAACATGCCTAAAATCATAAGTAATCCTGTAAATAACAGGATCAACTTTTTCACTCGTTTCATCTTATCTGCTCCATTCCATAAAAAGCCAATTTGGTTCGTTCACTAAAAAACCTAAAAGAACTTTTCTTTTCCTTTTAACGATTGAAAACCCGCACTTCAAATATAAGCGCTTTGCATGCGTATTTTCAGCAGAAACAAGAAGTGTCAGCTTTTCACCGTTTTTTGTATTTGCTTGTGCCATCTCGATCAATTCCTTGGCAATTCCCTGTTTTTGGCATTTTTCGTGTACTGCAATATTTTCAATATACTGCTCTTTATCAGCAGAACGGTAATCTAGCGCTGTCAGCAATAAGAGATAGTGAGCGATAGTAAAAAAACCATACTTTTTAACTAACTCAAAAGGATAGGCAAGTTTTTGGGGATAATTGGTTGTTCCCGCAATAGTCAATAACCCGACGATTTTATTTTCTTTCTTTGCGATATAATCAACGGGAGCGAGCTGCTGTGAATATTTCCGATCAAGATAAACTAAAATATCCAGCTGTTCATCTAGCTTTAGATGAAGTGTTCCAAATTTGGCCGAAAAGGATGTTAGCAACAACCTAAGTACCTCCTTTTCTTCCTGCTGACTTAATTGATCACGAGCCATCACCTGTATGCTGTTATTCATAAAGCCCTCACCCTTTCATTGAAATAAACCCTTGAAGTTCATACAAAAGTTTATTATTCATTAAAATAGAAGAATAGGCTTCCTCTTTGATGATTACTTCTGATACGCCCAAAGATGGAAAGTTGGTTTCTTGCTTAAATCTAGCAACGGCTTCTAACAATTCTGCCTCTTCTTCTACCCAAACTCTTTTTACTACATAGTCACCCGCTTTTAGTTGTTTATCTTTTGCCAAAGGGTCTTCAACGTAAACATCCATCTGCTGATCGCAGACTAAATAATAGAGTGATTCAAAAAGCATAGGTTGGTTGTTTTGAGTATTTTTGAAAGCTTTAAAGAAGGCAGCTATATTCATTGATTCCATCAATGGATATGAATAGACTTTCCTCAAATTTCTTTCTGGCAAGCTAAGATATCCCTCCTCTTTTTGTTCGATCTCTGGCAATAACGCTTCAATTTTCTTTTTAGCAACGACTAATTGGTGAATTTTGTCTTCTGTAGCTTGTAGTGTTTCTTTTAACGTTTGTTCCGCCCAAACGTTATCCTGATTGGTCATAAACTTAGTAATTTGAGCCGTTGATACGCCTAAACTTCTCATTAAAAGAATATTTGCCAACTGATACATTTGATCAATACCGTATTTGTGGTATCCATTAGCATCAATAAACGCTGGCGACAACAAGCCTTTTTCTTCGTTATAACGAATTTGATGTTTGGAAATAGCCAATAATTCAGCTAATTGTCCCATAGTTAAATATGTTTCCATTTTGATCTCCTCCAATAAAAAATAGATAAGCTCATCCAAAACGACTAAAAATGTGATCCAGTTTTTTAAGTGAGCGTTTGCTCTTAGTTCTGTTAGCATAAACTATGAGGTCACCCAACAGTCAAGTGCCGATAAAAAATAGTTACTTTTCCACACCATACGAAAACGTTATTAAAATCATAATAAAAAACCTCATTAGATGTTCGTGCATACATAACAAACTAATTCACTATATATTAAAGCTAATAGTGCAATTTATCAAAAAAAAATAACAAAATTTTGTGAATTCCCAGTTATTTCATCCTTTTGTTAGAGATAAACAGCTATATTGTAAGCATTTATTTTGTGAATTTTTTACTTTTCGTATATTATAGTTATTAAGAGGTATGTACCAATATTTTCGAAAGGATATGAAAAATATGTTAAAATTATATACTACAAATAGCTGTACATCATGTAGAAAAGCGCGGCGTTGGCTAATTGATCATGATATTCCATTTGAAGAAAAGAACTTTGGCACGACTCCTATTACATTAGACGAACTAAAAAATATATTAATCCTTACTGAAGAAGGCACGGAAGATATTATTTCGATCCGTTCCAAAGTTTTTCAAAAACTAGATATAGATATTAACGAATTACCTTTACATGCATTATTGGAGCTGGTGAAAGAGAATCCAGGATTACTACGCCGTCCAATTATGATCGATGAAAAGAGATTACAAATTGGCTTCAACGAAGATGAAATTCGGTGCTTCTTACCTAGATCTGTTCGTAAAAGAGAATTATCACAAACATTACTTTTAAGCGGTTTATAATTGTTACTACCTCGAATCCCAAAAAGAAGAAACTCGTTTTCACTCTAAGAGAGTTGGATGAAGGATAATTGATTTCATACAATTGTCCTTCATACTCAAGTTTAGAAGAAAACGAGTTTTTATGATTTTTTAATTCACTTATTTTACAAACATTGCGTCACCAAAACTAAAGAAGCGGTAACTTTCATCGATTGCATGTTGATACGCAGCGAGCGTTAAATCTCTCCCTGCAAATGCGCTGACTAACATCACTAATGTTGACTTTGGTAAATGGAAATTAGTAGAAAAAGCTTGGACAATTTTAAATTCGTAACCAGGTGTAATAAAAATATCTGTCCAACCGCTATCTGCTTTAATTTGTCCATCGAATTTCGTTCCAATTGTTTCCAAGGTCCGAATCGAAGTCGTTCCTACCGCAATAATTTTGCCCCCACTTTGCCGCACGTCATTTAATTGTTCAGCTGCTTCTTCGGTCAAACGATAAAATTCACTATGCATTTCATGTTCTGAAATATTTTCTACACTAACAGGACGGAATGTTCCTAATCCGACGTGTAAGGTCAAATAAACGAGCTTCACGCCCTTTGATTGGATTTTCCCAAGTAGTTCCTGTGTAAAATGTAAACCCGCTGTAGGGGCAGCTGCAGAGCCATTTTCTTTTGCATAGACAGTTTGATAGCGTTCAGGGTCTTCTAAACGCTCTTTTATATAAGGCGGTAAAGGCATTTCTCCCAATGATTCCAAAATTTCTAAGAAGATACCATCATAGCTGAACGTTACGATCCGTCCACCATGTTCGAGTTCTTCAATAACGGTTGCACTTAAACGACCATCGCCAAAGCTGATCTTTGTGCCAACTTTTGCACGTTTGGCTGGTTTGATCAGCGTTTCCCACGTATCACCTTCTGTATTTGTCAAAAGCAGCACTTCCAAATGTCCACCAGTTTCAGGTTTTTCTCCATATAAGCGCGCTGGTAATACACGAGTATCATTCATGACTAACGCATCTCCTGCGTTTAATTCATCAATAATATCATGAAAGTGTTTATCTTCTATCTCTTTGGTTTCACGGTTCAACACCAAAAGTCGTGAACTCGTTCGATCTTTTAAAGGGGTTTGAGCAATCAGCTCTTCTGGTAAATCAAAATCAAAATCTTCTGTACTAAGCATATTGGTCACTCTTTCTACTTGATTTGTCTTGGCTATTCTACCATTTTTTAGGTTATCTGGCTACGAAGAAAACACCTTACTAAAAGACAAAATACTTGATTCTGCTGTTTCAAACCATTAAACTTACTAAAAGTAAGTTATCAAATTAGGAGGTTTATCATGTTTGCACCACTTCATCATGTTTCCTTATTGACTAGATATGCTGAGGAAAATCACTTTTTTTATACAACGATTCTTGGGTTGCGCTTTGTAAAAAAAACAGTCAATCAAGAGAATCATAAAATGCTTCATTACTATTACGGCGATTACGCTGGAACACCCGGTTCTGTCATTACGTTTTTCGTCATTCCAGCACTCGCTAATCGATATGATAATGACCATTTTTTGAATTCGATCGGACTAAAAATCCCCAAAGGCAGCTTGTACTTTTGGGAACAGCGGTTAACTGAAGCTCAAATAGGCTTCACTAAAGAAGCAAACACATTATCTTTTCAAAATCGAGATCAAGTAACGATTCAGCTAGTTGAAGTAGAACAACCACCATTAGCTAAGGAATTACAGGTTCAAAACACCATTCCTGGCGATAAACAGATTTTAGGTCTTTTATCGACCGAATTTCATGTCACCGATCTTGAAAAAACAGCAGATTTTTTTTATCGGTTGTTAGGTTGGGAAACTGATCAGGGATATCTACAGTTGAATGAAACAGACTCTATTCAGCTAGTGCAGACCAATACAGTAGAAAAAACGAGGATGGGTCGAGGAAGTATGGATCATGTAGCTTTTTCGATTAGAGATGAAACAGCACTTAATCATCTATATGAAAAAGCGAAACAACAAGGTTGGCATATTGAAAAACTAGTCCATCGTGGTTATTTTAAAAGCTTGTATATCAGAGAACCCGGCGGTAATCGTGTTGAATTCGCTACGTTAACACCTGGATTTACGATCGATGAACCCTTAGACGCTTTAGGTGAACAGCTTGCTCTGCCACCCTTCTTGGAAAAAAAGCGGACAGAAATCGAAGCAGCTCTTTATCATGAACCATAAGTTGAATCATTCTTAAGTTGAATCATCTATGTAGCTTACGCTAAGATACAAACAGGTGCCAAAAACAAAAATAAACGAACTTATCTAGAATAGGTCAAGATTATTTTTGTTCTTTTGCTCCTGTTTATACCTCTTGAAAATCAAAGACTGGATCAAACAAAACAGAACATTACCATCTCAACGATTCTACTAGGTTTGTCCCTCTTTGATTTTTGCGAAACTGCAAAGATCAAATTTATGAAACAGCTTTTGACTGTCGGCTTCAGTCAAAGCGATTCACAATCCAACTCCTTACACTCTCTAGATAGAAACAAAAAAAATGGTATCGGTAAACTCTACCAACACCATTGCATGTTCAACAAATAGGCATCACATAATCCATCTTAAATTCTGGAAAAGAAAGTTCTAGATATTTCTCCAAAAATTGAGTAAAATGGAATATGTCGATGTTACGCATTGACAAGGGCAACTTGATTGGTCAGCTTTCTCTGACTTATCAGGGCTTCACGAATCAGCGCCAACTGATTTGTGAAGTGCCTTTTTTATTATATTCGTTTCTATCTATTACTCATTTTAAAGAAAAACAATTTCATAGTCAACAAAGTGTCAGAAAATATTTCATTTATCTTGTTTAATTATGAAAATAGGCGAATTATTCTCTATTTTTTAGTAGCCTACTTGACTTCTTTGTTAATTAAAATTGGTAAAGAAAAAGAACCGGACAAAAGTCGGTTCTCTAAATCCAAATAAACGGCGAGACAAAAGTAGCTTTTTTCTTGGAGCTAAACACTTTTGTCTCGGCCTCTCCATCTAGATATTCTGAGTATCCAGATAATCCTCATAGGACCAAAAAGATTCTTCATCTATCGGGACTTGAGGTTTTCTTTTTTTGGTCGGTATTAATTTTGGCTGTCTCATGTTTCCTTCTTCAATTAGAAAAAACCATTTTTTACCATCATTGGCTTGAATGATATCGGTAAAATCAATCATATTTTTTTTCAACCATTTTTTTCTATCTAGGTTATATTTTGAATCGTCATGAAACAACTCTTCTTTCAACAACACAAATTTTGCTGAAAAATCCATCCCTGCAGCCATACGATATAGTTGATCAGCCTCTTCAAAACATAATTCCTCGTTATAAATATCACCAAGTGAAATAAACGCATTGAAACACTCATTTAGTTGAATGCCACCATTTTTGATACTTGCTTCTATAACTAATTTGAAAAAATAAACTGCTTGTTGATAATCTTTTGCTTCCAAGGAATGCTTTCCTTGTTCAAACCACTTTTTAATCTTCCTTTTTTTAAACATCCTTTTCTCCTTAAAAACTTTATTAAAAAACAAGCGAAGACAGCCAGCGAAGTGCTACTTCGTCAAAATATAGATTTAGCCATCGAGGTTTCTCATAACACTCATTTCAAGCTTAAGGAGAGCCAAGCAAAACTCACCACGTTTTGCCTAACTCCCCTTATATAATAGACCCGTTGTAATTCATAAAACTAGACCACTGTCATCTCTTCGCCAAACTGCTAAAACTTATTCAACCTTTTCCAAGATTTTAACATCGCCGGTTTTGGATTTTACATCAATTTTATATTTTCCATCATTTGATACATCAGAAAAATCATTTCTCAATTCGCCAGTCCCAGTGCTAGCAATAACGTTGATTGTTTGACTTGGGTCTTGGAGCCATTTGATAAAACCAGATTGGCTGAAAACAGTTGCATTTACTTTACTTTCTTGAATAGCAATTGTTGGTCCAGAGCCATTTTTCAAATCTAATCTCCCTTGATTTTCTTCTGAGACGATTTTGCCGTTCTCATTGACCATTGAAAGATCCCCTTTGGTTCTTTTTACAATTACTTGCCCATCTGTTGCTGTGGCCGTGAGCTTCTTTGTTTCGGAGTCTTCTAAAATCATTCGTCCTGAATGATTGTTTAAAACAACCTTATCCGAACGTAAAAATTTCAAAATAGAAAGTCCTTTATTGCCTTCAATCGTTAAATCACCAAGCATACCAGTGATAACGGTTTTGCCTGAAGTGCTTTTGACGTTTAAATTCATCGCTGATTCTTCGATAATTACGTCGCCGTAATCACTATCTACATTGCCTTCATCAGCAATAATATTTTTGGCATAAACATCTCCTGAAATTAAGTCTAAGTCAAAATTTTTCGTTTGGATATCCAGCAAACGTAAATCGCCTTGGCTTAAACCTAAGTGAAAATCATCGAGGATCGTCCCTTTTGGAATAAAGAAAATCACTTCTGAACGTCCTGTTCGTGTGAATGAATCAAAAATATTTTCCTCATCCAACGTTAAGTCAACTTTGTTATCATATGAGCCATTTTCAATCTTTTTAATGTCACTTTCTTTGAATCTGCCTTTCACCATTAAGCTCGGTTTTTCAGTACTAGATACCTCAACTGTGGTGATCTCAACATCTGCATCTGAATCAAAACTAAAAGCAGCATGATTGCTGGAAGCTAGATTGATTTCTTTGTAATATTGTCTACCTTTATACATTAACTGGCCTGTTACTGAAAAAAATAGCAACAATGCGACGCCCAGTCCAGATAAACCAATTGCAACCCCATTGATCAAGCGCTCCTTTTGACTAAACCAACTTTTAATAACTTGCAAGATAATCGCCAATAAAAATAAACATAAAATGGTTGGAATACCAGCAAGATTTCGTTCTTCTATCAATTCTTTTACGACGTAGATCAAGAAAAAGCCAAAAACTGCCAACAGTCCTAAAAGAAATAACGGTCTCAACACTTTAAATACTGTCTTGATAAATTTTTGCATTCTTTTTTTCTGAGTTTGAATGAATACATCTTGAATTTCTTCTCTAGGAACAACAGAAGTTTTGGCATTGATTGCAGCATCCAAGCTTAGATCTGCGTAAAAGTCAGCAGCTATTTCTTCTGGCGGAGCGAGTCTGGCAACAACTTCTGCTTCTGTTTGTCCTTCTTCTAAACAAATAGCTAATTGCTCCAATAAATCTTCTTTCAGCTCGTTAAAATATTCTATATCTTCTTCAGCAAAAGCAGCCTTTAGTTGGTTTAAATATTCTTCCATGGTGTTCACTAATCTGCCTCCCTCAGTTTACTTACTTGTTCAACGAATTCATCCCAATCACGCTCTAAAAGCTCCAAATATTCTTTTCCTTTATCCGTCATTTGGTAATACTTTCTGGAAGGACCATCAGGTGATTCTTTCGTATAAATCTCACAATAAGATTCTTTGACTAATCGGCGTAAAACTGGGTAAAGCGCCCCTTCGGTAATTGGTATAAACTGATTCACTCGTTGTGTTAATTCGTATCCATATCGATCTTCTTTTTGAATAAAATGAAGTACACACATTTCTAAAGCACCTTTTTTAAATTGGCTGGAAGCCCTCATCGCTCAATCCCCTTATCACAGTTTTGATTGACAAATTACCCGCAGTTTCTAGTAAGTAACCACTGAAATAAATCGACTATGAAAAGAGCACATGTCTAATTTCAAAAAACAGCAAATTAAGCGCTGCACCAAAGGGCTTTAGTCTTTGGTACAAATCTTGTTCAGTCCTTTATCGGTGGTTATTGCGGTTGTAATTCTTTTTCTCTTGAATGATACCTTGACGCTCTTCTGGTGTCAAATTAGGATCACCCAACTGCCGGCCCCACTCTCTGTTTTGTTGGCCTCTTTCCCGTCCATTAGCTGAGGCACCAGACACCGCTTCAGGCTCCTCAACAGTTTCAGGTGCTAGTGGAGGTTGGGCCTGTTCTACTGGTTGTTGGGCTGTCGCTTGGCCTGATCCTGCTGCTTGTTCAGTTGCTGCTTCTTGAGCTGCAGCTTGACTGGCTACTTTTTCTTCTTCTGCTTTTGTAGCGGCCTCTTTCTTTTCAGCCTCTTCTTTTTGTTTTTGAACTTTTTTTGCCTCTTGCTCTTTTAGTTTTGTCTTGATTGAGTTCTCAACATGAGCGATCTTTTTAGACACGACTTCTGCTAGTCTTTCTCTTTTTAAAGCAAACCGTTCCCTAACTGCCTCATCTTTTGAAAAAGCAGCATCTGCGGTATTTACCGTCTGGGTCGTCCCGATCCCGATCATTAAAAGAGCTATGCAAAATACTATAAATTTTTTCATTCTAACTTCTCCTTAATCAACATATTTCTTTACTCTAGTTATCCTTGGAAAGCATCTAGCAATTCGTTAAAACGTTTTTCTTCATCTACTATGATCCAATATTTCTGCTCTTTTTTATCTGGTTCCAGTTCTAAATGGATCGTCTTTGACTCTTTGGAAGCCTTCAACTCTTTAAACGTTTTTTTCAGTGCTTCAAATTGGATTTGATTAAGGTCTTCATCTTTTAATGCATCTAATTCTTTTAAAATCCCATTTAATTGCTTTTCGTCAGAAATCTTGTCGATATCATCTAATTTTCCGATCATATCATAGCCTTTATTCTTTAACCATTGGACCAATTCTTCATCGGTTTTTTGATCAATGACTTGATCAAATGCCGTCTGATCCAGTCCTGTAACCGTCACTTCTACTTCTTGTTTTTTCGCCTTGCTATTTTTTACCTTTACCGAAAAACTAGTTTCCTTTTCAAGTCGCTCCTGATAGATCGTTACTAACTCTTTTGCTTGTTCTTTTGAAAGACCGAACAATTCAGAAAAGTCTTGTGTCAAGTCTTCTTGGCTAGGTGCGTCTAACTGATAAAAATAGTTTTCCCCAGCTTCTTTATCTCGATCATAAATTATATTATTGATGAAAGCTGTAGCGACCTCTTTAGGATCAGCATTCTTTGCGCATCCAGTGAAAACAACAACTATAAACGCTAGCATCATAATTATTCTCTTTTTTTTCATACGTCTAATTGGCTCCTTTATGACAGTAACTGTTGATTTTTTTGTGCATCTTTTCTATTTTTGACTATATATTTAAAAATCGTATAAAATTTAACTCTGATTGACTGGATATCACCAATTCCATAGGTTGGATCAGAATAAATCAGCCCTAACCAACGATAGTGATTTTTTCGTGAAAACTTTTGAATTTTGAATGTGATTTCAACTTTTCCTGCTACATTAATAGTACGCGAACGAACCAGTTTTACATTTTTTATTTTCTGAAAAGACAGAAATCCTGCTTCTGGATCAAGCAACATGCTTAGATGCGGATCTTGTTGATTGGCAATGATGGTCACACTTTTCTCACCTAAATAATTGATTTGAACGGGGATTTCTTGATCTTCTTTCATTAATTTGCCTTGATACTCAACTGGAACGATCATTGGTAAACGTGGTCGTTCATATGCGACACAAACGGCTACGGTCAAACTAACAATGTTATACAACAACCAATAAACATTGATGGATAACACATTCCACCACTGTAGCTGACTTAGATCTAATTGCCAGATGTAATAAATCAAAGCGAAGCAGTTAAGCCCTAATAATAGAATCTGAATTTTGCAATTGCGCCAATCAAAGTAGCCTTTTCCCCCTTGGATCCCTTTAATCGTCACATGGAACTTTTTATTCTTTTTAGGACTAAACAAGGTCTCTTTCCAAACGGCCCAAGAAACTTGCGGTGCTGTAACAAGTTCATAAATGTTACTTATGAAGGAATTATATTTTTTTCTAGCAACTGACTTATACATCAGACTCCCCGATAAAAATGCCGGTAGCCAAAATATCACTAGTTGCGCCAACGTCGTTTTCAAACTTGAAATGTTAAAAACCAAATATAAAAATGGGCATAGTAAATAAATCAATTTATACATGCCAGAATACCAGTACAGCACACCATCAAGATAAAACCATTTTTGAATGAAGCTTAAATTTTTCAGTTTCTTTAATGTATACTTTTTAGCAACTTGGACATTACCACGTCCCCAACGATCCCGTTGTTTCACATAATCTGCTAACGTTTCTGGAGAAAGTCCTGAAGCGAGCGCTTCATTGACAAAGACGCCTTGCCATCCATTATTTTGCAACAATAAACCTGTAGCCATATCTTCTGTGATCACACCTGTTGTGAATCCACCGATCGAATCTAACGCCGCCCGCTTAAATAATGCATTGCTTCCTACATACAATACTGCATTGAATTGATCTTTGCCTTCTTCTAAACTACGCATAAAAAAGTCTTGTTCATTATTGATTTCACTGTCTAAATATAGATTATGTTGAAAAATATCTGAATTAAAAAACGTTTGCGGTGTTTGAATAAACCCAACATCTTCTTGCGCAAAATACCCAAGCGTTCGTTGTAAAAACTCACGTTTAGGCACCATATCTGCATCTTGAGTCACAATAATTTCTCCGCTAGTTTTGGTTAGTGCATAATTTAAATTCCCTGCTTTGGCATGCTCATGTGTAGGACGAGCAATAAATTCAACATGATGTTTTTCTGCTAATTTTTTTACCATCGAGCGATCTCCATCATCACAAAGATAGATCTTTAATAGCTCTTTAGGATAGTCAATAGATAAACACCCTACAACAGTTCTTTCTAAAATATCAATATTTTCATTATAGGTAGCGATCAGAATATCAACAGTGGGTAACACTTTTAATTCATCTACTGTTTTTTTTTTCCGTTTATACGGCTTCCAAAATAAGATCACTAGAGTAAAGGCCTGAATGAATCCCATAAATTCCGCCAGATATAATAAACTCCCGGCAATCGTTTCAACAATACTTCCACTAGGAATCGTATAAACAAACCGCCAAGCTAAGTAAATAAATTGGATAATAACAAAACCAGTTAAGACAAATTTCCGATAATTTTCATTTCTCTTCGCTACAAGATAAAATAAAAACAAATAACTCAAACTAAATACCAAATACCATAACCCAAATTTTTCCATTTTCTCTCCTTTTCGCCTCCTATTATTCATAAAATAGTAGTTGCTAGTCAACAATATACTAAGGTTTCTAACTATTGTCAATAGAATAATAGTTGATAAGTCCTTCTTCCCTAACTTTTTCCAGCATTTCTTAGAAAAATATGTTGATCATCTCATTATTTTTGACCTTAAGAATGGTCATAAAAACCTCTGATTTGTCCAAATCGTTGTTTTGTAGCATACTAGTAGTAGAACCATTTGTTAGGAAACACTGTAATTCTGTAAGAAACGAGACCAAGAAAAAAGAATTTGGGGTGAGAAAGTTGATCGAATTTCAACATGTTTCAAAAATTTACAAAGGCGGCAAAATCGCTGTAGATGACATCAATCTGTCTTTTGATAAAGGCGAATTTATCTGCTTTATCGGAACCAGTGGTAGCGGAAAAACAACTTCTATGAGAATGATCAATCGAATGACTGATCCATCAAAAGGAAAAATCTTGATCAATGGTGAAGATATTCAAACGATCAATCCAGTGGAGTTACGTAGAAAAATCGGGTATGTTATTCAAAATATCGGGTTGATGCCGCATATGACAATTAGAGAAAACATCGTACTTGTACCGAAGTTATTGAAAGTAGACCTTGAAGAGCGCAATAAAATCGCAGAAAAAATGATCGATTTAGTGGAGCTACCTAGAGAAATGCTTGATCGTTATCCAAACGAATTATCTGGTGGACAACAACAACGAATCGGCGTTGTTCGGGCTCTTGCAGCTAATCAAGATATTATCTTGATGGATGAACCTTTTGGTGCATTAGATCCAATTACAAGAGACTCTTTACAAGACTTAGTCAAAGATTTACAAGAACGTTTAGGAAAAACAATTGTATTTGTAACACATGATATGGATGAAGCGTTAAAATTATCGAATCGAATTGCCATTATGAGTGAAGGTAAAGTGATCCAATTTGATACGCCGGATAATATTTTACGTCATCCAGTCAACGAATTTGTCGAAGAATTAATTGGTGAAGATCGTTTGATCCAAGCCAAGCCAGATATTACAACAGTTGGTGAAGTAATGTTGAACAATGCGATTACGATCACACCAGAAAAATCATTATCAGAAGCAATCAAACTAATGAGAGAAAAACGTGTTGATACACTCTTAGTTGTTGATGGGGCTGGAGTCTTAAAAGGCTTTATCGATGTTGAAACACTTGATCGCCGCAGAAATACGGCTACCAGTGTTAGTGATATCATGAATCCAAAAGTCTTCTTTGTAAAAAAATCTTCTTTACTACGCGACACGTTGCAACGAATTTTAAAACGTGGCTTAAAATACGTTCCTGTTGTAGACGACCAACAAAAAGTCGTGGGTATTTTAACCAGAGCTTCCTTAGTAGATATCGTTTACGATGTTATCTGGGGTGAAGAAGAAACAGAAGAAACTGCTCCAACTCAAAATGAATCAGAAGCAACTGATGTCAAACAGCCTCAAGCGGAGGTGTAAAAAAATGAATCAGTTTTTATTAGAAAGAGGAAATGAACTTGTCACTAAAATTGGTGAACATATTTTTATTTCTGGGATAGCACTGCTACTGGGGATTTTGTTTGCTGTGCCGATTGGCATCCTGTTGACCAGAACTAAAAGAACCGCAGCAATCATTATCGGGTTGACCAGTGCCTTACAAACCGTTCCATCACTGGCTTTACTTGCTTTGATGATCCCAATTTTTGGTGTTGGAAAAATTCCAGCAATCATTGCATTGTTTATTTACTCCTTATTACCTATTTTACGAAATACGTATATCGGTATCCGCGAAGTCAGCTCGGATTATAAAGATGCTGCTAAAGGGATGGGGATGACCAATGTCCAATCGATTTTTATGGTCGAATTACCAATCGCTATGCCGACAATCATGGCTGGGATTCGCCTAGCTGCAGTCTATGTGATTGCATGGGCGACACTTGCTTCTTACATTGGTGCTGGTGGTCTTGGCGATTTCATTTTCAGTGGATTAAACAACTACCAACCTGATTTGATTTTCGCTGGAACGATTCCTGTCACAATTTTAGCGCTAGCTGCGGATTTATTGCTTGGATTATTGGAGAAAAAATTAACGCCTAAAGCATTAAGGGAGGCGGAATAATAATGAAACAAAAACTTAAATTATTACTGTTAACTTGTTGCAGTGCGTTGCTATTAGCAGGCTGTTCTTTACCTGGACTAGCTTCTAACTCTGATGATTCAACCATTTCCATTACCGGAGGAATCACATCGGAAGCACAAATCTTAGCCAGCTTAGTTGCTGGTATGATCGAACATTATACGGATGAAAAAACGACGATCATCAACAACTTAGCCACAACTACGATCAATCATCAAGCTATGATGAATGGCGATGCACAAATTTCAGCTGCCCGTTATACCGGAACTGATTTAACGACAACATTAAACTTAGAACCGATCAAAGATCCGAAAAAGGCCTTTGATGTTGTTCAATCTGAATTTCAAAAAAGATTTCAGCAAAAATGGTTTAATTCCTATGGATTTGCTAATACCTATGCTTTTATGGTAACGCAAGAAACCGCTAAAAAGTATAATTTGAAAACCATCAGTGACCTCAAAAAAGTTGGTGATCAATTGACTGCTGGTGTTGATACGTCTTGGATCGATCGTAAGGGTGATGGCTACAAAGGCTTCACCGAAACATACGGCTTCGATTTTAAACGTGTTTTCCCAATGCAGATTGGTTTAGTCTATGATGCTGTTGCTGCTAACAAGATGGATGTTGTTCTAGGTTATTCAACAGACGGTCGGATCGGCAGCTATGATTTGGTGATTTTAGAAGATGATCTACACTTCTTCCCACCTTATGATGCCTGTGCGGTTGCAACAGACGAAATCTTGAAAAAACATCCTGAACTGAAGGATGTATTAGCTAAATTATCAGGCAAAATTTCAACGGAAACGATGCAAAAACTGAACTATCAAGCAGACAATGATTTGATGGAACCAGAAACTGTTGCAGACAACTTCTTAAAAGAACACCATTTCTTCGAATCTGAAGGAGGTGGAAAATAATGCAGAACCTACAAGATATGAATTTACTGCAACAGTTCTTCTATTACTTTGAGCAAAACGGTAGTTATGTTTTGAGTCAGTTTGTTCGACATTTTCTGATTTCCATTTATGGTGTATTATTTGCCGCTATCGTGGGTATTCCAATCGGGATTTTCATTGCCCGTAGAAGAAAAATGGCTGGTTGGGTCGTAAGTATTGCAAACTTGATCCAAACAGTTCCTTCTCTAGCAATGCTTTCCATTTTGATGCTAGGTCTAGGACTTGGCGTCAATACTGTTATTGTCACTGTCTTTCTCTATTCATTATTGCCAATCATCAAAAATACGTATACTGGGATGATCCAGGTCGATCGAAATATTTTAGATGTCGGTAAAGGCATGGGGATGACTAAATGGCAGCGACTTTACATGGTAGAATTACCGCTTTCTGTTTCTGTGATCATGGCAGGAATTCGAAATGCTTTAGTTGTCGCAATCGGAATCACCGCAATTGGTGCTTTTGTTGGCGCTGGTGGACTGGGTGATATCATCATCCGCGGAACCAATGCCACAGATGGTACCGCCATTATCCTTGTTGGGGCTTTACCAACTGCTTTGATGGCGATCATTACTGACTGGGTGTTGGGCATGATCGAACGCCGATTAGATCCGGTGAGTAAACATTCATAGAAAAGCGGAATGAGCCGTTTAGCTCTGCCTGAAAAATAGAAAATCCTGTTAGTGATGCTCTTTATCACAAACAGGATTTATCTTTTTTCCGAAGAGCTGGTTCATATAGCTAGATCATAGAAAAGCGGAACAAAACGCTTAGCCTTAGAGAAAATTAGGAATCTGGATATAGAACGTTCTTTGTTCTCTATCCAGATTATCTATTTTCCTCAAAGGCTGTTTTGTGCAGCTGGATCATAGAAAAGCAGAATGAGCCGTTTTGCTCTGACTGAAAAATAGGAAATCCTGTTAGTGATGCTCTTTATCACAAACAGGATTTATCTTTTTTCCGAAGAGCTGGTTCATGTAGCTAGATCATAGAAAAGCGGAACACGTTTGCTCAGATCCTGAGTGATATAAGAAAAATAATTTTAACAGGGCGCTTTTCCCTGTGAATTAGTTTTCGTTATCACCGAAGGATTTAACGGTTGCAGCTGGATCAAGTAAAAACGTATGAGTCTGTTTAGCTCTAACATAAAAAGCAAGTAAGAATCTCTTCAGATCCTTACTTGCTTTTATTATTTCTTCAAATGATAACTATACGTCGCAACCACAATATTTTCCCGCCATGATAATTTTAAACGTAAACGCAAGCTCGTCTGATTATGCAAAATATTTTGCCAGCGCCGATTAGGCACAAACTGTGGAATCAACACAGTTGTCGTGTAATTCCGTTTGGCTGAATTTCGACTTACTAAGTCCACATAACGAAGAATTGGATTGGTGATCGAACGATAAGATGAATGGACGACAGAAAAACGAATATCTGGAAAATGTTGCTTAAAAGCGGCTTCGATTTCTTTTTCCTTTTCAACGTTTTCATCTAAGGAGACATGCATCGCTACTACATAATCACCGATTGAACGAGCATAATTGACAGCTCCCACATTAGCTTGAGTAGCATTTCCGACTAAGACAATCACTGTATTACCATAAAATTCCTGCTGCTTGACTGTTTCTTCTAAGCGTAGTTGTTCCGCTACATTTTGGTAATGAGTATGAATACTGTAAAAAACAAAAATCAACACAGGCATAATAATAAAGAACGGCCAGATATCGCCTAAACGATACATGAACAAAATAACGATGATTGCATAAGAAATGAAGGCTCCAACAATATTCGCAATTGATTTTGATAACCATTTTTTCGTTTCTTTCCGCCATTTCAGCACCATACCTGTCTGAGATAAAGCAAAGGGAATAAAGACCCCGATTGAATATAGCGGAATCAAGCGTTCTGTTGACCCTTGGAAGATCAATAACAATACGACAGAACCTGCCGCTAAGGTCAAAATCCCATTTGAATAGCCTAAACGATCTCCACGATCCATGTACATATGGGGCATGAATTTATCCTTGGCTAAGTTATAGGCTAACACTGGAAAGGCTGAAAAACCTGTATTGGCTGCTACAGCTAAAATCAATGCTGTTGCAAATTGCAGTACATAATAAAGGATATTTTGACCAAAAACAGCTTTCCCAATTTGCGCTAATACCGTCACTTCATTTTGTGGCACGATTCCATACCAATAATTGATAAAGGTGATTCCAACAAAGAAAAAACCTAAGATTGCAGCCATTAGCGTTAACGTTCCTGCAGCATTTTTTGCTCTAGGCTTTTTGAAAAACGGTACCGCATTACTGATGGCTTCCACTCCAGTCAGTGAAGAAGAGCCTGAAGAGAAGGCTCGTAACACCAACGCAATCGTAATACCTGGAACAACTGTACCTGGTATGGCTGTTGCGTGTAAAGGAACCGCCCCTGTCATGATTTTGAACAAACCAGTCCCAATCAATAATGTGATCACTGCAATAAAACTATACACAGGGAACATCAAGAAACTAGCAGATTCTCTCAATCCGCGTAGATTCATCAACATGATCAACAACACGATCACAATCGAGATAGCCACTTGGTGACCATACAATGCTGGTACCGCTGAAATGATTGCCTCAGCACCTGCTGAAACGGATACGGCCACGGTCAGCATATAATCGACCAGCAATGAACCACCAGCCACTAAACCGGCATTCTTCCCTAAATTTTCGCTACTGACAACATAAGCGCCACCACCATGAGGATAGGCGTGAATGATTTGCCGATAAGATAACGTTAATGAAATAAGTAAAATAATAACAAAAGCAGCGATGGGCAACGAATACCAAATAGCAGCAGCAGATAATGTAACCAGTACAACAACGATTTGTTCTGTCCCATAGGCAATTGATGATAGTGCATCTGATGACAATAAGGCCAGTGCAGCAAAACGACTCAACTTATGCTCATCGTTTTCAGTTGATTTTAACGGTTTTCCGATAAATAATCGTTTTAAGTAGTCCACTTGATCAACCTCTCCTTCTTTGATTTTTTTCTATTTTATTTTCAGAAAAGAATATGCTTTTTCCGCAAACAATCACATATGCTACGCCCATAAATGACGATTGTCAATTATTTACCTGCTAAACTATTGAAATATTTATCTCTTCCTCTTTCTCTATTTAACAAATTCTTAGAACATTGTTTCTAACATTTTAGCAAGATTCTCTTTTCATCAAAACTATCCCACTTTTACGCTGTTTTTAGGCTAGTAAAAAAGACAAGAACAGCTCTGATGCCAGTCCTTGTCTTTTTTACTATTCTATTATTTGCCATGATCGATGTTGATCAAAATAGTCTGCTTCTTTTTTCGCTTGTTCAACAATGCTTTGGGGATAATTCAGCACATCCAACAACTGAATAGCATTTCTTGTTGTAGAAGGACCTTGCCGCAATTGATAATCAAAGGTCACGCCTTGTTCTTTAGTAACCTGTTCTTCAAAATGAACATTATCACACGATCCTTTTAAAATTTCTGTCAGTTCAATATCATGCGTCGCAACAAACGCTAAGGACGGATACGCATCTAACCAATGCACCATACTAGATGAGGCAGCAATGCGCTCGATCGTATTCGTACCTTTTAATATTTCATCGATAAAACACAAACAAGGAACAGTTGTTTCAGCCAAGTCCAGCACGCGTTTGACCGATTTTATTTCTGCTATAAAATAGCTGTCCCCTTCAAAAATATCATCCTCCACTGCCATTGATGTTAAAATATGGCCAAATGGTAATTGGAAGTGCGTTGCTAAAGCTGTGTGAATCGTTGCAGAAAGGATACAGCTGATTGCCACACTTTTGACGTACGTTGACTTACCTGAAGCATTAGAACCTGTTACAAGCGTATTTTTGGTCCAATTCACCTCATTTGGCACCGGTTCTGTTAGTAATGGATGATAGACTTCTTCACCTAGCACTTGAATTTCTTCTGAAAAAACCGGCTGACTGGTATCAGGCATGACCATTCGAAAATTTAACACAGCGGCAGCTACTTCTAGCTCTCCCAATAAACGCCACATTTCTTTTGCTTGCAACTCATAATTCTTCAATTTTTCCAAAACAAAATTATAGGAAATAAATGGTAACATAAAAATCATCGCGAAATAATCAAACATCAGCTCCGCATCACTATTTGACTTCATTCGAAAAGAAATACCAAACTTGGTCATCGCAGCAAGTGGTCGTAAATTTTTCGTCAGCTCTTCTTGAAAAGGTGTTTTTATTTTCGCTATTTTCTTAGCACAGGCAACCGTTTGAACCAAATAGCCCATACAAGTCAGCTCACGTTGGAGTTTTGCCTTTTTTACTTGATAATAGATGACGTTGAATAAGATTGAGCCTAATAGTAATAAAATAGATAACGACGTTGGAAATACCAACACGACTATCAGCAATAGAATTGGCAATAGCCCGCAGAATAGATACAATTTTGTTTTAGGCAACTCTTGGCTTCTGGTTTCACTTAAATAGCTTTCTACATTATTTTTATCTTGCTTCCCTAAACAGGCAAAATGAAATTGCAGCTCTTCTCGAATAGTCGGATTTTGTTGATAATAATCGATTAATTTCTCCAAACGATCATGGCTTTCTTTAGAAAAATTAAAATTTCGTAAACGTTGATACAGTGCCTCTGATCCTATACTTGAATAAGTTCCATTGATTCGCTCAAATAAGGCAAAGCCGTCTAAGTCATACCAAGTAATATCATCGATTTCACTATCGTAATTTCGGTACTTTCTTGCCTGACTCCACGCTTCTTTCAAGCTTTCTTCTTTATCAAAGAAACGCGAACTTGGAAACGTCCCCCATTGACTTTTAACCATTGCTCTCAATTTTAGGCGATTATAGATTTCCATTACAGTGATGATTAAAATAATCAGTCCCACAAAACCAAGGACAATCAATTGTGCTTCCATTCAAAATCCCCCTTTTTTAATCAGTATATGATTTTGCGAATTTAGATACAAGAAAAAAAAGAAACAACTGAGGAAAATCCCTTGTGGATATCGCTCAGTCACTTCTTTTTATTTTACGATTGGTAATACTCTTGGTTCATACTTTCATATTCACCCAAATCCCACTCTAAGGGTGCATGTTCTTCTACTATCGCTTTTTTTGAGTACTCTAGCTCTAGCTTTTTAGAGTATTGCGGGCTTGAATTCAGCATGTGGGTAATAGTTTCATCCTGCATTTTTATAATATGTTTCAAACGGACTTTTTCTAATTTTAAATCCGTGATTTCCTCTTGGTGTAACTCTTTTTTCTCTAATAAAGTCCTTAAAAATTGCTTATCTCTAACAATCACCAATGTCAACACAACGATCACCACAACGAAAAAATACAGAACAATCAATAACTCACTATTCATCTTTTTAATTCCTCCTAACAATCCATCCCTATGGTACCACGTTAAAGAAGATTATTTTTTCATTTTTTTAGATAGAACAACTGATTTTATATTTTTTTTGAGAAAATAAAACAGATTTATATCTATAGTTCATCATTTTCTAAATATTTAGAGTAAATAATTGTGGTCAAAGGTTACTTCCACTGGATAGTCACCAATATTTCTGTAAACTTGTTCCTGAATCCGAATCTTTAATTCCTGATCTGTTGCTTTAAACTGATTTGGAACGACTAAGTCAAATAAGATACGTGGTTTACCGCCATGTTCAACTAAACGAATGTCGTGCCCTTTTAATTCACTATCGATTCCTTTAATGATTTTTTTCAGTTCCTGATGAATAAACTGTTGTCTTTGGTCATATAAATTTACTGGATCGATATGGCAAACTAGATCCACGCCTAGCTTTTGCCTAAACTCTAACTCGATTTCATCAATTGTTTCATGTGCTTTGGTCAAATCCCAGCGATCATCAATTTCAATATGAACTGACGCAAAGGTTTTGTTTGGTCCATATTGATGAATCAGCAAGTCATGATACCCCACGATTTCTGAAACAGAGGATAGATACAATTTCATTTGATCGATCGCTGCTTGGTCTGGGCGTAACCCCATCAACTCATTTATAAACTCACGAATCAATTGCAAGCCACTAAAAATAATATAACAAGCAATGACCAAACCAACGATGCCATCGATTTTTAGCCCCGTAACACCTTCAACCGTTGCTGAGACTAAAACCGCAATCGTTGTGAAGACGTCGTTTAAACTATCTTTAGCTGTTGCAACAAGGGTATTTGAATCAATTTTTTTGGCTACCCGTTTATAAAACACACTTTGCCAAACTTTGATCAAAATCGACAAAACTAAAATGATCAGAATCACTGGCGTCACTTTGATACTTTGTGGTGCTTTGATTCGTTCGATTGAAGTCATAAAGAATTGAAAACCAACAAATGTGATCAACAATGACACTAACATCCCACTGATATACTCAAAACGTTCATGACCGTACGGATGCTCTTTATCTGCAGGTTTGCCCGCAATATAAAAACCAACTAAAGTTAAAACCGAAGAAACGGTATCTGACAAGTTATTCATGGCATCGGCCATGATCGACACACTGCCTGAAACCAAGCCGATCAATAGTTTCCCTACAAAAAGAAGTAAGTTAGATAACAATCCGACAACTCCTGCAAAAATACCAAAGGCTGTTCGCGTATCTGAATTTTTTGGTTGTCTTTTTTCAAAACGATCTATTAAAAAATTTATCATAATCATCCCTACCTCATTTTTAGCATATCTTAAGACTATAAAATGATTCTGATCATTTGTATAGTGAAATCCTATTTTTATTAGTGACTTTTTATTGTTTAGAAAGACCCAAGTTGATTGATGGGCGTTCTTTGTTTTTTTGTTAGGTTTGCCTTGAAAAAATGAACAAAAAATTGACATGCCCTTGTAATCGGTCATGTCAATCTTTTGTTATAATTCAATCGTAATGATCAGTGGAAGATATGACTTTCATGAGAAACTTTTGCAAATTTCTTCGTTTTTTCTTCAATATAAGGATATAAGAATATCCCTAATACACAGAAAACAATCGCGATCATCGCTAAAATAATAATCGCTTTCCAGGCATTTGGCCAATAAATTCCGCCTGCTGACTCCCGTAATAAATTCACCGCATGGGTAAATGGTAAAAACGGATTGATAAACTGGAAGAACTTGCCGGAAACTTGGATCGGATAATTTCCGCCCCCGCCCGAAATGGAGAGGACTAAGATAATGATCGCAGCACCTTTTCCGACATTGCCGAACAGCGCCACAAGTACATAAACCATCATCATAAACGTAAAGGCGATCAACAAGGCAAACAAGACACTATAAAATGGCTGTCTCACATCTACTCCTAGTACGAAGTAATTCCCTAAAGTCACGATCAAGGCTTGCGCTAAGCCCATCACTAAGAATGTTAGCATTCTTGCAGAAAATTGTTCCCGTTTAGAATATTTACCACGGTCTTTTTCATCTAAATAAAAATCAGTGGTTGCTACACTTGAAAATAATACGGCTCCGACCCACAGACACAATGCTGTGTAAAACGGCGTACTAGCTGAACCATTATTGGCAATTGGATAAATTTTATGTTCAGATACTTCAACTGGTTTTGCAAAGAAGTCACTTTCCGCGTTAGCATCCAGTTTAAGCAGTTTTATCACTTGTCCAAGGTCAACGTCCTTTTCACCTTTACGAATCGCTTCAGCGGCTTTATGAAGCCCTGTTTTAATGTTTGGCCAATCGTTTTGAACTAAATCATTGGCTTTGTTTAAAGCAGATTCTAAATCTGGCATTTTTTCGTTGACTGTTTTTAATGTTCCAGTAATGTTTTCTTTGATTTCTGGGTAATCATTTTTAATAAAGCTTGCTGCTAAGCCCAGTTTTTCTTCTATTACAGGTAACTCGTTGTTATAAAGATCTGCGCCTTTATTGATACCATTGACGATCGTCTCCATATGGCCGTTCAGTAATACATTTGCATCATGAACTTCTTGTTTGATCGCTGGTAATTCTGCTTGATATTTTTCTAAAATACCGATCGCATTGGCAACAGTCGCTTGAGTTGAATTTAATAGTGTGGCAAAGTCAATTTGTTTTGCTTGACTAAGCAGACCTTGTGCAGTTGAAATCGTATTGATTAGTTTGGTTAATATATCATTTACATCCGCTGCAACTGCATCGACATTGATACTACCTGCAATCCCAGCAATGTTTCCAGCCATACTTTCGATCTCAGCAAGAACAGCTTTTAATTGATCCACAGAAATTGAATCCGCATCGATACTATCTACTCTCGCTTTCAAGCCACCGATTAGTGTGCTCAAATTGTTCAAGCTATCAATGATTGGTTGAAGATCTTGATTACCAGAAGAATTTTGAATATCTGTCAGCATCGCGGCTAATTGATCGATCGCTACTTGTTGTTTACCTAAACTATAGCTAAATTGTTGCAACATTTGTTTTAAAGCTGCACGTTCATCTGGCGTTAATTCATTGTCTGTCAATAATTGTTCGATTTGTCCAGCAATTGCGGATACATTGGAGCCAATGGTTTGAACAGACTCTAAGGTTACTTTGATACTGCTAGTAATACTTGGCAGCGCTTCTTGTAATTTTGTTGCACCATCTTTGGTCGCTGTCGCCAATTGATCTGCCTGATCTCCAAGTTTTTCAATATCTGGTAAAGCCGTTTGAACTTGTTGGATGATCGTTAATCCTTGTTTTGCTTCATTGATTCCATCAGTCATGGTTTGTTCGACGGAAGCAAAATCTTCATCGATCATCGCTAATTGTTTACCCGCATTTTGAATTTCCGGAATTTTTTCTTGCAAGGTTAAAATAACTTTAGCCTGCTCTTTGATCGTCGGCATTTTATCATTTAAATCCACCAATTTTGTTCCTAAAGCATCCACTTGCGGTAAATAGTCCACAAATTCATTGGCTTTTGCTAATTTTGTTTTCAGTTCTGGCATTTTGCCATGAAGTGCTACGACTTCTTGTGTATACTTGTCGATTTGCTCAATGTTATCATCCGTTGATAAAATCATATTTTTTACTTTGGTGATACTGACTAAATTAGAATCTAAATTATAGCCTATATCATTAAATACCGTAACTAAGGTACTACTTGCAGTTTTGGTAAATTGATCGGTTATTTGGGCTTGTAAAGAAGAAGCGCCTTTTTCTGCAATTTTTGGTGCAATCGCATTGATTTTTTCATTGATAGAATACTCTATTTTAGGTTTGACGATTTCACCTGTCGTAAAACTCAATAAATCTTTAGAAAAGTCTTTCGGTAAATAAATCCCAGCAAAATATTTACCAGATTTTACCCCTTTGTCTAATTCTTCTTTTGAATCAACAAACTTCCAGCCTAATTGTTTATTTTCATGAAGGTTTTTCAGGACTTCTTTCCCTATATCAACTTCCTTACCTTGAAAACTTGCTGCTTTGTCGTCACTGTATACCGCAATTGGCAATTCTCCAGTGTTTGCGTAAGGATCCCACAAAGCTTTGATATTGAACCATGCATAAAGTGATGGAATAATCATCAGGGCAATGATCAAAAATGTAGCGATTGGGTTCTTAAAAATGCGTTGCCAATCTAATTTAAATAACTTGAATGTATTTTTTATATGTTTCATCCTGCTCACCTACTCTTTTTAATGACTGATATACTTTAGCATAGTTTTTTTATCAATAACAAATGAAAAATCCATTTTTTGTCTATTTCTACGACAAGTTTCTAGAACTGTCGTAGAGAGTTCTTCTATGTATTTGTTTTCGTCATTTAACCAACTATTTTTTATTGATTTACCTCTTCTACTCATTCTTTCTAGCACCTAAAAAAAGACAAACTCATCCGAATGAATCAGCTTGCCTTTATTTTTTTGCTTATAATTTTGCTGAAAACTCTGATACAACTTTTTTGACTTCGTTTACTGAATCAGGATCCAGATAAGAAAGTGCTCTAGGAACCACACTCATCAGGTACATTTTATCGAGTTTATCCGTTGATTTTCTTTCCATCAATTCTGCCAGCAAATGTTTCATGTCTTCTTGATGATCTGGTTTAGTTCGATCCATTATGAAGTCATAAAATTTCTTTTCCTCTGCTTTCATCGGCGATGCCCCCTAGAATTTTATTCTATTATAAACTTAAATAACAATAAGTAGTAGTATTTTGATTTATTTACAAAAATAACAATTATGCAAAAAAACAACAAAACGAAAAGGACGTTGTTTTGCTGTTTCTCTAACGAATCGGGCAAGCCATTTTTTATGTTTAATTAAAGTGCTCAATCATTTCAAAAATATAATAATACATGTTATTAAATTATCGAGATTTATACTTTTCTATCAAAAATTCATATGCTGCTCGTCCTATAATTCCCATTGGCTGATTGATTCCTGGATTAAAATAAAAATCTAGTGTCACTAATTCTTCTAAGGTTGTCTCTTTCTCAATTGCCAAAGATAAGGTATTAATTGATTGTGTAATGTCTTTTTCAGACATTAATTGACCACCAATCAGTTTGTGCGTTCCTTTTTCGAAAACCATTTTGATATGTACTTCTTCTTGTAATTCAAGATAAGGTAGTTGACATGGCAATGTTAAAAAGGTACTTTCCACTTCGATTCCTTCAAACTTTGCTTCTTCTTCTGTTAACCCTGTGCTAGCAACATAACTGTTGAAGATTTTCGTTGCCGTTGTTTTTTGAGTCGTTTTATATTTAATCATATGTCCCAGAACATTCATTGCCGCAACTGTTGCACTTCTGACAACATTATTGACTAAAGGAACAAACGATTTACGGTAGCTATTACGAACTGGATAAGAAATCACGTCACCTAAAGCAAATATATCTGGATCACTTGTTTGCATATGTTCGTTGACTCGTATCGTTCCATTAGCATTTAAATCTAAAAACTCTTTGACTAATCGACTATCTGGACGAGCGTTTACCGCTATAATTACATAATTATTTCTAATTTCTTCATTCGTTGTATTTGTAACAAATAGCTCTTCTTCTAATTCTGAGAAGCTAATAACACTTTCATTTAAATGAAGTTTCACACCAGATGCAACGATTTTTTCTTCAATCAGTGAAGAAAGTTCCTTATCTAAGTATCGAAAAAGAACTGAACCTGCACTTTCAATCAAATGAATTTCTTTGCCTTGATCTTTCAATGCATCGCACAATTCTACACCAATGTAGCCTCCGCCAACAATTGAGATCGATTTTGACTGTTCCAATTTTTCCAATACTTCTACAGAGCTAGGATAGCTTTTGAATACAGTTACTTTATCTTTACTTGGTAATGTTATATTTGTTGAAAATTGATTTGAGCCCGTTGCAAGGATCAGCTTTTCATAGCTAATTTCAATCACGTTGTTAGAAGCGTCCTCATAAACGATGTATTTTTTCTCTGGATCTATTGTAGTAACTGTTGCATTAATTAAAACGTCTACCCCTTTATTATTCAATTCTTCTAGAGTCAGATACCTCACTTTGTCCAATTCATCAACCAATTGATTCATTTTCAATACGATTCCGCTTGAAACAAAACTGATCTCACTTCTTTTTTCAATTAGAATAACCTCGGTTTGAGGATTTAATCTCTTTAATGTTAATGCTGCCTGAAGTCCCCCATGGGAGGCTCCGATAATTACTACTTTCACTAAAGTTCTTCTCCCTTCAATCGACTATGCCATCGCTATGTTTATATATATACAAAATAATAACAACATTACATCCCATTATATATAAAAATTCGTTTTTTTTAAATAATAATAGTCAGTAAATTTATTTTTATAAGTTGCGTATTGCCATTTCCCCATGAATCAAGTATCCTTAAAGTGAGGTGTCTATTATGCTGAAACGAGATTTTTTAGAAAAGCCCTTTGATTATATGAATGATATATTATTATTTTTATACAACAATCAAGGCCACGCAACAAAAAACGAGCTAGTCAGTGAATTTCAAATTAGCTTGCCAACATTAAATGAATACTTGTCTTTCCTGCAAAGTTTTCTTGAAGAAAATCAGGTGAACGAGCAAGTTGAAATAACATTAAACGGTGAAAATATCTCTTTGAAAAAAGAACCAACTTTTCCATTGAAAAAAGTTGTTGTCCTTTTTCTGGAAAAGTCGATCAAGTTTCAAATGGTCAATCAGTTATTTTCGAAAGGAGAATTGACTTGTGACTATTTTCAGCTGAACTATGCGATCAGTTCTGCAACGTATTATCGAAAAATCACTGAGCTAAATGATCTTTTAAAGGAATTTCGCCTTCAAATCAAACGTGGAAAACTTATTGGAGAAGAAAAACAAATCCGTTATTTTTTCTTTTGTTTTTTCTGGTTTCTTTTTGAGGATAAAACAAGTTTGGAGAAGGAAACAGCCAATCAGTATCTTGGCTTTGTAGATATTTTAAAAGAATCGCTTAACTTGGTTTTTGATCCGACCGAAGTCCTGCAAATTAAATTATGGATGAAAATATCCTTCAGACGACTGACTACAGAGTACAACCCAGTTATTAGTCCCAACTATGATTATCCTGATCGACCGTTATTTGAAGAAATTAATTTAGCCTTACATACATATATGAAAAAAATCGACCGTCCATATACTATTTATGAAGCATACATGTTTTATGACTTCTTTTGTTCTATGAATAATTTTTCGCCTAATTCTGCTTTTGCTTTTAGATTGGCAGAAAAGCAACGTAGAGAAAGTTCTTACTTAAACTATATGAATAAAGTGATTTTAAAATATCTAAAACAGCAAGGGTATTTATCGAGTTACGCTTCTTCTGCTCGTTTACTGTATATTGAAAATCTATTGTTTCAACTTCATTCTCAGCTTTATTACTTTGACGGATTTATCTTGGCCTTTGATAACTGGACAGTGAAGTCCATCGTCAACGCACATCGTCATCCGTTTTCCGGTAATGAAGTTTTTGAATTGATGGATATCGCTACAAAAAAGTTTGATCAAGATGGTGAAAAAGGTAGTTATAAAAATAAATTCACTGAAATTCACTATACGATCATCTTAAATCATATTGCTGAATTAAATGAAGAAAAAATTGCAATCGGTGTCTACCACTCACTCAATCCATTTATTGGTGAATTGGTTATTCAACATTTGACAAATGTTTTAGGTCATAAATATCCAATTAAAACAGAAGCATTCAAAGAAGACAGTCATTATGATATCTTACTTTCCAATATCTATAGTGAAACGATTTCTGAAAAACAAGAATTAGTTTATATTTTTTCAGATATTGGAAATAGTTATGATATGACCGAAATTGAGAAATTGATTATTCAGTTGATCGACACGCGATAGCCTGACGCTTGTTCCAACTATCACTAATTGAAATTATAACAGAGAATGTATACCTTATGTTCTCTGTTTTCTTTGTACCTATTAAATTTAATGAGAATAATCGTAAATTCAGAAATTTTATTATTAATCTATTTATTTTTATTTTATGATTATTTTTAATTCTAATTTTTTTAGTATTTAAAAAAAGAAAAAGAGCGAAACAAGACTAAAATTAGTTTTGTTTCGCTCTCAAACTCTATTTAATCCACCCAATACTATTAAATGGTGCAAATCTAAAGGAAACAACTCCCTCAATTGCCTGTCCATCAACCAATCCAAAGGTTCTACTATCACTCGAATTATTACGATTATCTCCCAAAACAAAATAGTATCCTTTCGGGATTTTTTTAAATTGTGCCATTTGATCCAAACTATCCTGCGACAGATTTACTTTGATTGTACCATCTGGCAATTCATTTGCAGCAGATAACTCAGAAGCTTTAGGTAAAGACTCGGCTTGGTGATTAATAAACAAATCGTTTCCTTCCGTCCAAACTAGATCTCCTGGCATCCCAATCACTCGCTTTACATATTGAAATTCACTTTTCACAGGTGGTTTAAATGTAATGATCTCATATCGTTTAGGTTCCTTTGTACGACGAACAATGACACGATCGCCATTGAGCATAGTGGGTTTCATCGAATCTCCATCAACCATATGTGGTGACGTATTTAAAATAAAGAAAAAGACCAAAACGGCAAATAATACAACTGGAAGCATAAATTTAATGATTTCAATGATATTTTCTTTTCTTTTTTTCTTTTTTCTTTTTTCAAATTCTTCTTTGGTTAATTTTTTCTTTTTTCGCTTTTTCTTGTTTGGCACAGCTTTTCTATCTAGTTCTACTTTTGGTCTTGCACTACCTCTAGGTTCTTCTCGAATGCCTTCAATGCGTTCTCTAGGTTGTGGACGTTTCTTTTTAGTACCCGTTGGTGGGCGTTTTCTATTCTTCGTGTTGTTTTTCACTTTTTGTTTTTTAGCAAATTTTCGTTTTATTTTTCGTTTTAGTCGTTCAAAATATTCCTTTATTTCATCCATGATACACCTCAATCATACCGATTAATACTCTCAATTAAGGATAACAGACTGCTGTCCATTTTTCCATATAAAAACTAGCTAATCAAAATCTTGCCGTAAGTTCTCTTCGTAATAAAAAAGGGGAGCTAAGCAAAACTCTAAAAGTTTTGCTCCCCCCCCACAACTAAACGTACTATCAATCGAATACTAATTCTTGTCCCTCAACAATAACACTACTACTAAGCTGATTTTTGTTCATTAATGTTTGTATCGATACACCTGAATCTTGAGCAATTTCCCATAATGTCTGACCTTCTTTTACGATGTAGACCTCTTTAGGTACTTCTTTTTCCTTACTCACAACACTAGCATTTTCAGCTTCAGTTGCCTTTGGCTTTTCTGCTGTCTGTGTCGTTGGAATCGGAGCTACTGGTGTTACAACTTCACCGCCACCTACCGATGCGCCCAAGATCATTGAACTAGACATAAAGTAAATAGCAGTACTAAACAATATTGCAGAAGAAATCAACAGGATAAGATATTTTTTATTGATTCGTTTTTTCATATTGTTCTTCCCTTCATTCGATCACTGATCGATCGTTTAGTTTCCAGTTTTATCTAGACGTGATAATTTGCTTAAGCGTTCTTCTAATTCACGATAAATCGTCATAACTTCATTCTTAGATTCTTCTACTTCATTCGAAATGTTCTTCGCACGGTTACCAATATTCAACATTTCAAGTTCAGCTGAGTTGACCATGTGTTTCGCTTCAACTTGTGCTTCACTGATAATGCGGTTCGCTTCTTTCTTAGCAGAAACCATTACTTCACCAATTTCTTGTTGTGATTTCAAGGCTTCTTCTTGTAATGATTGGTTTTTCAATAATAAGTCATTGATTTGTTGTTTCGCTTGTAGTAACTCCGCTAATTGGTTACCAGTTGCTTCACCTGTTGTTGACATGCTGCGCATTGTTTCAAGCTCTGCATTTAGGTTTTCTAATTCTTCTTCTTTTTCTTTGTAAATACTTCTTAATCCAGCTAATTCAGATTCAAATACATTTTTTTGGATAGAGTATTTATCATTCAAGCCTTGGATACGGCCAAGATTTGTTTCTAAATCACTTTTCTCTTTAAGAACTGATTCTAATTCTTTCTTCAATTCTTCCACACGGCTATTGTCTACAGAGGCATCACTGCTTGTTGACAACGTGATTTCTTTATCTTTTAAGTCTTGGTTTTCTTGTTGTAATTGGTGCATTTGTGCTTGAAGATCAGCAAGTTTTTGTGTTAACTCTTGATTTTCTTTATCAGTAGTTTGAAGTTTTTCATTCAATGATTCTAATTCCATCTTCACCGTCTCCAATGCTTCTTGTTTTTCTCCGATTGTTCCTCGGGCTGCTAGATCTGCTTGTAATTGTTGGATTTCTTTTTCTTTTTCAAGAATTTGTGTATCTAATGCTTTGTCTTTTTCAACAAGTGCTGTTTCTAAGTAAGCAATTTGTTCTTGCCCATTGGTATTTTCTTTTTTCAGCTCTTCGATTTGCGCTTTTAAGCGATTGATTTCTTCTGTAGAATCAGCGGATTCATTGGCATCTTCCAGCTCGAAGATCTCTGTTTCTTTTTGGTTCAATTGTGTTGCCAACTCATCATTTTTTTCTTTTAGCAATTCTAGTTCATTTTGGTTGCTTTCAACCTTGATGACCAATTGTTTGTTTTGTTGAGATAAACGGAAGTTTTCCTCTTTATTTTGTTCAAATTCAGATTCTTGTAATCTATATTCTTCGATCAATTCTCTTAAGCGTGTGATCTCTTGTTCTTGTTCAGCCAATAAGCTGCTATTATTTGTTGTCGTTACTGAAACTGGTCGTTGTTCCTCTTCCGAATTGAACTCGATATCTTGCGTCAATTCTTCCTCAGAAACCTCGTTAATTTTTTTAATTAACCGTCTCTTTGCCATCCTTTTTTACACCCCGTCTTTTATTTCTAGCTTACTCTATTTATCTAATGTTACTTTTTCTAAGTTATTGTCTTTAGACTCTCTTGTATAAATAATTGACTTTTTAGATAGTTTGTTTGTTTTATCTCGATATGTAAAGTTAAAATCAATCATCGTGATTTCTTTTACTGGCTGCAACTCTTTGATAAAGGTTTCGATATTTTTCTCAGCTGTTTGGAAATCACTAAATGTCAATGCTGTTGGAAAGACTGAAACTGTTAATGTCTCTGTTTTTTGGCTAATCAAAATTGCTACATTTGCTTCTCCAAAAAAGGGCTGCCAATCTCTTAGAAGCTGAAGTTCGTAGTTATCCAGTGCTTGAGCATCTCGGCTTTCCACGACTTTTTTCCAAGGAAATTCAGCCAGTTTCAATGAGTTCTCTTTATAGCTCTCGATTTCAGCGCCAGAAGCTGTACCTCTGGCATCTTTGACCTCTTCTATCTTCAACTCTAAATCTTTATTATCTTTTCTCAAAGTATCTTGATTGTAAAGTATCCCCAAAAATAGTAAGCAAAATATAATTGCTGCAATCATCAAAAATAATAATGATCGATTATTCTCTTGATATTTATAAAAATTGATCTTGCGTTTCATTTTTGGACTATCAGAATCCAAGCTCTCCAGCTGGAATCGGACGTACAACTGATAACTGAAAAAAAGAAACAGTATTACTACTAATACAAACATGAAAATCGTCATCAAATATAAACTCCTTTATCCCTTAATAAAAAAACACTAAATATATCTATTTTTTTGAAAGTTATCCACTTTCTACCCAATTATACATAGTTTATTGTAACATTACGTTACGTTATTGCCAACTTTTTTTTATAAACACAACGAAAAGTCAATAAAAATAGGAGTTCAACTAGTAAATTTTAGTGTTTTTTTATCATTTCATTCGAATAAAGGCATGTATTATGCTGTTAATTTACAGTTTATTCTTTTTGATGTTAGTATTTTTACTAATTATTAATTAATAGTAAAAATAACAACGACTTCCAAGTAAGATTATGTGGTTGTAAACAACTGTTCCTGTACTTATGCAATTGCTCTGTCTTATGTTCTTCTATTCAAACATCCGATACTTTTATCGATATGTACCAAGATTTTCTTCTTCTAGCTCTGCTTCAAAAATACCTACGCTAACCCCTAACGCACGGTCGACTGAATCCATGATGTCGATTCCTAAATGGCAAACTTTTTCTTTTAAACGTATTTTATCAATGGTGCGGATCTGTTCCAGTAATATTACTGAATCTCGTTCGATTCCAGTTTCTTCTGAATTGATGCCTATATGTGTTGGCAACTTCGGTTTAGCCATCTTTGCTGTAATCGCGGCTACGATAATTGTTGGACTAAAATGATTGCCTAAATTATTCTGTATGACTAGTACTGGACGTACTCCCCCTTGTTCTGATCCTACAACAGGGGATAAGTCTGCAAAATATATGTCACCCCTTTTGACCATTTGAAGCCTCCTATTCTATTTGTACTCCCTTGGAATACGCTCTGAAAACATACATGCCACTTCGTAATGAATCGTCTCCAATTTATCTGCCACCATTTGCATTGTGACATCTGCTCCATGATCGTGCCCAATCAACGTGACTCGTGTTCCTACTGCCGTTTTTTCTGGTAATCGAATCATACATTGGTCCATGCAAATTCTTCCGACAATTTCACACTTTTGCCCATTCACTAATACTGAAAAACCTTGTAAGTGGCGTAACCAACCATCTGCATATCCAATCGGTACAGTACCGATCCACTCATTTTTTGGTGTTGTGTACGTGTTGCCATAACCAATTCCTTCACCAGTAGCTAGTTCTTTTACGTGAATCAATTTCGACTCTAAACGCAATGCAGGTTTCAAAGGATAGACTTCATCCAGCACATGCCCAGATGGATTTAATCCATACATTGCTATACCAAAGCGGATCATATTTCCTACATTATCCGGATGCCACAGCGCCGTTGCACTATTGCTCACATGGACATATTTTGGCAACTCAAAAAGCTCAGATAAGACTGCCTGAAAACGTTCTGTTTGTTTTTCAAAATAGCTGACGTCTTGTTCATCTGCTGTTGAAAAATGAGTAAATAGTCCTTCCCAAACCACCATCTGTGTTGATTGCACGAATTCAACTGCTTTTTTTACATCTTTTGGGGTCCTAAATCCAATCCGCCCCATACCTGTATCCACTTTTATATGTATTTTTAATGGTGTTTGCGTTTCTATATGATTTAAGCGATCAATTGCTTGTTCCAGCCACTCTTGAGTTGCGACTGTGACAGACAGGTCATATTTCAGCAGCAACCCTATGTAAGAAACATCCACGATACTTAAAATGAGTATCGGCTCTGTAATACCCGCTTCACGTAGTTCTATCGCTTCATCCAAGATTGCTACACAAAAACCTGTAGCGCCTCCTTGAATGGCTGCTTTAGCCGTTTGAACAGCCCCATGTCCATAACCATTTGCTTTCACTACAGCAAACAATTCAGTTCCTTGCGGCATTCGTTGTACTTCATTGTAAACATTTTCCTTGATCGCTTGTGTATCGATTACTAATTTGGTGGGACGATGCCATCCTACTGCCATATGTGTCCTTCTTTCTTTTTTGATCGAGATAAAAATTGTTTTTACTAGTATTTCTAGTTGGTAACGTCTATCTCAACCGTTATTCGATATAACTTTTTTTAGTCGATCTCCAAAATAATCTGTGCAACTGCAACAGTATCCGTATGTGAAATGGATACAAAAACCTTTCCATCATGTGGTGATTTCGTCACTTTAGGAGCGCCGTTGTCTTCTTTTAACACTTCGATATCCTGTAATCCAACGCTTCCGATTCCTGTTCCCCAAGCTTTTGAAAAAGCTTCTTTACAAGCAAAACGACCTGCTAAAAACTCTACTTGACGTTTATGAGGTAGTTTTTGAAAGAGGACATATTCGTTATCGGTAAGAACTCTTCGAACAAAAGACGTTTTATTTTCAATAATTTTTTCGATTCTCGACAATTCAACCATGTCTATACCAATTCCCTTAATCATCCTTTTGCGTCCTTTTTTTTTATTTTATAAATTACTCTTATTCTATCAAATTTTAGCAATTTTTCCACATAATAATGTAAAAAATTAATAAAAAGCTGAACAAGTTCGTTCAACTCATCAATTAGGATAAATAAAAGAGGACAGAACACAGCATTTAAGCTTTGTTCTGCCCTCTCAAAATTCAATGATCAACTAAAATAAAGTAGCTTTTATTTTTTATTGATTTTATTAGTTTGAGTTATCTCTAATAACAAAGCTACGTTTTTTATCGTTATGGCGTTTTGCTGAACGATTGTCTTTGCTCTTATTGTAGCCGCCGCCGTTTCCGCTGCCGCCTGTGCCTTTGTTATTTTTGTTGCCACGATAACCGCCACCGCCATTTTTGTTACGGTTACGGCTGTTACCACCGCCACCGCTGCGATTGTTTTTGTTGAACCCTTTTTTATTTGATGGTAATGGGCGTTCTGGTGTAATTTTAACTGGTACAGCATCTGATGGGTCTTTAGAAATTGTTTTTAGTAATAATGCAGCTAAATCTTCTGCAGAATATTTTTCTAAAAGATCTTTAGCAGCAGGCAAGTAATTATCTAGACCATTTTCTGCCATTTTTTCTTCGACTGTTTCGATTGCGGCACCCAATTGTCCTTTAAATGCTTCTTGTTCATTTGGTGGACGTAATGGTGTCATACGTTTTTTCGTTAATTCTTCAATGACGTGCAAATAGCCCATTTCGTTTGGTGTAACGAAAGTCACCGACATTCCGCCTTTACCAGCACGACCAGTACGGCCGATACGGTGAACATAGCTTTCAGGATCTTGTGGGATATCGTAGTTGTAAACGTGTGTTACTCCTGAAATATCTAATCCACGAGCCGCAACGTCTGTTGCAACTAAAATATCTAAGTTTCCGCTCTTGAATGAACGTAAAACGCTCATACGTTTTTGTTGTGACAGGTCTCCGTGGATCCCTTCAGCTTTATAGCCGCGTGCTTCTAATCCACGAGCTAATTCATCTACACGACGTTTTGTACGACCGAACACGATTGTTAATTCTGGTGTTTGAACGTCTAATAAGCGAGTCATTACATCGAATTTTTCGAAGTCTTTTGAACGAACATAGTATTGATCGATCAAATCAGCAGTCATTTCTTTAGCTTTGATTTTCACGTGTTCTGGTTCTTTCATGAACTTCACGCCGATGTTTTTGATTGCTGGTGGCATTGTTGCTGAAAATAGTAATGTTTGACGAGCTGATGGAATTTTAGAGATGATTTTTTCGATATCTTCTAAGAATCCCATGTTCAACATTTCATCTGCTTCATCTAAAACTAATGTTTCGATCGTATCTAGTTTTAGTGTGCGACGATTGATGTGATCTAATAAACGTCCTGGTGTTCCGACAACAACATGTGGGTTTTCTTTTAGTCCACGAATTTGACGGCCAATATCAGCTCCGCCATAAACTGCTTGTACACGGATTTTTTTGTCGCGGCCTAAACGGTATAATTCTTCTTGTGTTTGGATCGCTAATTCACGAGTCGGGGCAATAACAATTCCTTGCACGACACGGTTTGATGTGTCAATTTTTTGTAACATTGGAAGACCAAAAGCAGCTGTTTTACCAGTTCCTGTTTGTGCTTGTCCAATTACGTCTTTACCTTGTAATGCTAGAGGGATTGTTTCCTCTTGAATCGGTGTTGCTTCTTCAAATCCTGAACGCTCGATTGCTGCCAATAAGTCTGGTTCTAAGCCTAGTTCTTTAAATTTCAAATGATATCCTCCTAATAATGTTTGTTGCAGAAGAAATAGATTCTTCTAAAAATGATGTTACAGGTGATTTGACTTTCACTAATTTTGAAAATGTTCATGGAGTCATTAAACCTTCTACTTAGGTTTAGTTTATTTTCTCATTAGCGTTACCGAAAAATCCACCTTATGAAGCTACAGGCACTAGAAAAGCCAAACGAGTTCGTTCAGCTTTTTTAATCTTTATATGATAGAAAAGTATCTTCAATAGGTACTTTCGATTTATCTACTTCGATCTTCCGGCAATAGGTTATTTTAGCATAGTTTTATATTTTCAGCAAGTTTTATGAAAGCTTGCTACATTTCAAGAAGTTTTGTAACGACTTCATTTAATCCCATACCGTTACTTGCTTTTAAAACAACCATATCTTCTGGTTCAAGGAGTAACTTTAATGTGTTTATCACTTTTTCTTTTTCTTCTTTATCAAAATAGTGGATCTTATCTTCTTGATATTTTTTCTTAATTTCATCATGTAATGCCTGCATTTCAGTTCCGTAGAGAATAACCTCTGTGACCTCAGCAGGATTTAAATGCTCACTCACAGAAGCGTGCATCAGTGCTGAATCGGGTCCTAATTCAAGCATATCTCCTAACACGGCTACTCTCTTGCCTTGTGTAGGCATTTGGCTAAAACTATCTAAAACTAATTTCATAGCGGTTGGATTCGCATTGTAAACATCACTTAAAATTTCGATGCCTTTACTACTTTTTAACCATTCCGTCCGATTTTTTGTTAATTGAAATTCAGATAACCCTGCTTGAATTTTTTCTTCTGATAAATCGAACCATTGCCCAATAGTGATTGCAATCAAGGCATTGCCAACGTTGTATTTCCCTGGAACGGGGATCATAAACAGTGTTTTTGACCCATTGACTTTAAAAGAAGTGTATTCTTTTTTTGCTTCTATGATTTGAGCCTGACGATCTGCTGCTCCTAAACCAAATGTTTTGATTGTTTGTGGTTGCTCTTTTGTCAGCGATACTAGCAAGGGTTCATCCGCTGGAATGATCAGCAGACCATTTTTAGCAAGACCTGATATGATCTCCATTTTTGCTTTGGCAATACCTGCTCTTGATCCCAGATTTTCAATATGGGCTTCACCGATCATTGTAATTGCTGCTACATCCGGCTGAGCCAATTGGGATAAAAAATCGATCTCATTCGCATGATCCATACCCATTTCTAAAATCAGTTTTTCAGTTTCATCCGGCATATGTAAAATAGTATACGGTAGCCCGATATCATTATTATAATTCCCTTGTGTTTTATAGGTTTTGAACTGTTTCGCTAAAACGGCTTCGGTCATATCTTTTGTTGTCGTTTTACCATTGCTTCCTGTAATCGCAATCACGGTTGGCTGCATTTTCTTTAGATAATACACAGCTAAGTCCTGCATAGCCTTCAATGTGTCTGCTACTTGTAAGATCGGTAATTGAGCAGGTGCGGCCTCTGTTTTGCTCCAAAAGGCTGCATGTGCTCCTTTATCCATAGCACTTTTAATAAATGAATGCCCGTCATTTTCACCTTTCAACGGAACAAAAAGATTTCCAGGTCCAATCAATCGGCTGTCAAACTCGATACCTGTCAATTCAAAATCTGCCCATTGTCTCCAGTCGTTTGTCGCTTGTACTGCTTTGGCTGCTTCCCAAAAAGTAAGTTTCATTGGTCTCTCTCCTTAGATTTCCTTTAACATCAACGTTTTTTTATAAACAGCTACTCATACATAAAAGGGCTGAAACAAAACTGATTCCGTTTTGTCTCCTCCCTTTTGGTCGCTTATCTTTCGTAAAAACTTTGTCTTTGTTTGAATCGATTTAACGCTAATTGAATTAGTTCTTCGATCAAATCGTTATATTTCAAGCCCATGTTTTCCCACAATAATGGATACATACTAAATTCTGTAAAACCAGGCATTGTGTTTAGCTCATTTAAGAATAACTCATTCTTACTTGTTAAAAAGAAATCACATCGGCTTAAACCACTGCCGTCTAATATAGTATAGGCTTTTTTAGCAAATTCCTGTGCTTTTTGATGTACTTCATCGGGCACTTCAGCTGGAATTTGCATCGTGATTTGGTTATCAATATATTTTGAATTGTAATCATAAAACTCAACATCTTTAACAATTTCGCCTGGTAATGTTGTGCGCACATCTTCATTACCTAAAATCGCTACTTCGATTTCACGTGCTTCGATTCCTTGCTCAACAATCGCTCTGGAATCATAACGGTAAGCTTCTTCTAACGCATTTTGTAGTTCTTCACGATTTTCAGCTTTACTGATTCCTACACTAGAACCCATATTAGCAGGTTTGACAAAGACTGGATAAATCAATGAACCTTCACATTGTTCAAAGACTTTTTTAGGATTTTCTTTCCAATCACTTCTTAGTACGGGAACAAATGGCACCTGAGGGATCCCAGCTGTTTGTAGTAAATATTTAGTCATGATCTTATCCATTGCATTTGCACTTGCTAAAACGCCTGCACCAACATAGGGTAGTCCTAAAGTTTCTAAAAAGCCCTGGATCGTACCATCTTCTCCGTTAGGCCCATGTAAAACAGGGAAAACGATTGTATCTTCTTCCTTGATTTCACACGGCATGATCACACGACCTGTGAATTCGCCCCACTTATCTACTTCACCATCTTTAGACCAAGTCAATTTAAGAATATCCTTACTCTCAGGTTTTTCTGATAAAAGCGGCCCTTTGATCCATTCACCATCTTTACTAATAAAAACCAATTGAACTTGATAATAATTATAATAAATCGCATTTAAAACTGAATAAGCAGATAATATCGAAACATCATGCTCCTCACTTCTCCCACCATATAGCAAAGTAATCTTCAAATGCTTTTCCTCCTAATTTTTAAAGCTGAAAGAGCTTGGTTAGTCTTGACAGGAAAATAGGAAAAATTGACTGTGACGTTCTTTGGCACATTCCATTTTTATCTTTTTCCCGAAAGACTAGCTCTTGAAGCTAGATAATTTTTAAAGCGTAGTGAGCTTGATTCGTCTCGAATGAAAAATAGGGAAAATTGACTGTGACGCATTTCGGCACATTCCATTTTCATCTTTTTTCCGAGAGACTAGCTCACGAAGCTAGATAATTTTTAAAGCTGAAAGAGCTTGGTTAGTCTTGACAGGAAAATAGGGAAAATTGACTGTGACGTTCTTTGGCACATTCCATTTTTATCTTTTTCCCGAAAGACTAGCTCTTGAAGCTAGATAATTTTTAAAGTATCCAGATATCACAAGGCTCCTATATTCAACAAAGAAATCCAAAATAACTCTTTCATATTTTAGCATAAAAGAACTAGTCCGAATAGAAACAAATCATCAAATAAAAGAAAAAGTTTCATAATTACTGTTGTTTCGAACGAGAAGACTATTTTTATTTACTTTCTCTGACAGCTTTTAATCATATAAAACTTTGATAGAACAAATTTAACTTATTCCGTAATCAAAGTCACTAGTTTCGCTTTAAATTTCTCCCGATCATCCTGTGTGAAAGCCTTTGGTCCTTTCGTACGCCCACCACTTTTTCGGGCTTTTGCACTAAAATAGCGTTGCTCCAATAAACCGTCCATATTTTCCCCAGTATATTCATAGCCTAGTTGATGAAGTACCCGCACCCCTTTCGGTAATACTAAAGAAGCCAGTCCATAGTCTTGGGTTACTAAAATATCGCTTTCCCCGATCAGCTGAACAATCTTATAATCTGCTGCATCGGCTCCCTTGTCTACATAAACAAAAGAAACATTTTTAGGGTATTCTTTCAGTGAATAGTGATCGATGCTTGTTACGATCACAACATCGAGCGAGTAAGTTCTTGCAACGTCAATTGTCGTGTCTTTTACTGGTGAGCCATCACCATCAATAAAAATTCTCATCATCGTTCCCTTTCAGCGGTTTGGATTTAATTTAAATACCAAGCTGGATGCCGTTTTAAAAAGGTTGCTACTTCCGCAAAAACAGCTTCCTTCACGATTTTATACAGCTCTGGATTCCTGATTTTCTTTTTGATTGCCCCAGTGTACCTTGGTCGTTTGACTTTAATTGAAAGCACAACATCGAATCGTTCAGGAAAATTATCTATGGTCAGATATTTCAAGCGATTGGTTTCTTCTAAAAACTGATTGATAGCATCCACCGTTCCTTGAATAAAGCCATCAAGGTGCGTCCCACCATCTGAAGGCAAATGACCATTGACAAAGCTGTCTTTAATACTAGTCGAACCATTTTTAGAAATTACAGCTTGGATCGTGACGCCTTCACTGATCGTATTGATAATCAACGGCTGACCGCTTCTCGTAATGCTATCATCTTTTTGAAAAATATAGTCTACAAGCCCTTGTTCATAATGAAAATAATTTTTTTGCTGCTTCCCATCCGTTAGTGAAATCGTCAAACCACTGTTCAACATAGCAAGCTCTTGACAGCGATTGAATAAGATAAAATAAGATAATGGCTTGTTTCCAAATAATGTTTCATCCGGTGTGAAAGCGAGTTCGATTCGTTGCCCCTCATCTTCAGAAGGGATCAATGCTTTTTTATTCAGCTGTCCATTTTGATAGATTTGGATCGTCCGCTTACCTAATTTTTCCACCCCAAAACCTAATTGTTCCGATAAAGCATTGACCACCGATAGAAAAAGATAGGGCGGTGTATATTGTTCTTCTGGAGTTTTATCTAAAAATAGTCCTTTTTTACTAAAAAAAGAAAAAATAAATTGTTTTTCAGAAAGCTCGATCGAAAGTTCTGTTTGCTTTAAATCAACTGCTAATTGCAGTAGATGATCCAACACTTGCAGGACCATGCTCTCTAAGCCAGTCGGACCAATCCCACCAATGTACATACTTGGTCGTTTTCGAATACTATCTTTCAAAACATCATCATCTAGTGCTCTCCAAATATTTTCATCGGTCATACGATCTCCTCCTGTAAACAGATTTTCCTATCTAAATAACGTACAAAATAATAACTGTCGATCTTAAGCATACCAATTTATCTGAGCTACGTAAATGGTTTCGCTAAATTACCTACGCTTCTTATTATAATGAAAAAAAGAGTAGAACGAAAGTAGTATAAACGCATTTACACTATTTCATTCCACTCTTTTTATTAACGGATCAAATCCACTGTCGGTTGTTCCATGATATGTCGGACTTGTTTACGCGTTGTTAAAGGCACATCACCTTGGATCGTATGCGCTAAAACACCATTTGCTGTGGCAAACTCTACACTTTCAACTAATGACCAGGATTCACTATATCCAAGTAAAATTCCAGCAGCATAGCCATCACCAGCCCCGATCCGATCTAAATGAATGATTTCTCTTGGAGCTGCCTGTACGTAGTTTTCTGAATCAAATAGAAATCCTGTCAAATAATGTTTATCCCCTTCGCCTTGACGGATAGTTCCAGCAAAACGCTCAATCTGATATTTCGTCATAAATCGATGAACTAATTCTTCAAACTGATTCGCACAATCCACGGTTTCACTTAGCGGCATGTCTAAGAGATCAGTCAAATCTCGCTGACTGCCAAAAACTAAATCACAATAGGGTAACATTTTTTCATATTGTTCCTTCATAAAAGCAACACCATGTACTTCATTCAAACTAGGTCGAAAATTAAAATCAAAACAAACTTTTTTTCCTAATGCATGAGCCTTTTCAGCTAAAACAAAAGCTGCTTCGCGTGTTTCCTTTGTCAAACTTAACGAAATCCCGCAAATATGCACTAAATCAGTTTCAGCTAAAAAAGCATCAAAATCATAATTAGAAGCGCCACTCACACCAAATGAACTGTTTCGACGATTTTGATACGTTACTTGTGTCGGTCTTGGTCCAAACCCCATTTCTGCAAAATAAGAACCAATATGATCACCAGAAAAACCAATCCAACGATCTTGAATCCCTAACTGGCGGACACTTGCTTTAGCTGCTTCACCCAATCGGTTATTAGGAAGATTTGTCAGTAAACTTGTTTGACAGCCAAAATGAGCGAGGTTACTTAAAATATTAACTCCTGTTCCTGTAAAGTCTAAACGTAATTCTTTGGTTTGTTCCAACATCAGATATTCTGGTGGCGTCAAACGCATCATTATTTCACCAAATGCCGCAATTCTCATGTCGATCCCTGCCTATTTCTTAGCTTCACGAGTTCGTTCAGCTTTTATTTTTATCTAGCTTTGTGAGCTTGCGTTTCGGAAAAAAGACAAAATATGAACGAGGCATATTTTCCTATTTTTCTGTCAACGCTGAACGAGCTCACTCAGCTTTTATTTTTCCAATGTATTTTTGATCATACCAAGTAATGTTTTCACATCTTCTGGTCTTGTATCCCCTGTTGCGGAATCGATGATTGAGCTGTATACGTGAGGGATAATCTTTTTCACGCCGGCATCTACTGCGATTTGTACGATTTCTTCAAAGTTTTCTAAATCGATTCCCCCTGTTGGCTCTAGGTAGAAGTCATATTTAGCACACGCTTCAGCGACTGCCTTATATTCTTCGATATGTGCTAAACCTTTCATTGGGAAGAATTTGATTGAGCTGCCGCCCATGTCTTGTAATAAACGAATCGCTGTTTCGATCGTCACTTCTCCTGCTGGGGTTTGTGAGCTTAGAGGACCTGTAGCGATATTGACAATACCTACTTTACCTGTTGGTGATACTAAACCATTGACGATTGTTTCGTTTTGGCCTAATAATGCACGTGATGTACCTACACCTGTAAAGACTTGGTTTACGTGTTGGGGTTGTAATTCTTTTGAAATTCTTGATACCATTTGGCTTTGATTTGGATCACCTGCACCTAAACCAACTGATAAAGCATTGTTTGTTGCAGCGGCGTATTTTTTCATGTCTTCGATCGCGGCTTCATCGGTTGGATAGTTTTTAGATAATACACCTAATACAATGTGTCCTTCTGCTGCTTCATAACAGTCTTTCGCATTTTCTACTGAGTTGGCTAGGACGTTTAGGCAAATACGGTTTTCTAAATAATTTGGTGTTAATGTCATGATTGATTCACTCCTGTTTATAATTTTTTTATTTCATGATTTCGGTTAAACGAGTCACGATTTTATTCATTTCTTCTTCATTGACTGAACGGATATCGAATTCGATGATACCGTTGTTGGCTTGGTATTCACGAGTATATATTGCTGGGCTCTCAGCGCTTAGTTCTTGGATGACTTCTTTGGCTGATTTTGTGCCGCTTACTTTGATACTAGCACGGTAAATATCTCTGCCCGCTCCATCTTGAACGCTTTTGGCTTCAATATTTGTGATCTGATTCAGTCCCTCAATAAATGGTGATAATCGTGCTTGCATCGACTCGCCTGATTCACTGCCGTTTTTCACGTAATCTTCCACAGCTTGGGTAAAGCCTAAGATATTGTCTTTGCCGATTTTCATTGCACGGCCGATGCCTTTGCCTTGGAGACGGATCCACTCGATGTAGTCTTTTTTCCCGATCACCAGTCCGGCACTTGGACCTTCGATAGCCTTTGCACCACTATAAATCACTAAATCTGCACCTGCTTTGATGTATTTGAACAGGTCCTCTTCTGCTGCAGCATCCACAATCAACGGTAACTTATGTTTCTGCGCTATGGTTGCTGCTTCTTCAACACTTAACATACTTTTTTGAACAGTATGATGACTCTTGATATAAAGAATCGCAGCTGTTTGATCCGTGATCATCATGTCGATATGTTCTGGTGAACACATATTAGCGTAACCAGCCTCTACAACTTGACCACCACCTTGTTCGACCATTACTTCGACAGGTGTGCCGTAATCGACATTATGCCCTTTTGGTAGGATGATTTCACGTTTGGTCACTTTATCAGTATACGGATGATAAGCGTGATAAACGGACCCTTCACCGATCAACGCTGCCACACATTGCGCAATTCCGGCAGATGCAGAAGAAACGACTTGGGCATCTTCAACTCCTAAAAGTTTCGCTAAATAAGCACCTGTATGAATACTTAACTCGCTCATTTCAAAGAAATGTTCGCCGCCAAATTTTTGAGCAGCTAAGACATTTTCTGACACTTTTGATACCCCTAAAATCGTCATTCTACCTGAGGCATTGATGACTTCTTTTAGGTTGAATTTTTCATAACTAATTGTCATAGACTGTTCCTCCAATAATGGTATTTACAGGTTTGATCAATTCTTTTGCTTCTCTGGTAAATCCGTTGGAATCCGTCAAGATCTTTTGACCTGCTTCAATTGTAAAGATCGTGATATCAGCATCATATCCTTCTTTCAACTGACCTTTTGACTCAAATCGAAAATTTTCAGCAGGAGCAATGGTTACTTTTTCAATGATTTCAGACCAGTCATAACCAACTACACGTAATTTTTCCATTGTAGTAGCTAAATCATGCACAGGTCCTTTTTCACGATTGCGGATATAAATATCTGTGCTGATTGATGTTGCTTTCATGCCTTCAGATAATGCCGTTTCAGCAACACGAAAATTGAAACTGTCCGTTCCGTGACCAATATCAAAAACAATCCCTTTATCATAGGCTTCCCATGCAAATTTTTTAATCTTATCTGTTGATTGATCCAAAATCCCGTTTGGTTTGCCATTGAAACAATGGGTCAGTACGTCACCTTTAGACATATTTGCTAGGATTTCATCCAATTCTGGTGGAGCCGAGCCGATATGCACCATCAGAGGCAGATCATTGTTTGCTTTTTGAATCTTCTTAGCCATTTCTAAAGGAGTGATCCCATTGTCCCCAATCACCGTTTTACTCATGCGGGCTTTGATTCCTACAACAAAATCTGGCAGTTCAGTCAATGCTTTATGAACTAATTCTTTTTTCACCTTACTAAGATCTGCCAATTCGTCTTGTTCAACAATCCCCCATTTTGAAATATTCACTAAAGCATACACATTGGTTTTCGCTTTTTTGGCTAAGTCATAAAATTCATGGATATTTTCTGCACCTGTCGTACCCGCATCAATTACGGTTGTTACGCCTTTTTTAACACCAATTTCATCTGGAAAATCGTAGTATAAAGTCATTTTTTCAAAACAATGAACATGATCGTCAATCCAACCAGCTGATAGATAAGTATCAGTGGCTAATTCGATTTGTTCTTTACTATCTGCTTCGATTTTTTCTGAAATTTTTACGATTTTTCCAGCATTGATTGCTACTTCTATCGGTTTTCCTTCAATGGTTTTGCCATTTTTTATAATTAAGTCGTAACTCATTTTATCCCCTACTTTTCTGTAAATCTAAATTTTGTCCAGGGTTTTACAAAATCTAACAACAACAATTCTTTCTCTGTTATTTGCCCTACTTTATTTTTACGGTCGTCTGAATGCGGCTGTAAAACAATTTGCAGTTCATTTTTGTATTTCCCGAATGCATCATTACCGATCACAACATCACCTACTTGAAACTCTTGGGTATTATCATGCGCTGGATTGGCTTTATGTTGGTATTTTTTACGAACTTCAGTAGAACGAACCACTTGATCTGTAATGTCTCCACGGCGAAAATGCTGTTCTGTCAATGTAATTTCTTTTTCAACGTCACTTGCCTCTTTCGTAAATTCCACTGCTAATTCTAATTGATAACGATTTAAGCTACCTAACAACTCTAATTCTTCATCTGACGCATAAGCATTGCCTATAATCACATCATCGATCAGACCTGTCGCAAATAAATGTTTCGTTTGAACATCTACTGGTAAATGTCGGTGCATTTCTAATGTTGGCAACCCATCATTGACATCCCATGGACCGATTTTGCCTGCTTGAGAATTGATAAACGCTGCTGTGCGAATGCCATGCTTTTTGAAGCGAACACTACAACGCTCAAAGAAATCATACGGCAATGCCGTACCTTCTTGCGGATAAAAATTATGACAACCGTAAAGAAATGGCACATTGGCTTCATAAGTCAAAATATTATCTAGATAAGCCACATCATTACTCATATTCAATTCGATCGCTAAATCAAAAGGATTAAAGGTCAACTTTGCTTCTTTATTACCATCAAATCCTACATCCAAACGAATGCCATCAGCGCCCGTTTCATAAAAGAAGGTTAAATCATCATACGAAATTTCTAATTCGTCAAAAATATTCGGTGCTACATCTAAAATCGTTTCGTAGCCTAAACCTTTTGCATAGGAAATCAATGACTTAAACTTTTCTTTCACTACTTCTTTTCCTTCAGTTACTTCCAACATACTCATAAAGATCCGTGAAAATCCACATTCACTTGCCTTTTTTAAATAAGCTTTATCTTTTTCTATTTCACTATGATCTGGGTAAACAGATACCCCTAATGCTCTTTTCATTGATTTTGCCCTCGCTTTATATGGTCGAATTTATGTCTGTACTTCCAAGAAATAACTGAGCTGCACAAAATGGTGACACTTCCTACTATGAATAGCGGTTGTTTAACTAAAATCCCAACTACGATCGCTAGAAAAATCACCCCTATTGAAGCCACACATAGATGAAGCAAGCGTAAATCTGTAAATCTTGTAGGCAGCCAGTTTCTTTCAATCATTACTTGACTAAGAATAAAAAATACGATGAACCAAATTATCATGACCTTAATCACCAAAGAGGGTAGTACAGCGACTACCCTCCCTCTCATTTTAATTAAGCAGCTGCTTTCGCTTTTTGTTCAGCTGCTAACTCTTCTGCTTCTTTGTCTAATTGTTGTTTTTCGTATACTTTGAAGAACGGGTAGTAGATCGCCAAAGTAATTGCAAAGTTGACACAGACAAGTAGGGCTGCTGGAACACTCCAGTTTGTACTCATCCAAGCAGCAACAGGTGCCGGTATGGCAAATGGTAAACGGGCCGCCATCATCGGGATGACATTTGTGACCGTTAAAAAGTAAGAAAATGTTGTTGTGATCAAAGGTGCCACGATAAATGGAATCCCTAAGATCGGGTTCATGACAATCGGTGTACCAAAAATCACTGGTTCATTAATATTGAATAAACCTGGTAAGAAAGATAAACGACCTAAACTTTTCAGGTACGTTGATTTAGAAAACATCATTAAAACGACTAAAGCTAAAGTAGTACCAGCACCGCCGATCCAGATAAACCATTGTAAAAATTGTTCAGTAAAGATATTCGGTAAATGATGAACAGAGGCACCTTCTTGGAAAGCAAGTGTATTTTCTGCAATCGACATATCCCAAAACGGTCTGATAACAGGTCCCATAATCGCTGGTCCGTGAATCCCTAAAACCCAGAAGAAACAGATCAAGAAGACTGTAAGTAGTCCACCAAATAAACTATTTCCGGCTAACGTATCTTTCAATGGCATTAATAAAGTACTTAGGAAACCATTTAAATCAAAACCAATCACATGACGAATCACCCAGAATAACAATAAAATCACAGCGCCAGGAATCAACGCGATAAATGAATTAGATACTTCTGGTGGAACACCATCTGGCATTTTGATTGTAATATCCTTTTGAATAAAGAAACGATAAATTTCAACAGAGACAAGTGCTGTCACGATTGCCCCAAATAATGAAGCTGAACCAATATTCGCTAAATTAATATAACGCCCAGCCCCGATAACATCTTTAACATCTTCAAAAACTCTTGTTGGGGGTGCTGCTGTGACCAAAAAGGCCATCACCGCCAAGATGCCACAAGTCAAAGAATCCAATTTGTAACTTGTTGCCAAGGAAGAGGCAATCCCAAAAGTTGCATACAACGCCAAAATCCCCATTGTATAACGAGATGGAATATCCAACACTGCTTGATAAGGCTCAATAAACTTCATATAAGCATCAATTGGAATATTCTGAAATACGGTGAAAAAGGCACCAACAATTGTCAAAGGCATCGTTGCGATAAGTCCCTTTCTAATTGCTGTCATGTGTCTTTGAGAGCCAAATTTATTGGCAATCGGCATCAATTTTACTTCCATCCACTGCACAAAACCATTCATTTCTTTTGTCCTCCGTTCAAAAAATTAATATGAATAAAAAATCAAATTATTTCCCATTCATAATAACATGGTAACATTATAATGTAAACGGTTTTCAAAAGGAAAGTGCAACATTTCTTCATCTTTAACTAGGTAAATCAACCGGGAATATTGCACCAAAGATCATTGCACCGAGTATTGCGCCACCAGCAATCGGCTTTTTCCACACATAGAAAATCACAGCGCCAATAATCGAGCCAATACCGATTGGTGCAGAAGCACCACACGCGCTAATAATGATCAAAGGACCTAAGAATCTACCTGAAGCATTTCCAGCGCCCATCATAACATCTGCACCAAAAGTGGAATTTGACTGGTTGATCGTAAATTTGCGAATCACAATAATAATGCCACCGATAATTAAACCAAGAACCATCCCAGTTAATAAGGAAAGTCCAAAATTTTCAACAGGTGCTGTGATCCCCATACTCAATAGAATCGCTGGAACGCCAATTCCAACTCCTGTTAAGATCGCACCGCCAATATCTAAAATTCCAACAAGTGATCCTTCCAAAATTCGGGCAAATAAGAAACTTGCACCAAATGCTGCAGCTGCACCATATGAACCACCGTCCATTCCAGCTTTTAACATAGCCACGATCGCTACCTCATTAAAAGCTCCCACACCATGTTCAATATACATATGTGTTCCAGCAAAAACACCTGCTGACAATAAGCCAACTAAAATCGGAAATGACCAATCAGCAAACCAAAAATTCTTTTTTTCCAACTCTACTATTTCATCCATTTCAGTTCCTCACTTTCTTCTGAATTATTTACCAATACTAAAAACATCATGCATATTTTGTAGCCAGCCTGGAATCTGTAAGCGGAAGCTTTCAATCATTTGTAAATCAAAGCCACGGAAAAAGGCACTAAAGACAAATAATAGAATAACTGCCGCCATCATACTTTTCGTTACCTTGTTCCAACCAATTTCATCTACACCTTTACCAATCAAAATTCCAAGTACAACACCAGGAACAGCATTGCCCATGATCATCGTTGCAAGTCCGCCAAAAATTGTTGCCCAAAGACCTGAACGTTTACCAGCATCGATTGCTGCTAACCAGAATAAAACTGGCATTACTGTGTTGATCAAAAGATTTGCTGCTGGCACTAAGACAGCGACTGCCGTTACTTGTAGTGACTCAGGAATTGCTGAAGCTGTCGTATTTAAGAATGCAACGACCAACATCCCAATGATTGCACCTGAAATCCCCATTTTCTTAGGATTATGCATTGTTTCAGCAACATTTTTATTTTTTACTAATAAAGCTGCAGCTGCCCAGTTAGGTATTACACGATGATCTACATCTTGTGTAAAGGCTCCAGCACCCACTGTTGACGCCCAAGCATTAAAGAAGAACCCTAGCCCAAAAGAAAAATGACTCGCTGCATCTCCCTCACAGGCATTCATCTCACCTAATGTTCTAAATGCACCTAATCCCTGTGTGCTCGGTGCATGAAACATTCTGGCAGCTCCTGCTCCTGCCGCAAATCCAACTACTCCCCCAATCAATAAAGACTTGAGTAAAACGACTAAAACATCCATTTAATTTGCCTCCTTCTGCATTCGTTTTTTCTTGCCAAAAGGGAGGGGAAGACCGTTTGGATCAGCAACTCTTTTCTCTACAAACGGAACTGTCTCCATTTCGATCAAGGTGATTTCTACCTCAACATCCAGCAACACACGATAATCAGCCCGTGTTCGCGGTAAGAAGAAAAAGAAAAAACGTTCTGTAAAGGTTTCTTGTTCTGCCTTTACAATTTGAATATCAAGCGGCTCGATTCTAACGATCACATCATCTTTTTCTTTTAAGACACGATTATGAATTTGATTTAGAGCATTAGCAAAGGCTAGATTCTTCTCTTTTCCTGTTCCTTCGACCTGAATGACCTGACGTTTTTTTACAGTTACTTTCTCCATTGGTTTTTCCCTCCTAAATTTAAAAGCGGAACGGGCTCGTTCAGCTCTGACAGAAAAATAGGAAAATATGTTTGTGGCGCTTTTTGCCACAGGCAGATTTTATCTTTTTTCCGAAGACCTTCAATCCTTGGAGCTTTAGCTCTTAGGAATTGATGAGATCGAAGCAGAGCATAGTGCTAGCCCGCGTAGCTAGATACCAGCCGCTAATCAGCCATTCTTTTTCATATACGCTTCAACAATCCGCTTACCTAATTCTTCTTGATCCATAAAACCAAAGCCTAAAACTGTTTTGCCATCATTGATCGCCGTTACACCTTCATCGATTGAACGCATACCATGACGTTCTGGATACCCATATTTTGTTGCTGCTGTTAACGCTCCAGCACCACCACTTCCACAAAATGAGATGCCAAGATCTGCATTTTCTTGCTGCATCACGTCACCTAAACGCATATCTGCACCCATTCCTGGAACAACAACTGCTTTTCCTCCTGCGGCTTCTACCCCTTTTGCTACATTTTGACCTTTTCCTAAGCGATCTGCGATTACTACTGTTATCATAATAATTCCTCCAATTTTTAAAAGCTGAACAGGCTAGCCTGCAAAGCTAGATAGTTTTTAAATCTAATAATAGCGAGTCTTTCTCATGATTCATTTTGTCTAGCTGCTTCAAAATGAATGGATAATACGTACATTTCATCTTGCGGTAAATTACCGATGTGTTGAACAACTTTATCTGAAATCATTAGTGCCTCTTTAGATACTTCTTCAAACATTTGTGGATCGACCCCAGACATTTTTTCTCCTGCAATCGACCGTTTGATCATTTCATTAACGTGATTGATCAAAATCGTCCATTGTAATTCAGTCGGTTGAATTACTTGTTCTTCTAATAACTCGTTGATTTGTTCAAGTGCTGCCTCCAACTCAACTTTATTCGGACTTTCATCAATGATTTTTTGAGCATCGTCCGTTAACTTCATACGTGCTCCTCCTCTCTTATATAATTCAATAAAGCAGTAATTTCTGCTTGATTAACCATCAAATCATTCTTAGCAAAAATCCGTTCGATTTGTTCTACCAGTTCTTGTTGAGCTAATAAGGTTTCTTTCACAATATTGCCTTCATTTTCATATTGACTATCAAACGTAATCCGGTGGACCATCAACATCACGTGTAGTAAAAATGCTTCCTTATACTCTTGAGTCAATTTCTCTGCAAAAGCCTTGAGCAGCTCTTCATAAATCACATAGGCTCGTACAAGAATATCTCGGCTTTCCGCCTCGATTCCTTGTTTTTCTTTAACCTGTTGTCGAGGAATCAAGCGTGGTACTTTTCCTGATTTCGTGTGTGTCAAAATTTTATTGACCTCTTCTTGAACAGTATTAAGATCTGCTTGTGTCGGTAGCGGATTCACTTTGATAAACGGACGATTCACGATTTCTATTGGAAAAATACTCAAAACTAAGTCGGGATTTTTTTCTTCTATTACATCAACTGCATTTAAAACAGAAGCAAACCCAGCAATTTCAACATTTGAAACTTCTTCTAAAATTTTTTGCTCGATCAAACTCGTTACCCCTAAACCTGTGGAACAAACATAGACAATTCGGACAACATTGACTTCATGAAGATTTTTCTCGTAAGCCACCAAAAAGTGCAACGCAATATAGGCGATAAATGAATCATTGATCAACAATGCTGATCCGACAATATCACTTTGACTAGCCAGCTGGATCGCTGAAAATAATTGTGGATACTTTGCCTTGATATCATCAACAAACGGATTGTACTCATTTATAAAGAGGTGTTTCTTAGTTAATCGTAAGGATAAATGAGCAAAAAGATTTGTAAATAATTGCCGATCTCGATAAAAGGGAAATTTGATTTCTTCTGAGACATCCTTGATCAACTCTTCTGTCAGCCCTACGATGTCCTGCTGATTATTCGCTACAAAGACATCGCTATAAATATAGAAATATTCATCTGCTAAAAGCGGTAATTCATAATGATCGAAAACTTTTTTCATCAATAAAAACGGCAACTCTTGCTTTTGCTGCAACACTTTTTGATTCGTCAACATCTTATAAGTCCCGACCGTATGATGGAGCTGCATTCTAGATGACGCAATCGCCACTCGCAATGTGATCGAAAGAATTTCAGCATAGTTAAATTGATCGAATAAAGAAGGATCCAAAAGTCCTGTCATTTCTTTTAGCGCAACTTGGTAGATTTTTTGAAAAATCGTATTGACACCAACATGGACTTCCTGCATTTTTTTCTGTTGTCCGGACTGAACAAAGTAACTCATGATTTGATAAATATCATATTCGGTTATTTCCTTTTGCGTGATATATTCCATCAGCAAACGAATCTTGCTTTCTTCACCAATGATCGAAAATCCTTGGCGACTTTGACGATTAAGTTTTAGATTGTAGTGTTGAATCAACTCATCTACACGGTCCAAATCATTAATGATGGTATTTCTACTCACCTGCAGTTCATCCGCCAACTCCTGAGAAGTCAAGGCTGATTGGGCTAACAACAAACGGAAAATCAACTGATTAACCCGTAATTCTTGATCAGGATAGGTTTCAAATCTCTCAACTTCGATAATTTCATTTTTCAAGGTCAAACGTTCTGAATCAGGTATTTCCAACCAAATCCCTTTGTTGCGGCGGGTTTGTAGCAATACGTTTTGTTCGTTAAACCAATCCCGGACATTTTCTAAATCATATTTAATTGTCCGCACACTAACTTGAAAGGTTTCTGCCAATTCTTTTGTTGTCACGCTGTCTTCTAAATCTAAAAGCAGCAGCAAAATTTTTATTTCCCGTTTTGATAAGTGCAGCGACATCCTACTCACCAACTTTCTTTCCCTTACACTTGAACTATAGCTTGATTTTTATCCCATAACAACACAAAAAAGTTGCACTTACACAAGTGCAACTTTATTAGTATACTATTTTTAGTGGCCTATTTAAATTCTATCATTCGTTATTTAATACTACTTTACCCTAGTATTTTAACCGTGGATACTCGCTTTTTTTTAGTGCAATAAAAATTATCCCTTATTGAATGCTTTTTGCACCAACTCAAACTAACTCTATTTCAAAAAGATAAAATAACGCTAATAAGCAAAAAAGAAGACCGAAGTCTTCTTTTTTACCACAGTATTTATAAAAATAAATAGATAACATCTTCTCCACAAAAATATTTATCCGACACGCCTACATCCGGTAGGTATGATTTAACATATGTGCCTCTGTTGTTTTGTTAATCACTAGCCGTCAAAACGGAACAGTCGAAACTGTCTGATTAAGTCAACTCGTCGCATGAGGATTACTTTAACACAGATATACCTTGTTTGCAACCTCTTTATGCTTGCTCATCTTCTATCAGCCAACCCGAATAGAGTTGTTCGACTATGCTTACTGTTTCTAAAGTCATTCTTCTTGTCATTACTGGGCTTTCCAAAAAATGATTTTGCAGGCATTCATTCACGTGTTCAACTTCAAAAACGAATTCACTTTCAAAATCGCCAGTCAGTTTTTCTTGGCTGCCATCTTCATAATAAATGGTTGCTTGTTTCGTTTTCCAGAAATAGGGAATTTCTATCCGCCCTTTTTCACCATAGATCGTCATTTTACTCGGAATAGCTAATTTTACTGAAATAAAAATATTGGCTACTGTTTGATTTTGAAACTTCAACGTTAAATTTACTTGATCATCCGTTGCACCTTTTTGTCTCGTCACGCTACCACTGGTCTCTTTGATTGGCTGATCTAATAGAAATTGCATATACTGGATCGGATAACTTCCCGATCCATGTAAGGTTCCTCCGCCAGCTTCAAGTGAGTGAAACCAACTGATGTGATCCACATTTGGGTAAGCTGTAATCGACTGTAGCCAATGAACCTTTCCAATTTTATTCGTTTTGATCGCTTCTTTTACTTGTAAACTAATTGGTAAAAAGACTGATTTCTGTGCTTCCATCAAAAAACAACTATTTTTTTCTGCCAGTTTAAATAATTCTTCTGCTTGATCAGTCTGTAATGTAAAAGGCTTTTCAACTAAAACATGCTTGTGATGTGCCAATGCCATTTTTGCAGCTGCGTAATGACCTTTATTATAGGTTGCAATATAGACAACATCTATCTCATCATCCATACATAATTCTTCGTAACTACCATAGGCTCTAGGAATAGCCAGCTCTTTTGCCAGCTTTTCTGCTTTTTCTAGGCTTCTTGATGCAATTGCGGTTGCTTGTCCCATCCGGCTTTTTTTGATTCCTTCTACAAAGCGCGGCACGATTTGGGCGGTACTCAAAATCCCATAGTGAATTTCCTTCATCTTGATCGACTCCTTTGATCCTACTATAGCGATAAACAGAGAAAATTTCAAAAAGTTTCTTTGAGATGATTCCTTCATAAAAAACAAACAGGTGTGAGACAAAAGTAAAAAACACTTTTGTTTCACACCCTAAATACAAATAAATGACGGCTCATTCATCTGATAAAAAAAGCATATTCGCGAATCGTTTGGTCTAATCATTCCATACACCCTAATTTATTCAATCCATTGTCCACGAATATTTATGTATATCTTTATCTATGTACTACTCCCATTCAACGAATCCCAATACTTATTTTCAATGCTTGATTGACCTTCAACATATCCTCTTCCTGTAGCTGACAAATTTTGTGAAGGATTCGTTCCTTATCCAATGTTCGGATTTGTTCTAGTAATACCAATGACGGCGTCATACGATCGTCATGAGGTATATCCACTTTGACCTGAGTCGGCTGCATTTTCTTATTCACATTCCGCGTAATAGGTGCAACGATCAACGTTGGACTAAATAAGTTCCCCTTATTATTTTGAATAATCAATACTGGTCTAATTCCTCCTTGCTCTGAACCAACAACAGGTGAGAGATTAGCATAAAAAATTTCTCCCCTTCGCATCATAATAGTTTATCACCCCTAACTAACAAAACTGCACTTGTGTAAATTATATCATGCTTTTATTGAGGAATTTTTCAATATTTTGTACCCACTCCTGAAAACTTTGATAAACTCTACAAAAAAGAGGATTTCATGAGAAAAAATCGTCACTTTCATTTCATTTGAAAAAAATAATAATCTCTAAATAAATAAGTGCTAAAACCATTAAATAAAGAAAAAAATAGAAATTTAAATCATAAAAATTATCATACATAATTTAAAATCACTTTATTAGCTATATTCAGGTGAAAACAATAAATAAATAATCATTATCAAAAAGCATTCTTATTTTTTGTCATTTCCATCAAAAATAGTATTTCTTTATAATTTTTTTCATTTATCTATGCTGCTTAATTTTGACCTCTCGTTCAATAAAATTCTATTTCTCACCAAAATTTTATTTTATAGTTTTAGAAAAATGAAAAAAAGGAGGCAAGAAAACTCCTTTCTTGCCTCCTTTTTCTAGATTATGGCTGTGACATGTCCTTCTCCTCAGAACCTTTTTCAGGAGATTTAGGGGAGTAATTTGACCCGCCTGCTAGGTTGCCCAAACTAATTTCTAGATTCACCGTGTACTCTAACGGTACATATAGATTGTATGCACTCATGCCGACAACAGTTCCTTTAGGTTCTGCTGAATCAACGTATTTGACTGTGTACTGAATATTTGCACCTTTTGATTGGAATTCTTCATAGAATTTTTTTTGTAGATCCCCTTCTACTGTGTTTCCTCTCAAATCTTTGAGATAAGGTTGACCAGCAGAATAATACACTTTGACTTTCAAATCATCTTTACTTGTCAACTGAGTTCCTGCCTCAACACTTTGAGAAATCAACTGGCCGTACGGTACATTATTTGTAAAAATACTTTTGGCTTGAACTGTTAATCCATCTACAGCAGTTCCAGCTTCTTCTTGTGTATAGTCAGCGAAATTAGGAACTGTGTAACCTTTACCTAAAGATACCGTCACCGTTAAACTATCTTTTTTAGCCACCTTTTGGTCTTTGGCAACACTTTGAGATATAATGCTTTCTGCTGGAATTTCTGCTGAACTGGCTTCTTCATAGGTTACTTTTATATCATTTGTTTTAGCCCAGCTTTCAACTTCCGTCTTCATTTTTTTAGTAAAATCGGGGACAGAAATATTTTTTTCAAAGGTCTCTTTTCCTTTAGAATAATACATATTCGCTTTGTCTTTGCGTTTGTAATTCTCTTTTGTGACCTCTTTATTAACGATTTCAAATCGAGCTGGCTTGCCTTTTTCTAACGTCTCGTTGTATTCATCGATCAAAGAAATATTCTCTGCTTTATTTTCTTTGATCCACTTTTCCGCATCTGATTTTTTCATTGTCATAAAATCTGGCAATGTCAATTTTTCTTCTGGGTCAGCCCCTAAACTTGATTCTACTATTAATTCGGAACCTTTTTTAATTTTGCTCTCTTTTTTCGGCTTTTGTGAAATAATTTTATTGGTCTCTATCTTGTTATTATAGGTTTGATCAACTTTTAATTTCAGTTTATTTTCAGTTGCCCATGCTCGTGCTTCCGATAGATCTTTACCAGTAAAATCTGGTAGTTTTACGTGGGTCATTTGATAGTAGCCAAAATACAGGAGACAAAGTGCTACAAAGGTCCCAATACCAATCAATCTAAATTTTTGTTTTCTTCTCTTATGGTAAGTTGGGTCTATTTCGGTTCCATCATCTGGCTGACTACTCCTTGTTTGTGTCATTGGTTCTTGCTCTATTTTATCCTGATCCTTTTTCGGCTCCGTTACATTAACTGGCCCGATCGACTCTTGAGCAGGATCTTTCTTTTCGCTAATTCGTTCGTTCGATGATGATCTTTCTGATTCCTGTTTGGTTTGTTCTTTTTTATCAGAGCCATCTTGTAATTTTTTCTCTTTGGTATTATCATAATTCGATTTATTGAAATTAGATAAAAAATCACTCATTCAGCATCAACTCACCTTGCTTTAAAAAATAGGTTTTATCTGATTGCTTTGCTATTTCATTTGAGTGTGTTACAACGATTACACATTTGTTATGGGTTTCGGCTAAATCTTTAAAGATATCAACAATTTCTTGCTCCATCCCTTCATCTAAATTTCCGGTTGGTTCATCTGCAAGAATGATATCAACGTTTGTTGCCAAAGCTCTGGCAATCGCTACCCGCTGCTGCTCACCACCTGATAACTGACCGACCAAACGATCTGCCTTTGCTTTATTGATCCCAATATAATCTAATAAGTTATAGGCTACTTCGCGATTATCTTTTGGCATGTCATTATCTGTGATCGACATTGCTACTAGCACATTTTCTAGAGCAGTTAAATAAGGAACTAAATTATAACTTTGGAAAATAATACTAATATCGTCTCGGCGGTATTTCTCTAATCCGATCGATTTAATATTTTGCCCTTTATAAAGAACTTCCCCAGATTTAGGTTCATCCAAGGCACTGATCAATGACAAGAAGGTTGTTTTACCAGAACCAGACTGTCCTAAAATCGTATAGAATTGTCCTTGTTCAAAATTTATCGATGTATCTTGTAAAATCATGCGACGTTTATCTCCGTCTTGATAAAAATAGCTCACATTCTTTGTTTGTAAAATTGTCATATTCGTTTCCTCCTCGTTTTAAAAGCTGAATAATCCCGTTTAGCATCAACGAAAAATAGGAAAATATGAATATGACGTTTCTTGTCACATTCATGTTTTATCATTTTTCCGAGATGCTGACTTATGATGTAGCTACATCATGATTTTCTTTGGATTCAACCGCAAAACATAGGTTAAAGGTAAAACCGCAGATAATAGAACCGTACTTAATCCTGCAATCAAGAATGTCAGGATATAGCTGATTGAAAATTTCACTTCATATGCGCTGGAAACATCTTCCGTTGTTAAAGTCGGCATACTCGCTCCGGCCCCTCCAATCATCATGGTACCACCACTATTTGCTGCGTCTCCTGCTTGAGCAAAGGCATCACTCGCAATCAACGATTCTGAAACCATTTTTCCAAGCAGATTTCCAGTGATCAACGATAAGCACATCGCTACTAAACTGATCAACAATAATTCGATTAGAATCTGCTGCATCACTTTTGTCCTTGTTTCACCTAGCGATAAGTAAATGCCCAATTCATGCTTACGGTCACGCAAGAAGAGAATAACGACTAATGAAATAATCAATAAGGTTGCGCCAATCGCTAAAAGAACTACATAACCAGAAATTTGTGACATTTTTTTAAACGTACCGCCAACTTGATCATACTGATCGGTCGATGCGGTCAATTTATACCCCTCTGGAATCGAAGATTTCGCTTCTTCTTTAAAGGCCTCCACATCTTCTGGCGATTTAAGCACGTAGATAGGGGTAATTTGATTCATATCTTCTGCAGCTGCATCTGTGCCATCGGCCTTTTTATAGCGATCAGGCACTAATGCTTTCCCTTTTTCAAATTCGACTTTATTAATAGTCATCACAGCTTCGTTTGGCATATAAACCGTATTAAACTGCTCTGTCTCCATAAATTGTGCTTCGAAGCCCTTTTGATCTTTGCCATCTGACTTTTTCTTCTCAACACTTGTAGGTTCAAATATCCCAATGATTTCAACGGGGTGGTCTTGACTAGCCAGTTCTTCCATTGATCCATCTTGCTTAAAATCCATGACAGAACTATCTAAAACAACTTTGTCGCCAACATTAAATCCATTTGCTTCGGCAACTTTCTTTGAAATGATTGCAACATCTTTGCCACTATTGATCTCATCTTGTTTAAACGTTCGTCCCTCGACTAATTTCACTTTTTTATCCTTAAAGTCCAAAGGTTCGAGTAAATTATTCCCTTTAAGACTCAAGGTTTTTGGCATATTGCCCATAGTTGAAGCATTTTCCATTTCATACGTTTTGATTTTTTTCACAAAAAGATTGGCTTTTACATTATAGTCAAATTCTTTAACATACGTCGAATCGCCTAATTTTTTAATGTCCTCGACTTTTAAGGCATCTGGTGAAAATGACTGACCTTCATCCATCATTTTTTGATAATCTAACTCAACACTGACTGTCGCACCTAGGTCATGTTTAATTTTCTTTTCGACATTTGCGGTTGATTGCTGTATCGCGATCGCTCCTGCAATCACATTGCCTAATATAAAAATAACTGCAAATAAAATAATTGATTTTCCTTTTCTTCTTGTAACACTGCATAATGCTCGATTCCAATAGTTCATATAGTCTTCCTTCCTACTTAAAAACAATGAAGAAACGGCTTAGTCAGATATCATTACACTATTCAGTCGAATCAACAACAACCTTCGATATCCTTTAAAACGTTTTTTATTCTACATTGTCTTTAATAAATGATAGTTTCCCACCATTCAATCCCCATAACTCATCAACATACTCTGCGATCACTTTTGATCGTGAGGCGATGATAATACACTTGTCTTCATTTTTTGCATATATACGTATGTATTCCATGACCACGTCTAATGAAAGTTCACTTAGTGACTCAACCGGATCATCGATCAACATAATCTTAGGATCATTGATTACCGCTTGAGCTAAATAGACTCTTTGCCGATTCGAAACAGACATTTTTTTTATTTTTTGGTTTGCCAATTTCTCATCTAGTCCGACTTTTCTTAACGCTTCATAAAAATAACCGTCACTTTTTCTTTGTGTGTCGGAATTGAGCGTGCACAATTTGAGCATGGTTACAGCCGTTTCATTAGACAGAACATTGTACTGTTGGAAAATCGCCCCAATTTCTTGTCGGCGATAACGGTCACGATCGAGTTTAGTTAGGTTGCATCTTTTGAAAAGAAGTTCACCTGAACTGACCTTGTCCATTCCAGCGATCAAGGCAAGCAACGTGGTTTTCCCCACACCACTTTTCCCTAAAATGCCATAGACCTTCCCCAATGAAAAATCGATCGTGACATCGTCTAACACAGTCTCTTTGTTCTTTTTATGCGTATATACTATATTTTTAAGAGAGAGAATCATTACTCGTCTATTTTCCTTTCTAACAAACATTCAATTGATTCAAATTTGAAAAGTTTATAACTATCAATGAATATAATCGTGGTCAAAAACAATGCGGTAAGTCCAAGCGTATTGATGAATGTTCCTTTAGTGAACATCATTGGAATTGATTTTATCGTTTCTACGTTTCCACTAGATGTACTACTGAATAGCGGATCAATGTTTCCCATCAGCATCTTTTGATTCTGCAACTGCCAATTAGCGATTGGTTGTACAACCCAGTTTGTAACGATCAAAGCGATAATGAAACTAACCCCAGCAACGACAAACAATTCAAGTACTCGGCTTTCAATCAGTTGTTTTTTTGTAATGCCATGATTACGCAAAACGCAAATTTCTGTCTGTCTTTGTCTAAAGTTCCGAAGTGAAAATAATAACAGACTAAAATTACCGAAAATAAACAAGCCTAATAAAATCGTTCCAGCCAAAGTGCCAACTCCATTGACGGGACTCAAAAGCATTTCCAAACTTACTTCATTGGTCATTACTTGATATTCACTCGGCATCCCTTTTGTTTGCATCTCTTTTAGAAAGCGATCAAAATTCTTCTGATTTTTTAATTCATAAGAAATGTTGTTGTAGCCTAAACGATCAAAGTTTTCCAAAGCATGGATGGTTTCCCAATTCGTAAAAACATTGTTTTCCTGAGTCATCATCAACTCTTTGAACTCAGCTGATTCGGCTAGTTTTTTGGGCTGATAGATTCCAGCGATAGTTAGTGTCTGATATTCTGTTATTCCATTTCCTGTTACTGTTAGTTGAATCGTATCTCCTGTTTTCAGTTGATTCAACTGTGCCAATTCACTGCTGATTAAACACTCATTTAACTTTAGCTTCGGACTCCCAGTTACGATTTCCATATTGCTGTCATTGAGTCCTTCAATAAGATCATCCGCTGATGCCCCAAGCCAATTTGCTGTTGCTTGATAAAAGTTGTTAGCTCCTTCATTTCCCTCCAGTTTTTGAAACTGAACTGGGCTAGGCATGTCGATTGTTTTCAGGGGATTCAATGAAATGGGCACGCTAGCTACCATTTTTACCCCTGCTACGTACTTAGATTCTCCAAATTTGAGGTATTGCTCTTTTGTTAGTTTTTTGTCATGCGTTGTATTACTTAAATCTGGTTCTAAAACCGACACAATCGTGGGAAATTGTTTACTGTAATCATTTGCAAATAATTTAGCTGAAGTATAGATGATGTTTGTAACCATTAAACCTAAAATCAACACAAATAACATTATGCAAACAAGTAAATAATTCCAACTATGTCTTTTAAGATTTAAGAAAGCATGTTTTAAGACGAACATCTTCTTGCTCTCCTCCTTTCTTATAACTACAATACCAAATCAATTGTTAACTGAATGTTAACTTTCAACCATTTGTGGAAATGACAGATAAAAAGTAGACCCTATATTTTTCTTACTTTCAACGTAAACAAAACCCTGACATAAATCACATACATGAGAGACAACAGACAACCCGATCCCATAACCATCTTGTTTCAATCCATTGATCCGATAATTATGATCAAAAATAGTAGCATGTACCTTAGGATCGATTCCTTTGCCTTGATCTTTGATTTCAACAATAATGCTTCCTTTACGGTTGTTGACAGAGACCATTATAGGTTTTTGCTCCCCATATTTTATTGCATTATCCACTAAATTTGAGACTGCTCGATAAATCCAGCGATTTTTTCCTAAAATCACTGTGGAGCCGGCTTCATCAAACGAAAATGACAGCGCTGGATAACTTTTACGATACGTATCGCAAACTTCTGCACAAATCAATGAAACATCAACTTGTTCACTCATAGCTTCGCCAGTACTGTTAGATAAGGTTAAAATGTCATCGATACTATCGGTCAGACGATCCAAAATATGTAGGTTAGCTGTTTCATTTTGTTCTAACTCTAAATTAGCTCTTAAAATAGCAATGGCATTTTTTTGTTCATGAGTCAGATAGCTGCTTAACCGTTTATAGTCGTTCAAATGGCCATCGAATTTATCCTTAAGCTGTTTAAATGCTTCGGCTACTGCTTGATCTTCCACTTTATCTTCTGAAAATTTTTCTAGAAATTGCAGATCGTGGATAATCGTGACCATTTGTTTGGTATAAATTCGACGTAAAACGTACCATAATGTCATGGTCAAGACCAACAAAGCAGAACAGACAACTAAAATAATCATTGGCAAATACTTTAAAAAGCTGTTTAAGTAAATATCATCCAAGACTGTTGTACTCACTACTTCATCTGATCTAATCTCTAATGTTGTTGCTGGCTGAGCAGTTAATTCTGTAGAATCATTGATAACATAAACAGCAGTCCCTAGCGATTGACCAACGTTCATTGAACTCCAATTACTCTTTACCGCAAAAAAGCCGCCGCTAATAATCAACATGACAAAAAAAGCAAATGTTAATACGGTTAAACTGATTTTTAAATTTACTCGCATAGTTGATAGCCCTTCCCTCGAATGGTTTTTAGCATTTCCTTGCCCGATGCTTGTGCAAGCTGTTTTTTTACTCTAGCCAGATGGACACGTAAAACAGAAGAAAACGGGTCAAAATGTTCGTCATACACATGTTCTGCAATCTCTTCTGTAGAGACAACAGCCGGATGCTTTTGGGCAATACACAATAAAATATCAAATTCTTTCGGTTTTAAGACAATCTCTGCACCGCCATAACTGACAAAACGTTTAACTGGATCGATCATGAGTTGGTTGATTTTAATATGGGGAGACGTTCGTCCATGGAAACGCCGAATAACCGCACGAATGCGGGCTACTAATTCTAATAATTCAAAAGGTTTTACCAAATAATCATCTGCCCCAAAGTCCAAGCCTTTCGCCCGTTCTTCGATCTCATCTCGGGCCGTGATAATAATAATTGGTGTGTCGATCATTGACTCTCTTAAAAAATGTAAAATCGACAATCCATCTTTATCTGGTAAATTTAAGTCTAGTAAGATAGCATCGTATGTATTTACATATGCTTTTTCTTCTCCGTCCATGCCTGAAAAAGCCAAGTCTACTATGAATTTTCCCCGCTCCAATCCTTTTTGTACAGTTAATGCTAATTCTCGATTGTCTTCAATAATTAAAATTCTCATCTGCCCTGTTCCTTTCAAACTAACTGACATTGCTGAATAGTTATCTCATAAGATACTACACACAAGAATGATTTGTCTATGTTTCATTTTTCAGGATCAATATAAAATAACAAAAAAATAGCATTCATATTAGGGATAGCCCAATACGACTGCTATTTTTTATTAGCCTTTATTTAGTCAAGAGTCATGTAAAATGCTAGCTACTTTTGTTGTGATCAAATCAATGGCTACGTGATTTTCGCCACCTTCTGGAACGATTACATCTGCATAGCGTTTTGTTGGTTCAATAAATTGATGGTACATTGGTTTTACAACAGTTAGATACTGTTCAATAACAGAGTCTAATGTTCTACCACGCTCTTCCATATCACGTTTGATTCTGCGGATGATCCGAATATCATCATCAGTATCGACATACAGTTTAATATCCATTAATTCTCTTAAACGGCTATCTTCTAAAATTAAAATACCTTCTAAAATAATCACTTCTTTTGGTTCTTGAATAATGATATCCGAACTTCTTGTATGGGCAACATAATCATACACTGGTTTTTCAATCGTCTGATAGTTTATCAACTGCTGTAAATGTTTGATCAACAGATCCGTATCAAAAGCAAACGGATGGTCATAATTCGTGGCCAGTCTTTCTTCAAAACTCAGATGGCTTTGATCTTTATAATAAGAATCTTGTTCCAACATCATGATCGAATGATTGGGGAAATGATTGAAAATCGCCCGACTAACACTGGTTTTCCCACTTCCGGAACCGCCAGTAACACCAATCACGATTGGTTGAGTATTTTTCATTCAACGAAACCTCTCTCTTATGTGTAATAGTCATAATAACCTTTTTCTATTATAATAGAAACGAGCAAGAAAGCTACAATTTTATCTATTTAATTAAAAAAAACTGTTCATTTATTCAACCCATTTATTAGAAAGGAACAATTCGATGATAATTAGAGAAATCCAAGAACTTCAAGCTGTCCACTTCGACCTATTATTATTAGCCGATCCAGACAAACATTTAGTTGAAAACTATGTCAAACGTAGCGTTTGTTTTGAAGCTATATTTAATGGTACTGAAGCAGGTATTTTAGCTTTGCTTCCTACTAGGCCAGAAACCTTGGAAATCGTCAATATTGCTGTAGCTAAAACATATCAAGGTCAAGGAATCGGCGAGAAATTACTTCAATTTGCACTGAGTTATGCTAAAAATAGCCAGTACAAAACGGTAGAAATCGGCACGGGCAGCACTAGTTTTGGCCAATTATACCTGTATCAAAAATGCGGCTTCCGGATGACTAGTATTGATCGAGACTTTTTTCTTCGCCACTATGAAGAAGAAATCGTGGAAAATAAGCTGATTTTAAAAGATATGGTTCGTTTAAGTATTGATGTGTAACCTAAAGAAGAGGACAAGCCCCTTCACAAAGTGCTTGTCCTCTTTTTTTATTATTCTAATATAGTAAAAATCTCATCCAAACGACTAATTTCATACGTTGGCTGAATCTCTGAATGAGCTGGTTGTTTTGATGGGTTTAACCACAGTGTTTGAATATTAGCTAGATTCCCACCTTGAATATCTGAAGCCAAGGAATCCCCAATGATCATTGTTTTTTCATGTTCAAAATTAGGAATTCGGTCAAAAACATAATCAAAATATTCTTTCATTGGTTTTTGATAGCCTACCTCTTCTGACACAAAAATATCATTAAAAAATTCAGTCATATTTGAATCTTTTAGTCGTTGATACTGCGTTTTTGCTACACCGTTTGTCACAATATACAAATCATAATCAGGTTTAAGACGCTCAATAATCGATTTGCTGTTGCCTAGTAAATCGTGTCCTTGACTTAAATGATAACGATATCGCTCCCCCATTTTTTTGCCATCAACTGACTTATTCAACTGATCAAATAATAAGCTAAAGCGAGTATCTGTAACTGTTTTTTTGTCTGTCTTTCCTTGTTCAAATTCCCGCCATAATTGGCTATTGATTTTTTTATAGGTTGCTTCTATTTCATCTGTCAATGTTACTTCCTCTTCTTCAAACAGTGCTTGTAATGCTTTTTTTTCTGTTGCTTGAAAATCTAGTAGTGTATCATCAACATCAAATAATAAGGTTTTAAATTTCATAGTCCACACTCTTTTCTTTTTTATGAATCGTAAAATAAGGCAGTAGCGTCTTTAATTCTTCTTGGTTCAACGAACGATACTCGCCTAAACTAAGGGAAGGGTCCAATTGGATCGGTCCCATGGATAAACGTTTTAAATGAATCACTTTTTTCCCAACAGATAAAAACATTTTTTTGACCTGATGAAATTTGCCTTCCGTAATATCTAAGTATGCACGACTTTTCTGTGTTTCTGAAGATAAAATCGTCAATTCTGCTGGCTTACATTTTTTACCGTCTGAAAAAATGATTCCGTCCGCAAAGGCTTCACAATCAGCTTCAGTCAATCGTTCATTCACCACAACCTCATAGCGTTTCGTTACTTTTTTGTGTGGAAGTAGCAATTGATAGCCCAACTGACCATTATCAGTAAGTAACAACAGCCCTTCTGTATCACGATCCAACCGCCCAATCGGATAGATTCCTGCTCTTTGATCCTTTACATCCAGTAGATCAATGACCGTTTGATGGTGTGCATCCTTGACTGCAGTCACCACACCTTGAGGCTTATTCAACATATAATAAACATGAGCGCTTCGCTTGATTTTTTTATTACCAACATAGATATCTTGCAGCTTCGCATCTACGTTTTGGCTTTCATCTAGTATGATCTGTCCATCCACTGTAACTTGTTTACTGCGAATCAGTGCTTTGACTCTTCTTCTAGAACCAATCTTTTCTAGTTCCAATAATTTATCTAAACGCATCTATTTTTCCTCATTTCAACTAATAGTTTAGTATAAACTTTGGAGAATGAAAAGGAAACAGGATTCAAAAACGACACACATTTTGACAAAACAAACTTTAAGTAATGTTTAAAAGACTTCCTTCTATTCTTCACTTCCCTTGACTTAACTTTGGATTCGCGTTATGGTTGATATAGAAAGTGAATAAGGTTTCTCAAAAACAGCGTAATGACCTGGGAGAGAATAACGTATTATAGGAATTTCCCCCTGGATAATTGTGCACAATTATTCGGGATTTTTTGTTTTTGCAGTGCATTTTGTAGAAGCTCTTTGTTCAATTTTTATCTGGACAGGAATGCTTAGCTAAGTAATTGCTTTTACATGGATTCACAGCAACAAGTAAGACTCCTATTTTCCATCATTTTGCCTTTTGCAGATAACCAAATACAAATTCATTTTGATTTATTTAGCTTCACGAGCTAGCCTTTCGAAAAAAAGATAAAATATGCCTATGACAAAAAGCGTCACAAACATATTTGCCTATTTTTCTGTCGAGACTAAACGAGCTCGTTCAGCAATAAATCACATCGAGCTGCTCAAATCAATCCTTAGGAAAATAGATAAATTGCAATGAGACAAAAAACACCTCAATGTCCATTTCCTAATTTTCTACAGGATCAAGGGATTTGTTCCGCTTTAAATTTAAGGAGGATTTTGGTTATGTCAGTATCATTAGAAGTTAAAGAAAGAGCTGTCCGTCCACGTTCCCTAAGAAATCAACTACGTCACTCTGGTCAAGTTCCTGCAGTCGTTTATGGGTATGATATCGAAAGCACACCTGTTTCAGTTGATCAAAAAGAATTAACAAAAATTTTACGAGATAATGGTGCCAATGCCGTAATCACAATGACGATTGGTGGTAAAAAAATCAATACGTTAGTGTTTAAAGCACAATTGGACACCTTTACAAATCAAATGAAACATATTGAATTTCTGGCTGTAAACATGAAAGAAACAACAGAAGTCGAAGCTGAGATCGTTCTTGTCGGTGAAGCTGAAGGGGTAAAAGCCGGTGGTGAGCTAGCACAAAACTTATATAATGTTTTAGTTTCAGCGACACCTGATAAATTACCAGAACGTGTTGAAGTAGACATTACAAAACTCGCTATTGGTGATGCTATCACAGTTGCTGATTTACCAGTTAATAAAGAGTACGACATTGTAACGGATGGCGAAGAACAAATCGCAGCGGTTGTTGAAGCAAAATCTGCAACTGAAGAAGAAACTTCTGAAGCTACCGCTGAACCAACAGTGATCGGTGAAAAACCAGAATAATTAGCTGCATTAACTATACTTTTAAAGAGATAGGGTCGTTTGACCTTATCTCTTTTCTTTCATTTAACAAGCATTCTACTTGATTTTTTCATCAAACATGACAGAAGCTAGTTTTGACTAAATAAGGTATACTATGGATAGTAGATAGCTAAAGGAGGTCAAATAAATGGTTGAAAGTTTTGATAGTCAACGTAGTCGTTATGCTTCTCTTGGTGTGGTTGAAAGCTTACCAGGTGCTTTGATCGACAGTATCTGGCTGATTATTGATTTGGATTTAAAAGGAGTCATTCCTCTGACGAACATGTTATATTTTGATTTGATTGATAATGGCGGAAAAGTAACGATTCATTTTTCACAAGAAATCAGTGATGTTCAAATGGCCGTTGATTTGCCTTTTCCTTACTATGAAGAGTATCCATCTCAAGTTTTTGCTTTTGATGATGGAAATAAAGAGACGATCTTACTTCCCGCAGAAATGTTGGAATAGCAAAAAAAAAAAAACAGTTCTGACGTGCTTTTATACGCCGACAGAACTGTTTTTTTACTATTAAGCCATTCGTTTTGCAATAAATGAATAAATTGCAATACAGATTACTGCACCGATTAAAGCGGAAATAATTGGAAATCCGCCGATAATCGGGCCAAAATTCCCTAATAACATCGTACCGACCCAGCTTCCGATAAAACCAACAATAATATTGCCGATTACACCACCTGGCACATCTCTCCCTAAAATCGCTCCGGCAATCGCACCTAGCACGCCACCTACGATTAATGACCAAATAAAACTTAACATAACAATTTTCCTCCTCTAATAAAAATAATGATTTATTATTCTAATGTACGGGTATTATTTTCTGCTGCCTTTTCCGTATCGTTGTCCTCTTTTTTCTTATTCTCAAACTTTTCTGCATACTGATCTTTCGTCATGATATCATCAACATTCATATTGAATTCAATCACATCTAACCCTGTCATATTCTTCACTTCTTCTGCAACTTTTTTCGTAGCAGTGTCAAATACTTGGGCAATATTTTTACCATATTCGCCAATGACATCCAAATCAATCGCCACTTGCTTCGTCCCTACTTCGGCACTGATGCCTTTCGTCGGATTATTGCCATTCGTAAATTTTTCGGTCAAGTTAGTAATGGCATTTCCGCTCAATCCTAAAATACCAGGAATTTCAGATACGGCGATACCAGCAATTTTTTTCACGACTTGATCGTCAAATGTTAGTTTCGTTTTGATTCCTGTTGCATTTGTTCCTTCAGTTGTGTTCACATTTGCTTTGTTATCCATTTTCTTCTCAACCTTTCTGTGATTTGTTTCAATTTATTTTCATCTTTCAAAAAAAGCTTGTATAGACGCTAAAATTGAAGAGATAGAACGTTGTTCATCTTGCATCGTTCCAATAAAATAACCAATGCAAGGAAATAGAATGAGTAAAACAGTTTTCCAAAAACCAATCGTCATCAAAAGAATCGCTGCGACAATAAACAAACTTGTAAAAAGAAGCTGGTTTCGGTAAGGAGCTAATGTCTTTAGTTTTTTCAAGCCAATTCCTCCTTTAAATCACACGCGAGCCCTTTTTATTGCTTGGCAACAAAGAAGCGTCTGCTTTACGTTTTTTAAAAACAACTTTCGTCTTATTTGTCTCAAGTTTGGCCATCTGCTGTAATGCTTGCGGGATTTGCTCTTGGATTTGTTTTCCTTTACTCAAAAGTTGTTGCTGTTTTTCGTCGATTACGGTGACTTCGACATCCGCTTTTTGGTGTTTTGTCAGTCTTATTTTCACCTGTGTCTCCTCAATGTTGACAATGTCACGTAGCGAAACTCTAGCAATTGATTCTAATGAGCGTAATGGTACATTTACTTGACCCATTTCTTTTTTCAGATAGATTTCTTTTTTGCGGATTTGCTTGAATAAAACCACCCCAAATGCTAAAACTAAAATCGCTAATAGCGTGAACATAACCACTTGATAAAAATAGAACAACCAATCGTACTGAAACGATAAATCTTGGAAAAATGTCGTCACAACGCCTAGGTTTTCCAATTGAGAATACAAGCCAACAATACCAAAAATGCCTGCTATTAACAGTAAAGCAATAAGTCCTTTGATCACTCGCATAGAATGTCCCTCCAACGTTATTTTTTCAACTATTTCTATTCCCATATCTACATTTTATGTTAAACTCATTTTCCGATAATTACAAAAGATACGCATACCTCTTGTCTGATTTCCAGGCTGTATTCCTCTTGTAAACACTGGTATGAGTTCGTTCAAGCAAATAAATTAACTCACAAAAAAAGTTGAATGATACAGTTTTCACCATAGTCATTCAACTTGTTTTTTTACTTACTCTACATAAGCCAAACGATAAGAAACAGTTCTTCCGAATGGGAATACCTGTAGATCTTTTAATTTATCAGCCTTAAGATAGCCGATTGCACCTTGATACAAAGGAAGTACAGCGGCGTCTTTTTCAATCAGTGTTTCTTCTAATTCTTTCAGTTTATCCCAGCGTTTTTCTGGTTCATTAGCTAGAGTGATTCTTGCATCATTCAGCCCTTTATCATATTCTGGATTATTATAGCCTGCCGTATTCAATCCACTTTTAGAATCATAGAATTCTAAGAAATTGATTGGGTCAGCGTAATCTGGTGTCCATGTACCAAAAACTAAATCAAAGTTGCTAGCTGTTTGTAAATCTAAACGATTTTGCAGTGGTACTGATTTTAATGTAATTTTTAAACCAGGTAGATTTTGTTGTAATTGCCCTTGAACATATTCAATTGTTTTTTTAGCCAGCGCAGAATCAGCTGAAAGCAATTCTAATTCGATTTCTTCTTTGCCTAATTCTTTCTTAGCTGTTTCCCAACTTTTTTGAGCCGCTTTTAAATCAAATGGCAAGAAATCTCCATTTTCTTTGCGGAAATCTTCACCATTCTCTGGATCTTTTGCAAAATCTTTAGGTACAAAACCGTTGATTGCCGTTGAACCATCACCTAAGATATCTTTTGCAAACGTATCTTTATCGATTGCTTGTAAAATCGCTTTGCGAACATTTACATTTCCCGTAACTTCACGTTTATGGTTAGGACTCAAATAGCCAACCATGGCTTTAGGCGTAAAATGTGCTTGAGGTGAATCTTTATATTGCAATGCATAAGTATCTGCTAAAACAGTATAATCCAAATCGCCTGCATCAAATAAATTTGTACCCGTACCGATTTCTTTCACAACATTAACATCGATCGTATCTAGTTTGACATTTTTTTGATCCCAATAATCTTTATTTTTTGTCAATGTCCAATTTTCTGTATTCCCGTCCCAACCAGAAATGACAAATGGACCATTTCCAACAAAGTTATCCGTAGAGGTACCATACGCATCGCCTTTTTCTTTGACGAATTTTTCGTTTTTAGGCATAAATGGTGTCCCAACTAAGACTTGAGCTAAATAAGGAATTGGGTATTCCAATGTCATTTCCAAGGTTTGATCATCGACAGCTTTCACACCAAGTTCATCCAACTTTGCTTGTCCTTCACGAATTTTTCGACCATTTTTAAAAATATCCATTTGATTACTGCTACTTGAACCAAAACTTGGGTCAACAACATTTTTAAATGCAGATACAAAATCGCCAGCGATAACTGGATCGCCGTTGCTCCATTTGGTTTCTTTTAGTTTGAAGGTATAAACAAGTCCATCATCACTAACAGTTGGTTCACTTGCTGCAACTGCTAACTCTGGATCATGATTTTTATCCATTCTATAAAGACCTTCGACCACTTGACCGATCATATCTGAGCTATAAACATCTGTGTAATGAGCACTATCCAGTGTTGACAATTCGCCGCCCGAAGCAACTTTGATTACTTGCGTCTCTGCTGTTTTTCCGTCATCTTTTTTACCAGACGTATCCGTTGCCCCATTACCACCGCCACAAGCCGTTAATAACAATCCTGCTGCTAAAACAAAAACACCAAATTTTTTCTTCATTTTCTAATTCCTCCTCTTTTTTAAAGCTGAATAGAACACTTAATGCTTGAATGGTTCTGTCAAGCTAAATACTTTATAATTCTTCAACAACATAACGAAAAACCGCCTGCTCTTGTTTTAAATGATCATAGGCAAAATCAGGATGCCACTGTACGCCTAAAAAAGCTAAACTAGGATCGTTACTTTCCACACCTTCGATAATGCCATCTTCACTAAGAGCTGTAACACTTAATTCCTCCGCTAACTCTTTTACTGCTTGAAAATGAAATGAATTAACAATTGTTTCTTTCCCATAAATTTTACGTAAAACACTTCCAGCTTCTGTCCGAATCTGATGTGCGGGAATTTCTCTAGCTATTGGTGCTTGCATGTGCGCAATAGTACTCTTGTTCAAATGACTGATATCTTGATGCAAACTCCCCCCAAGTGCTACATTGACTAACTGTAGCCCGCGACAAACTGCAAAAATAGGTTTTTTTTGCTTGATAGCTTCTTCAATCAAAGCTAATTCAAATTGATCACGTTCTTCAGATAACGACGCTTCTTCAACTTGAATCGTTTCTCCATATAATCTGGGTGAGACATTTTGCCCACCTGCTAAAATCAACTTATCGATTTGATTTATATACTCTCTGGCTAAAACAGGAGAGCCAACTGGTAAAACTAATGGCAATCCACCAGCATTTTGAACGGCTTTTACATAACCGCAAGGTGTGTAACTGATCGGTAAATGATACAACTTTGCTCCCGCATCATTAATCTCATTCGCTGCAATTCCTATAATTGACCGTCTCAATCAACACCACTCCTTTTTACTATCTGATAATAATTGTACATAGTTTATCAGATATATAGGTGAAAGGATAGTACAAATCAAGGCTGTGCGATAGTTTTTAACTATCACCGTTTACTTACTTTTTAAAAGTGAATAACTAATACTATTTTACCCTAAATTCATTGAATCAGTAACTTTTATGCTTAAAAGAAATATTTTCTGAATATTCTATACAATCAATGGTTGACAGGCAGAAAAACTGGTGGTAAAGTTATAAAAAACAAAGAACAGAAGAGTACCTTTATTATTTCGTTCAAGAGAGTCTTTGGCTGGTGGAAAAAGACAGGAAAATAAAGCGAACCACATCTGGGAGTTAACTTTTTGAAAGTAGTCAGTAGGAAAGTTCGGGAGTGCCCGTTAGCGCATGGAAGTCTATGACTTCATGAGATTATCGTTGTGAGACGATAATGAAAAAAGGTGGAACCACGATTTTACGTCCTTTAGCTTAATTGCTAGAGGACTTTTTGTTGTGAATCACTGTGACTGGCCAAAGGACAGAACAGATGATGAACAATACTTGGCGACCAAAGGGAGCGAAGTTTCCTTACTAGTGAATCACCAAGCATGTTAAACTAAACAACAAATAGAAATCAACTACTTTACTAATTGAACGGCTAATCATCATAGAGTGTTGCAGAGCTGATGACGAATAACACTTGGCCACCCAAAAGCTTAACTGTATCACCAAATGCCATACATCTTAACAACAAACAGAAACGAACCACTAACCATTCTAATAAAACGAACACACAATCAGAACAAGTAATCACAGACCATTTCCTGACAGAGACTTTTTTATTCGCTGAGAAAAAAAGCTGGAAACCTTTGACGAACACATCTGATTCAGTCATCTTCTGAAATAAGTAAGAAGATGCGGCTTTCTCCGTTATCAGAAAAGAATCTTTACTAACACTAAAGATTCCATGAGGTTACTATCGCGAGATATTGACAAATTGAGGTGGAACCACGATTCTTTCGTCCTCTTGGCATACTTGCCAAGGGGACTTTTTGCATTATCTTACAACACAATAGTACACGAAACAAAAAATGGAGGAGAAATTATGGAGTACATTTTAGAAATCATGCCGGCATTATTAGACGGTGCACTTATGACATTGAAAGTCTTTATTTTTACACTACTGGGATCCATTCCACTCGGGATCGTCGTTGCCTTTGCTTTACAAACCAATTTTAAACCCTTGAACTTTTTGATCAATATTTATATTTGGCTAATGCGGGGAACACCTTTACTATTACAACTTATTTTTGTTTTTTATGGTTTACCCTTGATCGGAATCGTTTTTGAACGATACGATGCAGCATTATTTGCGTTTATCTTAAACTATGCGGCTTATTTTGCTGAAATTTTTAGAGGAGGAATTCAGTCAATTCCAGAAGGACAATATGAAGCAGCAAAGGTTTTACGTTTGACTCGTTTTCAAACAGTTAAAAAGATTATCTTACCTCAAGTGATCAAAGTCGTCTTGCCTTCAATTGGCAATGAAGTTATTAATTTAGTGAAAGATACTTCATTGATTTATGTACTTGGTTTAGGAGATTTATTACGAGCAGGTAAAATTGCGATGAGCCGTGATGTTAATCTATTACCATTAGTTTTAGTCGGGATTATTTATCTATTGTTAACCGCAATACTGACTTTAGCATCGAAAAAATTAGAAAAACATTATCAGTATTATAAATGAGTTGAGGATGGAAAACGTTGTTACTATATAATATCTAGCTTCTCGGGCTAGTCTCTCGTGAAAAAGATAAAAATAGTTTGTGGTAAAAAGCACCACAATCGATTTTTCCTGTTGAGACTAAACGAGCCCGCTACGCTTTTGCTTTGAAACATGCCAAGAAATACAACGAAGAGATGAGTTGATGTTGATTGGTACAAGATGACTGAAAGGAACGTTGCTTCCATTCGTTAATTTAATGTTGAAAAGTACAAGGTTTAGCAAAGCGGAACGTTGTTACTTATATATAAGGAGGAAAATCATGTTATTAATAAAAAACTTAACGAAAAGCTTTGATGGTCGGCGAATCATCGATCAATTAAATTTAGAAATTAAAGATGGTGAAATTTTAACTATCGTTGGGCCTTCAGGTGGTGGAAAAACAACTTTGCTACGTTGTTTAGCTGGTTTAGAAACGATTGATTCTGGTGAGTTGACGATGGATGGTGTAGCCTTTAATCCTGTTGAAATGGACAATGCGGATCAAGTAGTCGGGATCGTGTTTCAGGATTTCCAATTATTCCCTCACCTTTCTGTATTAGATAATATCACTTTGGCACCGATTCTATCGCTCAAACAAACGAAAGCTGAAAGTGAAACAGAAGCACTTGATTTGCTGACAAAATTTGGGCTTAGCGAAAAAGAGTCCTTGTATCCTTATCAATTATCTGGTGGTCAAAAACAAAGAGTTGCTCTTGCTCGCGCTCTTGCCATGAAACCAAAAGTATTGGGCTATGATGAACCAACTAGTGCACTTGATCCTGAATTGCGTCAACAAGTCGAAGAAGTGATCTTAACACTTAAAGCGCAAGGCATGACCCAAATCGTGGTCACACATGATATGAAATTCGCTGAAAATATTGCTGATAACTTACTAACAGTAAAACCTGTTCAGTAGAAAGGACAAATGACTATGAAAAAAAGAAAATACCTACTATTTACTATAGCCACTTTATTTTTTGTCCTAGTAATAGCTGGCTGTGGTAGAAAAAAAACAGATACAGATCAATGGTCTCGAATCAGTTCTGAAAAACGAGTGATCGTTGGCTTAGATGATTCTTTTGTCCCTATGGGCTTTCAAAATAAAGCGGGCGAAATCATTGGTTTTGATGTGGATTTAGCTCGAGCTGTGTTTGATTTGTACGGTATCACTGTTGATTTCCAGCCAATTGATTGGTCAATGAAAGAAAATGAATTACAAAATCAAACGATCGATTTGATTTGGAATGGCTATTCGAAGAGTGCTGAACGAGAAGAAAAAGTCCTTTTCAGTGATGAATATATGAAAAATGAACAAGTTGTCGTTTCGCTAAAAAAGAACAATATCAATCGTTTCGCTGATATGAAAGGAAAAATTTTAGGCGCACAAAATGGTTCTTCTGGTTATAACAGCTTTGAAGAACAACCTGAAATTTTAAAAAATTTAGTCAAAGATCAAACCGCTATTTTATATGATGGCTTTAATGAAGCGTTCATGGATTTGAAATCTGGACGAATCGATGGGTTACTGATCGATCGAGTTTATGCGAACTATTACCTTTCTCATGAAGATAATTTAGCCGATTTTTCGATTGTTAGTGGTCAATTTGAAAGTGAAGCATTTGCTGTGGGCTTGAGAAAGTCAGATAAAATAGTAGCAGATAAAATCAATATTGCTTTTGCAAAGCTTAGAGAATCCGGTAAACTGGCGGAGATCTCTAAGGAATGGTTTGGAGAAGATGTAACGAAATAAAATTATGTTCTTCAGATAAAATAGTTTTAGTTTACGTATGCTAAAATGAAAAACCCCCAAGAGAAGCTCATTCTCTTGGGGGTTAATGTTTCCACACTATTACTATCTGTACACTAAATATATTAGTTTTTTGAACGATCAAAAGAGACTATTTTATTCACCAAGATACTTGCTTGTTACTTCTACCAAACGTTTTGTTTGATCTTGAATAGCAGCTTTCACTTCGGCAGCTTTCAACATATTTCCCTCACTATCAATAGATGCGCTTGTTCCATAAGGATTACCTCCTGCTGCAAAAGTTGATGGATTTACGTATCCAGCTGGTACGATAATGGCACCCCAGTGTTGCATAACTGTATAAATTCCTTGAATTACTTGCTCTTGTCCGCCATTTGGATTTTGTGCAGAAGAAAAGGCTGTTACAAATTTATTTGCTAATTTCCCTTGTGCCCAAAGACCACCTTGTAAGTCAAAGAATTGTTTTAACTGACTAGCCATTACACCAAAACGTGAAGGTGAAGAGAAGATATAAGCATCTGCCCATAATAAGTCATCACTTGTTACTTCTGGGATATCAGCACTTGCTTCAACATTTTTACGCCAAGCTGGATTTGAATCGATTGCCACATCGGGAGCTAATTCATGGACTTTTCTCAAACGAACTTCAGCACCATTTGCTTCAGCAGCTTCTTTCGCCCAGTTTACCATTTGTGTTCCTGTTCCTGTTGAACTGTAGTATGCAATTAATAATTTTGTTGTCATGTTTTTTTCCTCCAATAACTATTGTTTTCTTATCTACATTTATATACTAACAAAAAGTAAGTGGATTGACAAGCATTTTTACTTACTAAAAATAAGTTCCTTTCAAATCCCTTTATTTCACCAACAAAAAAGCCGTAATGAGTGCTTACTCATCACGACTTCTCTTATCTATAAGTATTGACTTTACTTTCTCCATCCCAAACGGACATACCTTCTGACACTGAGACAACATTGTATCCATAATTTTCAAGAAATGAACAGGCATGCTCAGAACGCACACCATGTTGACAAATAACATAATGAGGTTGCTCCCGATCAATTTGTGACATTGCTTCTGGTAAAGTAGACAGTGGATAATTTTTGGCTGTCATAATATGACCTTCCGCAAATTCATCTACTTCTCGTACATCAATGATCGAAACTGGTTCGTTCACCGTTAATTCGATTAATTTTTTAAGTTCCTTGATTGATACTCTTTTCATCCTAGTATTATTCCCCCTGCAGCTTTTTCAATTATCTGACTATTAGCATCCAATGCTGTAATCAATAAATTCGCCTCATTAGCAGTATACCACGGTTGACTTCTACTACAACATTTTACGTCCATTTTTTGAAATTTATAAAAAAACTTACTTCAATTTCTTGAAGTAAGTCCAATCTTGCTTAATCTTGACTACCATTTGCGGCAATGATCTTTTTATACCAATAAAACGACTGTTTTCTAGAACGATCTAATGTCCCATTACCGTCATCGTCCATATCGACATAAATAAAACCATAACGTTTTTTCATTTCACCAGTTCCAGCTGAAACTAAATCAATACATCCCCAAGGCGTATACCCAATCAATTCAACACCGTCTAATTCGATTGCATCGCTCATTGCAGCGACATGTTTACTGAAGTAGTCGATCCTGTAATCATCTTGGATCGTACCGTCCGTTTCAACTTGATCCACCGCACCAAAACCGTTCTCTACAACGAATAATGGTACATTATAACGATCATACAGTTTACATAAAGAAATACGCAACCCTAACGGATCAACTGCCCAACCCCAATCTGATTCCTGTAAATATGGATTTTTAACAGCCGGCATTTGATTTCCTCCCACAAATTTGACTTCATTTGGATTAGAGGCGGAAACGGTTGACATATAATAACTAAAACCAATGTAATCAACTGTTCCAGCTTGAATAAGCTCGTCATCACCAGCCTCTTTTTTGATCACAATATTTTCCCGTTCGAATTTTTTCAGTTTATGAGCTGGATAATAGCCCTTAACTTGCACATCAATATAAAATTCTTGCTCACGATTAAATTGGATTGCTTCCATCACATCTTCTGGATTGCAGCTCATTGGATAACTTGGGATATAAGCCACCATCATTCCAATGTTAAAATCCGGATTGATCGCATGACCTAATGTAACAGCTTTAGCACTTGCCACAAATAAATGATGGGCTGCTTGATATTTTGCTTGTTTATCATTTTGATGGATACCGATTTGAGTCCAACTACGTAAAAAATTAATTTCATTAAACGTCATCCAGTATTTGACTTTATCTTTATAGCGTTTAAATAACGTCTCACAGAAAAATAAGAAGTAATCAATTACTTTTCTACTTGACCAGCCATCTAGTTCATCTGCTAAATACATGGGAATATCAAAATGATTGATTGTTACGATTGGCTCAATGCCATAGCTTAATAACTCATCAAATACTTTATCATAAAAGGCTAATCCTTCTTCATTGATTTCAGTCGTTCCATTTGGACAAATTCTAGACCAAGCGATCGATAGTCTAAAACATTTAAACCCCATCTCTGCAAAGAGAGCAATATCTTCTTTATAATGATGGTAAAAATCAGTTGCTACATGACTTGGATAGTATTGATTAGGATCCACATACCCAACTGCACCTTCTGGCAACGCAGCTCCCCTCGTACAGGTTTCGATCTTACCTTCTTTAGTTTTATAAGTGATCATTCTTGGTGTTGTATGGTTACCACCTGTGATTGCATCTAAAGTGCTTAACCCTTTGCCACCTGAAAGATACCCACCTTCATATTGATTAGCAGCTGTCGCACCGCCCCATAAAAAATTGTCTGGAAATACTGATTTACTCATTGATCATTTCTCCTTATCTAATAAACTAGCTGCTTCCTCATCAAGAATAATTGTCAAATGCGGATGCATTTTCAAAATAGAAGCAGGGATTTCATCGGTGATTGCGCCTTCAACAAACGCTTTCATAATTTTCGCTTTTTTTGTACCACTAGCAAAAAGAATCAAATGTCTTGCAGCCATCACACTTCTAGGTCCCATTGTAACATAAAAATCAGGTGTTTCAGCACGATCTTCAAAATGCGGCGCAATCCGTTCTTTCATCGCTTCATCACAAATAACTTTCGTTGTAAAATCAGTAAACTTAGTTGTTCCAGGCAAGTTTCCACAATAGTGTCCATCTGAACCTATTCCTAATAAAATGGCATCTAAGCCTCCCGCAGCCTCAATTCGTTCATCTTGCTTTTCATAATTTTCTCCATCTAAAATATGGATTTGATCCTCAGAAATCCCTGCAGGATCAAAGTATAATTCTCTTAGATCTCCGATCGTTACTCCTTCACGTATCCCTGATTTATAGGGGATTTCATCAAAATTATAGTAGTGTACATTAGAAAAATAATCTTTATTTTTCACTTCCGCAACCATTTTTTCATACATCCCAATCGGTGTAGTCCCAGCTGTAATGGCTAAATTTACCCGTTCATGACGTTGAAACATTTCACCTATCAACATTTGTGCTGCAACTTTACTTAATTCATCATAATTTTTTACTGTAATAATTTTCATTAGATTTCCTCCTAAATTTAAACGCGTAGCGGGCTCGTTTAGTCTCGACAGGAAAATAGGAAAAATCGATTGTGGTGCTTTTTACACAAACTATTTTTATCTTTTTCCCGAGAGACTAGCCCACGTAGCTAGATAACATTAAAAGCGAAACAAATCGTTTAATTCTGTAGAAAATTAGGAAATTGGCATTGAAATTCTCTTTATTTCACTGACAATTTATCTATTTTCCTAAGGATTGATTTGTGCAGCTAGATAACATTAAAAGCTGAAAGAGCTTGTCCAGCCTTGACAGGAAAATAGGAAAAATTGACTGTGGCGCTCTTAGTCACATTCAATTTTTATCTTTTTCCCGAAAGGCTAGCTCTTGAAGCTAGATAACTATAAAAGCGAAATAAATCGTTTAATCCTGTAGAAAATTAGGAAATTGACATTGAAACGTTCTTTGTTTCACTGACAATTTATCTATTTTCCTAAGGATTGATTTGTGCAGCCAGATAACACATGGTAACAACATTCCGCTTTGCTTCACCTTGTACTTTTCAACATCTTTTTCCCACTTACTCCAAAACTAACTCCACTTCATCCTCAGCATGCGATAGTCCAGGCACAATCGTGATCAACGTCTCTTCTTCCGTTATCTTTCTTTGATCATCAAGTGCCAAAACAGATAAATACTCATCTGAGTTCGTCACGACAACGATCACACTGATATCATACCCAAACTCACTGATTTTCTTACGATCAAATTGAATCAGCGGCGTTCCTACATGAACTGTTTGTCCTTGTTTACACAATAACTCAAAGTGCTCTCCTTCCAGCTCCACCGTGTCTAATCCTACATGGATCAATAGTTCGACTCCCTCTTTTGTGGTTAAACCAATAGCATGTTTTGTCTTAAACGCAATTGTCACTGTGCCATCAACCGGTGAAATGATTCTATCTTCATCTGGCATAATTGCGATTCCTTTACCAACTAGTTCTTTTGAAAATGTTTGATCTGCAACATCACTAATTGGATAAACGGTACCTGAAACCGGAGCCCCAATTGTTACAACATTTTGTCCCTTCTCAATTTGCCCTTCTTTCACCTTACTTGTTTCAGGTTGATCATCGATTTTAAGAACACTCTTGGCTAATAAAAAGGTAATGAGGAAAGTAGCAATCAACGTAACAAACAACCCAATAATAAATCCTGCCGCCCCATCATTCAGAAAAACTGGAATAGACAACACACTTGGCATTACTGGTGCCATTGATTTCGCCCCTAAAAGAGCCCCAACAGCACCACCGATTCCACCACCTAAAGACGCACCGACAAAAGCAGCTTTATACTTTACTAAAACACCATATAAAGCAGGTTCTGTAATTCCAAGATAACCTGAAACCGTCGAAGACAATGCCACTTGTTTCATTTTTTTATTTGAAATCAAGAAATATATGGCAAAAGCGGCCGTAGCTTGAGCCATTGTGCTCATAAAATTCATTGGCCCCATTGTAGAATAGCCATAGGTTGCAATTTGCTGTTGGGTGATTGGACGAATCGCATGATGCATTCCCATTAAGACTAGTAACGGTCGACTTGCACCAATCACAAACCCGGATACTAATGGTGAAAAATTGATCAACGCCTCAATTCCTTGGGCAATATATTCCCCGACATAAAAACCAATCGGTGCTAAAACGACCAGCATCACAGGAACCATCAGGAGCAGCGTAAGCAATGGTGTAAAAATCACTGTAATCATACTTGGAATCACTTTTTCAAAGAAACGATAGACATAACTCAACAGCCAAACAGCTAAAATAATCGGTAAAATCGAACTACTGTAATTGACAACTGGAACAGGTAAAAAACCAAAAAACTGAACATTGGTCATCTCACCTGCAAGCGCCGCATTAAGCAATGTTGGATACATCAAAACTCCCGCCAAACTTAACGCCATGTACTCATTCGTTTTAAATCTGCGTGCACTGCTCACCGCTAATAGAAACGGGAAAAAATAAAACATTGCATCCCCAGTCATATTTAGTACAAACATCGTACCACTTTCTGGATCAGCCCACTCTAGACTAGTCAGCATAAATAAGAATCCTTTTAGCATCCCTCCGCCTACAATTGGCGCCAAACTGGGAACAAGAATCGCTGATAAGGTATTGATCAAACGGTTTAATAAAGAATCTTTTTCTCCACTCGTCTCCTCTTGCCCATCATAATCATCTAGACGAGGCAAAATTTTGATAATTTCAGCGTAGACTTTTCCGACTTTCCCACCAATGATTACTTGGTATTGTCCCCCCTGTCTTTGAACCCCCATCACTCCATCAAGTTCTTCAAGCTCTTTTGTTTGTGCTTTAGATTCATTTTTTAAATTGAACCGTAGTCTTGTAACACAATGCGTCAAGCTGTTGATATTCTCATCACCACCCACAAGCGTAATGATTTTCTTAGCTAAATCCTGCATATTTTCTCCTCTTTTCTACTCAATAATTTCTTTATATCCAACACTTTCATAAAAAAACAAAACCTGTTCAAAAAAACTATTTTCTTTAGAAAATAATCCTTTTCAAACAGGTTTTGCCAGCCAAACTGTAACGAATCCTTGTATTGATATTTACGAATGCAACAAGCGAACCAAATGCAAGGTTAAGTACAACTGTTCATCGAAGGTAGCTTGTTTATTGTAGCGTTCTTCTAAATAATTGCTAATTTTCAAACTGCATTTGAATTCTTTTGGGTATTTCTTTTTAACAGTCAAAACGATTTCCTCATTATCAAGTGGATTCATCGTTTCTTGCGTATTCAAACGCATTAAATAGTAACGTAAATGATTTAAGAAACGCTGATAGTTGATTGAAGTTTCGTCTAACTCTACTTGAAAGTAGTACCGAACGAGCTGTGTAATATCCCCCATCGCTTCCATATAATCCATGGTTGTCTCCATTGACTCTTGATCAAATTGATAATTCACAAAATGCATCGCAATAAAGATAGCTTCTGATTCGGCTAAAACAATCTCTTTTTCTTCCTTTATTAAGCTGATTGCCTGCAAACCAACTTCAACTTCTTTTGGATAAAATTGTTTGATCTCCCATTCGATTGGACTACGAATTTTCAAGTTTTCTTCATGCCGCTTAAAAGCAAATAATAGATGATCCAATAAACTAAATAAAATAACTGGATTGATTGTTCTACCTAGCTCAGCTTCACCAATTTTAACTATCTTCTCCACCAATAAAATCTCTTCAAAACTTGCTTCATTCAATAAAACAGCCATTTGCTTAACACTCATTTTTTCAGTAGGCAGATAGACTTTCTGGATCAGCGTTATATCTACAGGATCATTAGGATAAACCTGAAAGCCTAAGCCTTTACCAACAACGATCACCTCTAATTCTCCATCTACCGCTAATACCACATTATTATTGATCCGTTTTTTTATATGCATGTTCCACCTCCATTCTAAAAGCTGAACGAGCTCGTGAAGCTAGATAATTCTAAAAACGTAATGCTAAACCACGAAGTCAGACAATTGAAACAGTAACAACGTAAAATAAGAAAAACCATAACATAGCAAGAACGATAAAAAACGATTTTATCATCTTTACTATATTATGGTTATGCCTGAAAAAATCAGTAACAATTCCATTAACTACACTAAATATAACATACTAAGAAAACGCTGTCAATTGCTTTTTCATTCGTTTTTCATAGTGATTCTTTGTTTTTTGTATCCTCCATTAGTTGCCGTGTACTTCATCATTTACTCTGGCTAGACAATCGTAGTGATTCCTTGGACGGTGACTTCGCTTCCTTTGGGCGCCAAGTACTGTTCATCATCTACTCTGGCTAGACAATCGTAGTGATTCCTTGGACGGTGACTTCGCTTCCTTTGGGCGCCAAGTACTGTTCATCATCTACTCTGGCTAGACAATCGTAGTGATTCACAGCAAATAGAAACAAAACGCGAATCGTTTTGTTTCTATCCCTTACCACCTATATAGTTTTTCTATGTGCTTTCCATCTGTTGAGTACTAAATAGATCAATATTAGTAGCAATCCGATTGGGATAACATTCTCTATAATACTACCCATGTTTGGAAATTTTCTTAGTTCTATGTGTGTTTGTTTTGGTTGTGCTAATTTGGTATCTGTTTCTGGTTCTAACTCTTTTGGCGGCTGCGCATTGGCTTTTGTTCCACCAATTTGTCCGTTCACCTCTACCTCAGTAGTAGTAGCCTGGACAATTTCTTGATGGGAACCAACGCTGCAAGCCAAAAGAATAATCATCATGATGTGACAACTAAATTGCTTCATTGTTTATCACAGTCCTTTATTGAATTATGGTGTTACACCAAGTGTTGTCCCATCTTTTTGGATCGATGTGAATTTCAATGTCAATGTGTAGTTTTCTGCTGTCGTATTTTCATTAACATTTGCTGGTAAATCTGCAACAGTTGTTCCTGTATAGTAGAATTTTGCAGAATTTGCAAATGCTGATGCTGCATCTGTATCGATATTCAAACGACCATCTTTGTTCGCCAAACGCATCCAAACAGGTGCACTTGTCAAATCAGCTAATGCATTACTTTCAACTAAATTAGTAGCTGCAGGAGCTGCCACTAAACCGTCACCTTTAGCATTGATTGTTAGTGTGTCGACATATTTAGGTGTTCCCACCATTTTATTCAAGGTTACAGCAACACCACGACCTGAATTATTTGTAATGCTATAATCAGCGGACTCAATGTTTTTATGTGCGCTTGCAGTGGTTGTGTGGAATGCTGTTGCTGTATCGACCGTAACGTTGATCCATTCATCAGAACCTTCTGGAATGTTTGTATCTGGATCTGTATTATCTAATTTACCAATCGTTCCATTGATAATAACATCTGCTGAGTTTTCACCATCGATCGTTTCAGCTGAAGCTAGTTGTGTTAACCCTGATACGCTTAGACCTAGCATCATTGCAGTAAGTAAAAAGTTCGTTTTTTTCATATTATTTCTCCCTCTATGTGTTAGATGATTTATTTTTAACAGAAAACCTGCTAAATAACGATATTAGTTGTTGACACGAATTGTAATCCCAGCTTGTACCTGTCCACGTTTCTTATTAGTTTTCGAATCATAAATATCAAATGTGGCGGTTGCTGGATGATCTCCTTGAGCAAGTGTTTTATCAAGTTTGGCTCCGTTTATTTCATACCCTGGCTGAATTGCACCAGAGGAATAAATTTGTTCATCATTACTATCTAAACGAATCACAACATTGATTGGATACCCGTTTTCGACAGGGTTTTGAATGTATAAGCTGCCTTCACTATCACCTGTTTCAAATACGGCCTCTGATTTGATGACCATATTAAACTTACTAGCATCAACGGCTTTTTGTTCTGCTTCTTTTACTTCTTTATCACTCATCTTCTTAGCACCTTTTGTCTCTGGCAAATAGTCTCCTGAAACAACTTGGACAGGTTCGGTTTTAGTTGAAAAATAATAGTATAAGCCGCCTGTTGAAACGGCTAACAAGAGTAGTAAGAGTATGAGCAGTAGTCGTTTCTTTTTCTTTTTTTCTTCATCAGTTTGAGTTGTTTTATCCATAGAATCCCTCTCATTCTTCATTTTTTTCAACTTTAAACGTCATCTTATACGATGGAAAGATCGCTTGTTTCGTTGGGTTGAAATACTTTCCTCTAAGCGTCAGATTTTTTTGTTCATTGGCATTCAATGTACCGATCGATAAAGGATTGCTTGCTAAATCACTCGTTAAAAAAAGTGGGGATGCTTGGTCATTATTGATCAGCATTTGTAAAGCAAGTTCATTTTGCCCTGAGTTTCCAGAAAGGTTATCTAGTAACAACAATTGGTTTGCGTCTGTATTTTCCTTGATCAGATTCGTTATAGATATTTTAGTAGGTGTGTTTCCTTTATTGATAATTGGATAGTCTGCTGAAGTAACTTCTCCTTCATTTAAAGTACCTAAATCACTATTTTTTGTCTGAAAAGCCATTTCAATCGGTACTTCCACCTTGATGACTTCCGTTACCGTTTGAAATTCAGTTAGAGGTGTCATTGATAAAACGACTTCTTCTCCGTAAACACCTGCAACTCTTACACGCACATAATACGTAACATCTCCATCAAGGCCTTTTAATTTCGTACTAAATTTTTGATTCTTATCTCCAGAAAGATCCGCAATTTGAGTGCTTGTTTCATTTTTTGGAAAATCTTTATTTTTGCTATACTCCACTGTGACTTGTCGATACTTGGCTCCAAAGTCCGCCTGTTGACCAGGTATTGCTGCGGCCTCCCCGTTAGAATAGTCCGTCCACTTCCCTGTATCACTTGCCAATTCACCATTGATAAATGCAGTAGTCGTTGTGACATCCGCTGTGAGGTTACTCAATTGCGGTTTTGTAGCAAATAATTCAGTATCAGAAAACGCGCTTTCTCCAGCTTGATTGATCACCATCATTTGAGCCCAATAGAGTGTGTTTGGATTTAGACCATCCACTACGACATTGTAATGTGACTTTACTGCTGTGTTTATCTGACCATCAAATGAATTTAACGTAACAATTTGCCTTGCATTCCTCAAATCATTTGCATCCTCTTCATCAGAAAAAATGAAGAATTTTACTTCAGTTGCTGGACTTCCATTATTCATCGAACTTCCAGATAACGAAATAGAAGTATCCGATGCCTCAAGAGCATATAATTCTAATTGATCTGGAACATCTATAAATTCACTAAATACAATTTTCTGTGAATTTTTTAAAGCAAGTAGTTCTGATGCATTAAATGGGTCAATAGAACCTTGTATATTCGTAAAATTCGTTCCTTGCACACTCAAATCTGAAGCATTCTTCAATATCTCTTGTTCGGGTGCGCTACTTATTCTGTTTGAGAATGTTTCTATTTTTTGTAAGTAGTTACTTGTAAAAGATAAATTATTTACTCCATTCGCACCATTTAGTCCAAGAGTTCCAAGACTAGTTCCTGCAAATGAAGCTTGTTTTACCCTATTCATAGTGAGAGCAAAGGTGCTAGATGAGGACGTCGTGAAGACACTGCCAGTTTCGACATCTATTGAAACGTCAGCATTTTCTCCTATCGTCATTCCTCCCTTAGCTGTATAAAGGTTAATCGGTAAAGGTAATTTAAAATTCACTTGAGCATTTTCTTTAAAATCAAAAGTAACTGGTTGAGTTAGGTTGGCGGCGAAAAATCGGTTTCTTGAACTTGTTGACGCTAGCGTAACTTTGTCCAAATTGAACACACCATTTTTTTCAACAACATAACTTGGTGAGAGGGAACCATACATCACATTTCCATTCGTTTGTACATCAAGCTGTGCATCTTCTCTCACTACGATTTGAGAAGTTCTTGCATGTGGATTAGCTGAAGAGGTGCCTGATGACCAGATGAAAGCTTCTGTTGTACCTGAGTGTTTGATTGATGTATGACCGCTTTGAATCTCTACGTAATTGATCTCTGCCCATTCCTGGGAATATGTACTCGTACCTCTTTGGTCAATCGTATTCTGTCCTCGCATAATGACTGATCCATCTATGTTATAAATCATTTGACCATTGGTGGAATAGTAATCGACACTATCAAAGATAAATGTCATATTAGCTGCTGATATCCCACTTATAATCCCGTAATACCCAACTGCACCTGATCCATCGCTATTACCAAATTGTGTATTGCGAATCTCGATAACAGCATTTGCTTGGTTTGCATAAAAACCACTGGCAGCTGTACCGCCTTTATTATATGTAATAATGTGATTGGCACCATCAATGATCATCTTGTCTCTAAGCTGATAGCCAGTTGAACCCAAATTGATATCATTGGTTAAACGAAAGTTTAGTTTCTGACTATCCTTCAGATACTCAGTCAACGTAGCAGCCGAGTCCACTAACCAAAAGCCATCTTCATCTTGGGAAGCGATCTTCAAAACTCTTTGTGTAACATTTTCTGTTTCATCTTCATTTGATATAGCATTCATATCGATATTATCTGTTATTTTTTCTTTTTCTACACTATTTGTCTCTTCAGTAGTAGAATTTTGCGTAACTGACGATTCCTCTGCCGCTAGTTCTTCAGAATCTGACAGTTGCTCAGTATCTGTTCCCTCAGTCATCTCCGTTGTTTCTGAAGTTTCTTCGACTGTTAGACTGGTTTCTATGGCGTAGGACCAATCAAATGGAAAAAGAGTTAAAATGATAAAACAGATAAATATCAAGTGGTTATTTTTTTTCACGACAGTCCTCCCTTCCTTTTTTAGAAACCAAAACAGGTATTTTATTCCCTTGCTTTATTATTGTATTGTAAATCTTAGATAATTTCAATTTAATAACATCAGTTTTTTATTATTCATTTAATTTATATATACATCTTAGTAAATAATTTTAAACTTTATATCTTTTTACGCTATTGAAAAGTACTTATTCGGCTTTTTTACATATATTAAGTTTTTTTTAAGTACTTCAAAATATCTCTATTTTTTGATATTTTTTTGAATAGTCTTAAAAAGCAACGTTAAGATCCATGTGAAAACGAGGGTGGAACAGGAGTATTTACCTTCACGAAATAAGCTAAAATTCACAAAAAATTTGAAGAATAATTTTCGTGAATTTCAGCTTATTTCCGAAGCCTTCAACTCTTAGTGCTTTAGCACTTAGAATTTGGCTAGCTTCACATTGTTTTTTGAATAATTGTGAAAGTGTATGCATTAGCTGATGTGATCGAAGCAAAGCGTAGTAGTTGCTTCTGATCAACCGCTTATTCGGATTCCACGTATTTGGAATATGACTCGCAAAGTTATATTTCAGAAACGTCCTTCTTCCTACCCAATTTTCTTACTCATCAGCTGTTGCTATTACGTCCATATACGTTCCTAGTTTTTTTCTAATTTTATGTTGATCAACCATTAAAAAAGTCTCGAACATTTTTTGTAGAAAGAATCGATCATGGGAAACGACTAACATTGTGCCTTTAAATTCTTCTAAAATCTCTTCGATTTCTTCTCTCGTTTCGATATCTAAGTGGTTGGTAGGCTCATCTAACACTAAAAAGTTGACCTCTTTATGCATTAGCTTAGCTAATTCTAAACGAATTTTTTCACCACCACTTAAAAATCGTACTTGTTTCGTTACATCCTCACTATAAAAAGAATACTTTGCGAGTGCTTGACGGCTGTTTTGTTCGACTAGTGAGCAAGCTTCACTGAAGGACTGTAAAACCGTTTGGTTCGGTCTTTCATATTCGATTACTTGAGGCAAATAACCAATTTGAAGGTTCGTTCCCTGCTTGATTTCTCCACTTTCAAAATGCTCTAACTTTAAAGCAAGTTTCAATAATGTACTTTTTCCTGAGCCATTTTCCCCTATGATGGCCGCATGATCTTGCCAAAACAAGGAGAAATCGATCTTATCAAATAAGACTTTTCCAGCATAAGACTTTGAAAGTTCTTTAAATTGCAGAACTTCTTTGCCAGAACGGCTCATTTCTGTAAAGGTTTTTCCTAATTTACTTGAGTCATTTTTAGGCTTAGGAATTTTTTGAATTTTTTCTAAACGCTTCTCCAATTGTTTGGCTTTTTTGAAGAATTTTTCATTATCCCCTTCATGTCCCCATTGGCGAAAGCGTCGAATCGCTAGTTTTAGCTTTTGAATTTCCTTTTGTTGTTGTTCAAAGTCTTTTCTCAATTTCTCCAATTGTTCTTCTTTTTGTTTTTTATAGGTAGAATAGTTTCCTTTGTATTCTTGTATACGTCCATCTTCCAATTCAACGATTTTTTCTACTGTATGATCTAAGAATAAGCGATCATGAGAAACGATCAAATAAGCCGTTTTTTCGTGAGATAAATAGCCTTCCAGCCAAGTAATTCGTTTGGTATCTAAATGATTCGTTGGTTCATCCAATAAGACAAGATCATTTTCCTGCAATAAAATTCTAGCTAAATTAACAATCGTTTGTTCCCCACCGCTTAATTCTGAAAGTTTTTTCGTCATTAAGTGCTTGATCATTAATCCATTGGTAATCATGTCCAGCTTATTTTCTATTTCATATCCGCCAGCTTGTTGAAATTCTTCCTGCTTTTGACCATAGCGAGTAAGTACCTTTTCCAGATCACAGCCCGAGATCGCCATTTCTTCTTCTAAATACGTTAATTGTTTTTGAATCAAATTTAGCTCTGTAAAAGTTGCTAATAAATATTCTTTGACCTGCTGCTCGCTCGCTTCTGGCATTTGAACCAAATAACCAATATGACTATTTTTTTTACAGCTGACTGTTCCAGAATCAACCGTTTCAAGCCCTGTAATGATTTTGAGAATAGTTGATTTTCCGGAGCCATTTGCTCCAATCAGTCCGATTTTATCCCCTTTATTTATTTGTAGATTCAACGCTTCAAATAGTGGTACTGTTCCATAGTTTTTAGTTATTTTTTGTAATTGTACTAACATATACTCCTCTTTCTGCCATTCAGACAGATCGACAAAAATAGACATTTTCTTTTTTTAGCAATGCTTTTATTAACTTTTAGCATACGCAAAAAGGCTGAACAATGTTCTTCGTTCAACCTTCATTATCTACTAGTAGCTCATACTATTTATTGCCTAGTTCATCACACAAAGCAATTAACATGTAGTGATTTTTCGTTATTTTATGACTAGTCACTTTCAAGTAAATAAGTCTGAATGGTCTGTTTTATTTAATTTTTTATCCCTTTTTGGACACACTTGTCCCTTGAGATAAAAAATCGGAAATAATAACATGACAAAAAGCTAGGTACGTTATTATATATGAAAAACCCGCTGTTATTTTTGGCATGTTGACCATTGTACTTATTCACCACCTTCGTCATTTCTTAGTTATATTGTAGCATGATCCCATAGATTGTGCAAAATAGGGTTATTCTGAAACTGATTGATAGCTTTTTAAGCGTTCAGCTAGTGTACCTGTGTGTAGTTCAAATAAGTGGTTATCGAAATCATAGAAGTAAATCGAGCTTGCTTCTCCAGCTATTCGCGGGCGACCAGCTCTTATTTCTAACCCTAAAGAATTGATTTTATCTAAGTAAGTCTCATAGTCACTTTCAGTGATTTTAAAGGCAATGTGGTTGTATGTTTTTGTTGGTAATGATTCTCCTTGCATGACTGCTATCCAAAGATCATCGATTAAGAAAAATTTTTCTTGCGCTATCGAAAACGTGTCTACGCCACTTGAATACACTTCTTTTGCATCAAATATTGTTTCAAAAAATAGTGTGGCTTTTTCTAAATCTTGAACGATAAAGGTTACATGACTAATCATTTACTTGCTCCTTTTTTAATTGATAGTAAAATAGAACAGAGATACTGGTTTTATTCAGCATCTCTGTTTCTTTACTCTTTAATTTGCTACGATATTTACCAATTTATCTGGCACAACAATCACTTTACGAACTGTTTTCCCTTCAATAAATGATTGGATTTCTTCAGCGGTTAACGCTTTTTCTTCCAGTTCTTCTTTACTTAAGCCTCGAGCAATATTTAGTTTTGCACGAACTTTTCCGTTCACTTGGAAAACGACTTCCACTTCATCTTCTACCAACGCGGCTTCGTCATAAACTGGCCAAGGAGCACTGGTTAAGCTTTCTTCATTTCCAAGAATAGCCCATAATTCTTCCCCGATGTGAGGTGCAATTGGTGCTAGTAACTGAACAAAGCCTTCAATATATTCATACGGTAAGACATCTACTTTATTTGCTTCATTAACAAAGACCATCAATTGAGAAATGGCCGTGTTAAAATGTAGATTTTCCATATCTTCTGTCACTTTTTTGACCGTTTGATTGTAGACTTTAGTCAAACGCCCGTCATTTATTGTTGTGATACGGTCACGCATTTTATTATTTTCATCCACGATCAAGCGCCACACACGGTCTAAGAATTTACGACTGCCTTCTAGTCCATTTTCACTCCAAGCAATCGATGCATCTAGAGGCCCCATGAACATTTCATACATTCTAAGGGTGTCTGCTCCATATTTTTCCACAACATCGTCAGGATTCACAACATTTTTCAATGATTTGCTCATCTTAGCTGGTGCTTCTTCAAGTTCTTCGCCTGTTTCGATATTGACCCAAACGCCATCACGTTTCTCCACCATCGTTGTAGGAACTAATACACCACGGCTATCACGGAAGCTCTGTCCTAAAATCATTCCTTGATTATACAATTTTTGGTAAGGTTCTTTTGTTGGTACAACACCGATATCATATAAGAATTTATGCCAGAAACGTGCATACAATAAGTGAAGTACTGCATGTTCTGCTCCACCAATATAAATATCGACAGGCAACCAGCGTTCTAGTTTTTCATAGTTAGCAAGTTCCTTTTTGTTATGAGGATCGATATAGCGTAAATGATACCACGAGCTTCCTGCCCATTGCGGCATTGTATTGGTTTCGCGTTTGCCTTTTTTACCTGTCTCAGGATCAACTACATTGATCCATTCAGTAATATTTGCAAGTGGTGATTCCCCTGTTCCACTTGGTTTGATATCATCTGTTTTTGGCAATTTTAAAGGTAATTCAGATTCTGGAACAGTTGTAGTTGTCCCATCTTCCCAATGGATTACAGGAATTGGCTCACCCCAGTATCGTTGACGAGAAAACAACCAATCACGTAAGCGATAGCTAACTTCTTTTTTCCCTACGTGTTTTTCCTCTAACCATTCGTTCATTTTAGTGATTGCTTCTTCTTTATTCAGACCGTCTAAAAATTCAGAATTGATGTGTACTCCATCGCCTGTGAATGGTGCTTCTTCGATATTCCCTCCTGCTAATACTGGAATGATATCGATATTGAATGCTTTTGCGAATTCAAAATCACGCTCATCATGAGCAGGAACAGCCATAATTGCCCCAGTTCCATAAGAAGCTAAAACATAATCTGCGATCCAGATTGGGATTTCAGCCCCATTAACTGGATTGATTGCATAAGCACCTGTGAAGACACCAGTTTTTTCTTTAGCTAAATCTGTCCGATTTAAATCGGATTTTTTCGAAGCAGCATCAATATAAGCTTCTACAGCTTCTTTTTGTTCAGGTGTAGTAATTTTTTTCACCAATTCTAATTCAGGGGCCAAAACAGTATACGTCGCACCAAATAATGTATCTGGACGAGTCGTAAATACTGTAAACTCCTCGTTTGTCCTCGCTACTTTAAACGTGACATTCGCACCTTCAGAACGTCCAATCCAATTACGCTGCATGTCTTTAATGCTTTCTGGCCAATCTACTAACTCTAAATCATCTAGTAAACGATCAGCGTAAGCAGTGATTTTCAACATCCATTGGCGCATCGGTTTTCTGACAACATCATAGCCACCGCGCTCACTTTTTCCATCGATGACTTCTTCATTTGATATCACTGTACCAAGTTCTGGCACCCAGTTAACAGCAACTTCTGCTTCATAAGCCAGACCATGTTCATATAATTTAGTAAAGATCCATTGTGTCCATTTGTAATATTCTGGATCAGTTGTATTGATTTCACGATTCCAATCATAACTGAAGCCTAATGAGTTGATTTGACGTTTAAATGTTTCAATATTTTTTTTCGTAAATTCAGCTGGATCATTTCCTGTGTCAAGTGCATATTGTTCTGCTGGCAACCCAAAGGCATCCCAGCCCATTGGATGTAAAACGCTGTATCCTTGACTTCTTTTCATTCGAGATAAAATATCTGTTGCTGTATACCCTTCTGGATGTCCGACATGAAGTCCTTGTCCTGATGGATAGGGGAACATATCTAGAGCGTAGAATTTTTCCTTGCTAGGATCGTCATGGGTTGTAAAGCTGTTATGCTTTGCCCAATATTTTTGCCATTTTTTCTCGATTTGCTTGTGGTCGTAACTCACGTTTTTCTCCTCCTGTTTAAGTAGCTTTTTTATTCGTATGTTTTAGTGGCGATTTAACTTTACTGCCATTGTACGTTTTGTATTGTGCATCATCTCATCTACTCTGGCGTAGCCTAGCTTTGATCATTTAAGACCTTAATGGTGATTTACTTACCATCTCTTAACTTTTTTAGATCTAGGCTTTTGGTGATTCACTAGTATGGTTACTTCGCTCCCTGTGATTTGCAACAAAAACGCCCTACAGGAAAAACTCCTATAGGACGTATAATTGACAACGTGGTACCACCTAAATTCACTTGTATAGATACAAGCCTCAGCGTTGTAACGACCGCCGCCGATTTTACTTAGTAAAGTGGATTTTTTATACTTGTTCAGTAAAATAACTCAAAGGCGAGTTCGAAAGCTTCTGTGCGTATTTTCACCAACCATACGCTCTCTAAAACATGGTTCTTTCTACTATTCCTTTTCACTGTTTCGCTATATTCTGTATGCTATCATACTACCAAATATTCAAGTCAAGTTCAATCTTTTATTTTACTTTCAGCGTTTGACCAATATAAATGATATCGCCAGATAAACCGTTTAGTTGTTTGATTCTTTGAACGCTGGTTCCATATTTTTGAGCAAGTCCCCATAAAGTGTCGCCACTTTTTACAGAATGCGAACCTGTTGTTTGTCCGCCGCCTTGATTACCAGTATTCGATGAGCCAGCAGAGCCGCCAGTTCCTTTTTTCACGATTAATTTTTGACCAGGATAAATCATATCTCCGCTTAAATTATTCCATTGACGTAGATTAGCAATACTTACACCATTCGCATTGGCAATTGCCCAAAGAGAATCACCTGCTTTTACTGTGTACGAACCTGTTGTTGTTCCAGCATTATTTGAACCACCTGTGCTACCTGTTGAGCCGCTATTGCCGCCACTCGTATTACCACCAGTGCTGCCGGAACCCTTTTTCACGATCAATTTTTGTCCAGGATAAATCATATCTCCGCTAAGATTGTTCCATTGACGTAAATTAGCAATACTAACACCATTCGCATTGGCAATCGCCCATAATGAGTCGCCTGCTTTTACTGTGTAATTCGCATTTGTTGTTCCAGTATTGCCGGAACCACCTGTGTTACCAGAACCGCCAGTATTGCCGCCTGTGCTACCACCACCAGCGTTACCAGCACCTTTTTTCACAATTAGTTTTTGTCCAGGATAAATCATATCTCCACTTAAATTGTTCCATTGGCGTAAATTAGTAAGACTAATACCATTTGCATTGGCAATCGCCCATAATGAGTCACCTGATTTTACTGTGTAGTACGTGTTTGTTGTTCCAGCATTACCAGAACCACCCGTGTTGCCAGAGCCTCCTGTATTACCGCCAGTATTACCGTTATTGTTGCCCCCTGTATTGCCAGAGCCTTTTTTCACAATCAGTTTTTGACCCACATAAATGACATCACTAGAAAGCTTGTTCCAGCTCTTGATGTTTGCGATCGATGTGCCGTATTTAGCAGACAATGCCCAAAGGCTATCACCAGCTTTTACTGTATGTGTCACATCTTGGCCGCTTGTCTCGCCACCTGTGTTGCCTCCTGTATTGCCATTACCGCCTGTATTACCTTCTCCTGTACTTCCACCAGTATTACCACCGCCTGATGAAGGAGTATCATATTGTGTTAAATTATACGTTGTAATAATATTATTTAGTTTTGAATTATAGCTAGGGTCTGTTGCATAACGTCCCGTTAACCATGCAGTTGCATCTCGGTATGAATTTGTATTACTTTTCCAAGCACCAGAATAGTAATAAACGCCTGCTTGAAATGATGTGTTTCTCAAAACGTATGCATTATCACTAAATGATTCTGAATAGGAAGGATATTTTCTAAACGCAGCATTGACTTGAACCCATTGACCATTGAGTACTTCCCAAGTTTTCATCGTAACTGATTGTCCTTGGTAGCTCCCCTTGATCCCGAATAAATTATGGTTTGGTGCTGCAGAAAGAGTACTTCTTCCCCAGTCACTTTCAAGAATTGCTTGAGCCATCATTACAGAAGCATATAAATCATTTGCAGCGGCTACAGATTGGGCATGTCCAGCGATATCAGCAATAAACGTACTTGGACTGATACTTCTAGATTGTGCAGAAAATGCTGAACGCATCGCAAGATTTGGTGTTTCTGGTACTTCTGGTTCTTCGGTTTCAGTTGTTGAAGAGTCAGTTGATGCTTCTGTCGTTTCAGTAGGCTCAGTACTTTGGGTTGTTTCTGATGTATTTAATTCAGATGATTCTTGTGTTCCAGACGTCTCTTCACTTGAAGACTCAGGTGCTGTCGTTTCTGTCTCTTGTGTCATCGAATCGTTTGTGTCAGTCGTCGTTTGTGTTTGAACGCCTTCTGTATGTGTAGGTGTATCTGAGTAACTTACTTGTGCACTAGCATCTTGATCTTCTGCGGCTTCAGCTATTTTGGGTGCGACAATCGGTGCAGCAATCGATGAAACCACGATTGCGGAACTAAGCACAGTTGTCCCTTTTTTTAACTGGCCATAAGCAAACTTATTCTGTTCGGCCTTCCTCCGCTCTTTTCTTGACAATTTGTACTTCTCCATAATATATCCTCCGAATTTTCTAAAAAAAGTATTCTTTAAATTATAGTATACCCTTTTTTCAAAGAAAATAGAAATATTTTTTAATCTTTTCTTCCTATAAAATGCAAATAAAAACCTATTCTATTTATTATTATTTTACTTAAATCCTTTTTCATTTTTAACAACTAGGTCTCAAGACTGATTCCCTTCTTTACCTTAGGCTGATTTTTGGATTAAGGGCTTGTTATTCCCTCAAAAAAAAATTATAGTGGAGAAGAAGTTACAGGATCGTAAAATGAAATGGGGGAAAAAAATGAATAAAGAACACTTTTTGATCGAATTGAAGATCTATTTAAAACCTCTGACAACTCAACAGCAATCGTTTATTTTAAATAAATATGAAACAATTTTTGAAGAACGGTCCGCGGCTGGAGAAACAGAGGAACAAATTGCCAAGAGCCTTGGAAAACCACGAGGAATCGCTGAAGAAATCTTACAAGAATTTAATATCAATGTTCCAGAGAAAAAATTGGAACGAGATGGCTGGCAAGAAATTCAGCCAATTGTAAATGATGACTATTACTATGAAGAAGCATCGGAACATCCTTATGACGATACATATCGCTCTTATGAACGTCCACATCATAGCGGATTCGTTCGGTTCTGTCAGGTTGCAGGTGTCCTTGCATTTAATTTTCTTTTTATGTTTTGGATGATTTTTGCTGCTATCATGGTTGTATTCTCTGGTTGGTTGGTTGCTGTTCTTTTCTTATTTTCACCAATTTTAGGAGGTATCTCCGTTTTTGCTGGCTTTAATGATGGCACTATGTTCCAGCTCTTCTTTAGTATTTTTCTTTCTGGTGCCGGAGTTATCGGATTGTTGATTCTGACACCTTTAACGAAATTCTTTGGAAAAGTGCTAAGACACTATCTACAGTGGAATATTCGCGTTTTAAGAGGAGAGATTTAGTATGAAGAAGACAACTGCTTTTTTTCTAACCATCGGAGTTTTAGCTATGATCATCGGCGGAATAGGCAGTGCCGTTTATTTTAGACGCGCTGAACATTCTATGACAGACATGAAAACGCAAAATTACGAAATAAAAAATAAACAAAGTACAAAAGAAATTCATCTTGATCTTTCAGGGAATGCTGAATTTTATATTTTGACCGAAAATACAAATAAGGTAACGATGCAGACTCGAAGTTCTGTACCAGTTTCACTTGAAAGCTCACTAGATGTTAAAGAAAAAGACAATCAATTAGCTATTTCAGCAAACAGTGACAAGAAAAAACTGGAATTTGACGGATTAAAATTTGATCTTTTTGATAGAGGTTCAGCCGTAACCTTAACGATTCCAGATGATACTGAGCGTTTAATCATTGATGGTAAAGCAACTGGAACAATCAATCTTTCAACGGTTCAAACAAAAGAATTAAACATCACTCTGAATAATCCAGATATTAATGTGAATGATATCAATGCAGAAAAATTAGCGATAGAAACAGCTGATGGTGACCTTAATATTTATAGTGAGGTTCGAGCCGACAAAGCAACACTTAAAACAACAAACGGTAAGCTTCAAGTAAATGATTTTGCTGCTTCTACTTGGTCTGCTACTAGTACGTCTGGCGATATCTATATAAATACTGCCAAAGGAATTTCTACAATCGAATCAACCAATGGTGAAATCCAAGTAACTGATCTTAAAGGTCAAGCGAAAGTCAAAAGCATCAATGGTGATTTTTCATTATATGGAACTGAGATTCCTAAAGAATTGTTTGTCGAAACACAACAAGGTAGTATTGATTTGCATACAGAAGAAGTTTTATATGACGTAACGATCAAAACTAAAACTAAGCTAGGTGACAGTATGATTTTTGGTAAAGAGAGAACTTCTTATACACGAGGAAAAGGAACGAAAACATTTACATTGCAAACAAATTCTGGTGATATTTCGGTTGAGGGACCATCAGAGTATGAAGATGGAGAAGATGATTAATTTTCTATCGCTTTTAGAGCCTATACTGGAACTTTTAAAGTTTTTGTATAGGCTTCTTTTTTTCGATATTCTCAGATGTGTTCTTATTTATTTGATGTTATAATGAATTTTAGCTAATTTGGAAAGGATCTTTTATGAAAAATAAATTATACTATCAATTTGCAGGCAGCTGTTTTTTAGTTGTCTTTATGTTCCTAGGTTATGTCGTCCGTTTTTATCCTGGCTGGTTGAAAGGGTTTGACCAAACCATCACCACACTCGTACGGACGCCTTATCCTTCTGCCAATCAGTTTTTTATTTGGTATACAAAATTTGCAGATCCTTTGACTGTTGGAATACTTACTTTTGCGATTGCGTTCATCTTCTATAGAGGAAAATACTATGCAGAAATGTTTTGGCTTTTGATCAATACAGCTTTGATTGCTGGTGTGGCGAATCCATTGATCAAGTTAGTATTTATGCGGCCGCGTCCAACCTTGGATCATTTGGTCACAGAACATAGTTACAGCTTTCCTAGCGGGCATTCTACGGGAAGCGTGTTATTATATGGAACGATTATTTTACTTTTACCGCAATTTATTAAACAAAAAAAACTTTGTTTATTTTTACAAATTATCTTAGGTTTTGGTATTTTACTGATCGGTATCAGCCGTATTTATGCTGGGGTTCATTTCCCGAGTGACGTTTTAGGTGGCTTCTGTTTTGGTTTAGCTTGGCTATTAATGACCTATCCGATTTATTTAGAAAAACGCTTTATCTGGCGTTTTAAAAGCAAACAACAATAGAAAGAAGAATGAACATGTCTGATTTTGATTATACTGAAGATCCCAACAAACGTTATCACACGTGGAATTATGCTTTACGTCAACAGTTTGGCGGAAAAATCTTCAAAGTACCTTTAGACGGCGGATTTGATTGCCCGAACCGTGATGGGACAGTTGCAAAAGGGGGGTGTACTTTTTGTAGTGTTTCTGGATCAGGAGATATGATCGTAGCACCTCAAGATCCCTTGCCGATTCAATTTCAAAAAGAAGTGCACATGATGCATAAAAAATGGCCTCAGGTCGATCAATATATCGTTTATTTCCAAAATTTCACTAATACCCATGCACCTGTCGAAGTAATTCGACATCGATTTGAGCAAGTTGTGAATGAAAAAGGTGTTGTCGGTATTTCGATTGGTACCCGTCCAGATTGTTTGCCTGATGATGTCGTCAATTATTTAGCTGAGCTGAATCAACGTTTTTATTTGTGGGTCGAGTTAGGGCTACAGACGACGTACGAAACCACTAGTCATACAATTAACAGAGCTCACAACTATCAAACCTATTTAGAGGGCGTTGGAAAATTGCGCAAACATAATATTCGTGTTTGTACACATTTAATCAACGGATTACCTGGTGAAAGTTTAGAGATGATGCGTGAAAATGTACGCCGAACAATTCTTGATTCGGATATCCAAGGAATCAAACTGCATCTACTACATTTAATGACAAACACACGAATGTTACGTGATTACCATGAAGGTCGACTACAATTGATGACTCGAGAAAATTACGTCAATGTCATTTGTGATCAGTTAGAGATGATCCCGCCAGAGATCGTGATTCATCGACTGACCGGTGATGCTCCAACTGATGCTTTAGTTGGTCCTATGTGGAGCTTGAAAAAATGGGAAGTATTAAATGCGATCGATGATGAAATGAAACAGCGCAATAGTATGCAAGGAATCTATAATGTCCGTGATACAAAGGGGGTTCTTATTTGATGCTACAAACTGCGATGCGTTTTAGCCATACATTGTTAAAAGAAGTGATTCAAACTGGTGATACGGTTGTGGATGCTACAATGGGTAATGGACATGATACAGCGTTTCTGGCGCAACTTGTCGGCTTGAATGGGTTAGTCTATGCTTTTGATGTTCAAGAACAAGCGCTGCAAAATACTGAGAAAAAACTTGTGGAATCAGGAGTAAGAGAGCAAGTACGTCTAGTCCATCAAGGTCATGAAACAATCGCAACGATTATCCCAAAAGAAACAACATTGCGAGCTGCTATTTTCAACCTAGGCTACCTGCCTAAAAGTGATAAGCAGATCATCACAAAACCAGATACAACGAAACAAGCTTTAGATGCCCTTCTTGCTAGATTAGAATCTAAAGGACGGATCGTTTTAGTTGTTTATTATGGACATACTGGTGGTGAAGCTGAATTGGCTATGGTACAAGACTATTGTCAACAACTACCACAAGAAGAATACAGTGTACTGACTTATCAATTTATTAATCAGAAGAATAACCCGCCGATTTTGTTTTGTATTGAGAGAAAATAAGATGCCTTAACAAACAGAGTATGTAAATAAAAAACTTGAGTCTCGCTTTACGCAAGGCTCAAGTTTTTTTAGCCGTTTATTCAAATACAAACTGATTATGATAAAGCTCTGAATAAAAACCATCCTGCTCCAATAGTTCATGATGATTTCCTTCTTCGATCACTTCACCATTTCTCAAAACAACGATGCGATCTGCATTCAAAATCGTCTTCAATCGATGGGCAATTACAAAGCTTGTTCTACCTTTGATTGCTTCATCCATCGCTTTTTGAATCTTCGCTTCTGTAACGGTATCTACATTACTTGTCGCTTCATCTAAAATCAATAATGACGGATTCGTAATGATGGTTCTAGCAATACTGATCAATTGTTTTTGACCTGTACTGAAAACGTTATTTTCTTCAGTGATTTCTGTATCGTAGCCATTTTCTAATTCCATGATAAACTCATGAATATTCGCTTGTTTGGCTGCAGCAATGATCTCATCCTCAGTCGCTTCTGGATTCCCAAAAGCAATGTTGGCACGGATCGTGCCAGAAAATAACACAGAGTCTTGCAATACGATTCCGACATGCGAACGTAAACTGCTTAATTCGATTTCTCGAATATCTGTTCCATCAAAGGTAACTGAACCGTTATTTACATCATAAAAACGATTTAACAAGTTCATGATCGTTGTTTTTCCTGAACCTGTCGGACCAACTAACGCAACCATCTCGCCTTTGCTGACATTGATCGATACATCTTTTAAAATCGGTACTTCTGGATCATAGCCAAAATCAACATGATTCAATGCTACTGATTCGTTGATTCCATTGATTTGCTTGCCATCTTTTGGATTGATTTCATCTGGTTCATCGAACATTTCATTTAATCGACGGGCTCCTGTAATCGCCAGTTGGATCATACTGTAGCCTGAAGAAATTTGCATCAGCGGTTGATAATATTGTTGTGAATACTGAACGAAGGTTACAACTAAACCTAATGCAACAGTCTTTTCTAAATCACCATTCAACGCTAACCAACCACCAAAGAAAATCACGATTGCTGTGTTAACAAGTGACATCCCTTGCATCATCGGGAATAGTAGACCAGAATAAACTTGCCCTTTAAAGGTTGCTTTACGTACTGTTTCATTATGCTCCAAGAAACCATCAATCGTTTCTTCTTGCAGGCCATTGGTAATAATCACTCGTTGACCACTAATTTTTTCATCCATATAGCCATTCAGTTTACCAACTTCATCTTGCTGAATATCAACATATTTTCGCGCTTTACTGATCACAACAACTGCAATCAAAATCGCTACAGGAGTGGAGGCAATCGTTGCCCAGGCTAACTGAACATTTTGACGGAACATCATAATCAAAATTCCAACAAATAATGCAGCATTCGTCAAGACTTGGAGTAACGCTTGATTCAAGCTATTTTGGATATTATCCAAATCACTTGTAAATCGACTCAAAATTTCGCCATCTTGATGTGAATCAAAGAATCGGATCGTTAATTTTTCTAATTTATTAAACAATCCAATCCGCATCCGATTTGTTGACTTTCCAACAACTTGGGTAAATAGAATACTATAAATAAAATTAGCTGCACTTGTTAATACATAGAAAATCAATAGCTTCCAGATAATGTCGATAAACTTGCTTTTATCATCTATGCCTTGCATCAAAGCTCCTACATAGTTGGCTAATTCTTGAATTGCTTCACCAACAAATTGCGGTGCTTTCACCTGTAAATAGGTTGCAATAACAATTGTTACAAAAATAAACAAGAAGGAAAGTTTGTACCGTTTTAAATAATGAAAAAAGAATTTACTTGCTCTTATTAAATCAGTCATTATTTTCATCCTTTCCTTTTTGTGTTTCGTAGATTTCTTGATAAATAGGGTTTGTTTTCGCTAACTCCTCGTGAGTTCCCTCACCCACTAATTGCCCTTTGTCTAACACCAAAATTCGGTCAGCATGAACAACAGAAGAAATTTTTTGTGCAATTACGATCGTCGTTGTTTCTTTTAGATCGTTATCTAACGCTTCTCTAACTAAACGCTCTGATCGAGCATCCAAAGCACTAGTACTGTCGTCAAGAATCAAGATCTTAGGATCTCCGATCACACCACGTGAAATGGATAGACGTTGTTTTTGTCCGCCAGAAAAGTTGTTACTTCTTTCAGCTACTGGCGCTTCATATTGTAAGGCTAATTTCTCGATAAATTCTTTAGCCTGAGCAATTTCAGTTGCACGGCTCATATCTGCTTCATTGGCATCTTTTTTCCCTTGGCGTAGATTTTGTGAAATTGTACCGGAGAAAAGAATCGCTTTTTGTAGAACAAATGACACAGCTTTACGTAGGCTACGTTCATTAACATCCTTCAAATCAACTCCACCAACTTTTACACTTCCCTCAGATGGATCGAACAACCGTGGAATCAATTGTGCTAGCGTGGATTTACCAGCTCCTGTAGCTCCTACGATCCCAATCATCTCACCAGGTTTAATAGAAAATGAAATATCTTTCAATGTATCAGTCTCATCTCCTGGATAGCGGAAACTAACATGGTCAAAAACAACACTGCCATTTAACTCTTGTTCGGGTACATCTTTGTAAGTCAGTGCTGGAACAGTGTCCATCACCTCTTTGATTCGTTTGATAGAAACAGCTGCACGAGAAGTCATCATCATCATCATTCCACCGATAATGATAGCCATCATGATTTGCATTAAATAGCTCATAAATGATGCAATACTGCCGATAACAGTTGGATCATCTTTAACTAAGTTACTAACAAGGAAAATCGATCCTACAACCGCTAGATTAGCTGCCAACATAAATGATGGGATCATCACAGAAAATAGTGTCCCTACAATCAAATTATGTTTCGTCAATTCTTCACTGACCTTAGTGAAACGATTTAATTCATTTTTTTCTTGGACAAAAGATTTAACCACGCGAATCCCTAAAAGATTTTCTTTGGCTAAGCCATTGACTTTATCGATCAATGTTTGAATGATCATAAAGTGCTTGCCCATTTGAGAAAAGGATAAGGCTGTGATAATAAATACTGCTACAACAAGCAATACGATCACCCACCACAATTGCGGCAATGTCATCATCGCTAAAATAAAACTTCCGATAAATAGGATCGGGATTCTAAATAATGACTGCAATGCGATCATGATCACGTTTTGAATTTGAGTCACATCATTGGTCAGACGAACCACTAAATTGCCTGCTGAAAATTCTTCAATATTGCCAAATGAAAATGTTTGGATCTTGCGGAATGTTGCTTCACGAATATCAGCACTCACACCTTGTGCGACTTTAGCAGAATAAATCGTATTGAAGACACCGGCAATCAATCCCAAACCTGCGATCCCGATCAAATACAATCCAAGTTCCTTCATTTGACTCTTATCATCTTTAATAATTGCTTCTAGCACTTTTTGTAATAGTTTAGGCTGCCATAAAGCCGACATGACCATGACAACAACAGTAATCAAGGCTATGGAAACTTCCAGCTTGTACTTTTTGACATGTTCCATAATAATACTCACTTAATCCCAACTTTCTTTGTAAATCTAGCTTAATCTGATTCATTGTGCAACTTTCAATGATCATTTAGTGTTATTATGTGAGGTAGGCAAGACACGGTTGCCTCTATCAATTCACAAACTTAACACTGTAAAATTAGGCTGCATAACAATTTACCATTTTTAGCAGCGAAATTCAAGGAGTTAGTTTCTATTTTTAGATAAAAGGATGAGAAAATGTGGACTCAAAATTATCAAAAGAAAAAATCGTTCAAGCAGCATTCCAATTGCTGACAGAAAAACCTGACTTGGAAAAACTATCGATGCGAAAAGTGGCTCAAAGACTTGGCATACAAGCACCAGCGATTTATTGGCATGTTGAAAACAAACAAGCCTTACTTCAAAGTATGGCTGAAGAGATAGAGGACCATTTTATACCACCAAAACCTCAAGCAAACTGGAAAGAAACGATTTATGCTTATATGGAAAACTATTATGAGCTGTATCAACAGTATCCTTGTGCCACCGAAATCGAAATCCAAACGATCCCTTCTTATCCATCTCGCTTACGAAATCTTGATGCGATCCTTGGAATTTTAAACGAAGCTGGGTTCTCTATAGAATTAAGTTATATGACGATTACTTCTTTACAACATTTATTGTTTGGTATGCTAATGGATTCGTCGGAGGAAAGAAAATTATACAATAAAGTCATGGCTGGAGATGACTATTTAAAAAAACAAATTATTTTGATGAAACAATACGTTCAAGAGCAAGAGTTGAACAATATCAGTGAAAGTATTCAATACCGACAAAAAGAAAAGCAAAAGGATTTTTTTATGAAAACCTTACGTGTGTTTCTAAATGGTTTAGATACGTTCCTCTAATTAAAATACGCAAAAAGCTTGGAGATTTTTTCATCCAAGCTTTTTTCTTTATTTTTCTACTGGCAACCACGCCAATACTCGTTGAATCCATGCATCCCAAAAAATCCAATCATGATTTCCTGGACCTGTTTCAAATGTATGTTCAATATTATTTGAAGTCAGCGCCGATGCCATCTTTTTATTTCCATATAAAAGCAAATCCTCTTCACCACAGCAAAGAAAAATATTGGGCGGTGTTTTGCCGCTTTTAACTAACTGATCAAGTAAAAACATTGGATCGTTGTTTGATCCTTGAACTTGCTCGAAAGGACCAAAAATCCCTTCCCAGAAATCTTTTCCTCTAACAGCCAAAAGGTCTTCCATTCTGTCAGCAAGATTTACCGCTCCTGACAAAGAAGCCACAGCGCAAAAACTTTCTGGCTTAGCTAAACCGAGTTTTAACGCACCATAACCACCCATCGAAAGGCCAACTGCAAATGTTTTGGCTCTATTTGTTGTTAATTGAGGAAATAACTCATGACAAATAGTTGGCAATTCTTCTGATATAAAGGTCCAGTACTTCATGTCATAGCGTGTATCTGTATACCAGCCAAGATCAGTAGACGGCATGATCACCGCTAATCCTAAATCAGCGACATAGCGTTCTATCGATGTTCGTCGTTCCCAGACACTATGATTGCCGCCCATTCCATGGAGTAGATACATTACTGGGACATCCGTCAGATTGCCCTTCGTTGCTGTACCAATTTTTTTCTCTGTTTTTTGCGGCAAAATAACGTTCACGGATACTTCCATTTCTAACACATTTGAATAAATACTCGCTTGTAAAAAAGCCATCGAACATCCCTCATTTTCTTTTTCTATTATTGTAGCATTAAATCGACTTTTTTTGATTAACTATCTATATAACAAAAAAACTCGTTCTTCTAAGAAGAACGAGCGGAGGAGGAGTTAAAAATGAAAAACGTTTTGCTTCAGTTGTTGTCTTTTGGTATATCTATATAATACAAAGTAAATATGAACTTTATGTGCCAAATTTACGTATAATATGGTCCTTTTTTTTTAAGAAAATCATAACTCCTTTGTTACGCTAATTTCTTTTTGACACTGATATTCAAAATCATTGCAATGATGATTAGCCCAATACCAACTACATAGACATTATGCAGACCAGCATAAAGCATGCCACGCAAAGGTTTAAGTAAATCAGCTGGAATTGTATTAGCTGTATGCGGATTAACCAACTGGTTCATAACATCTGAGTCAACCTTCAAGGTACTTTTAGCTAACTCTGAAGTTGTTACGGCATTGATGATCACACCAAAAATCGACACCATCAACGTTTGACCAATCGTTCTAGCTAAGGTATTGAATGATGTTGCAACACCCATTTCAGAAGGATCCACGCTGCTCTGGGCTGTCACAGTGGTTGTTGTGATTGTAATCCCAAAACCAATCCCTAAAACAGAGGAAATCGCAAAAAACCAAACAAATGAAATCGTTGCTGGCACTAATACTAAGAAAATACCTCCAAGCAACGTAATACTTAACCCAATTGTCAAGACTCGTTTTGTCGTATATTTTTCCATCAAATTACTGGCAATAAATGACCCTACCATCCATAAAATCGACATTGGTGCTAATACTAAACCACCAATTCCAGCGCTTTTTCCTAGTACGCCTTGCATCCACATTGGAATATAGACTTCTACTCCCATCAAAAAGCCACTGATCAACGCTGCTACAATATTAACGATCACAAATGTAGAGTTTTTAAATAGCATCAAATCAATAACAGGATCTTTGGCTCTTTTTTCCACCAAAATGAAAATGATAAAAAATAGAACAGAAGCTCCTAAGCACAGAAATACTTTTAAATCAAAACCGCCATCGCCAATCAATTGAAACCCTAATAATAAGGTCAATAGGACTAACATCAGTTGAATACTACCCAAAATGTCCATCGGTACCTTGCTTTTTTCTCGTTTTGGTTCAACTAAAAAGTAAGCAATCAAGCCCATTAAGACAATACCAATTGGCACGTTAATAAAGAAAATCCAGTGCCAACCAACAGTATCTACGATAAACCCTCCAGCAAGAGGACCGAAAATACTGGCAATTCCCCAAGCTGCACTATTTAATCCTAGCATTTTTGCACGTTTATCAATTGAATAAATATCGGCCAAAATCGTCAAAGCAACAGGCATAATCGCTCCTGCCCCAATTCCTTGAATTGCTCGAGCAATGATCAAGGTGATCATATTTTGCGCCAAACCACATAATGAAGATCCTATAATAAAAATAATAATACCAATCATAAAAATCGGTTTGCGCCCGACTTTATCTGCCAATTTTCCGTATATCGGTGTTAACATTGCATTTGTTAATAAATAAATCGAAAAGACCCAGTTCATAATTTCCATGCCGTGCAGTGATCCTACGATCGTTGGCATCGCTGTTGAAACGATCGTTCCTTCGATTGCTGTCATAAACGTTGCAACGAACACACTGATCGTTACAAGTTTGACGTTTGTTTTTCTTTCCATGTATCTCCATCCTTTTTGCTATTTTTTGTTTGATATAGTTACTTATTCATTTACAGAGTTTTGTTGCGTCTGTTGCGAGACTTTACATTGAATATGAGCGTTTTTAAGTTTAGTGTAACTAACTTGATGATTGATTTTGTGGGTTGTTGGCTTTTATTTTGTTGTTTGGTTTAACATACTTGGTGCTTCACTAGTAAGGTAACTACGCTCCCTTGGTCGCTGGCTTCTATTTGTTATTAGCATTATAGCGTTTGGTGTTTCACTAGTAATGAAACTTCGCTCCCTTTGGTCGCCAAGTACTGTTCATCATCCACTCTGATGGAGCCAGTCGTGGTGATTCACAGCAAAACGGCGCCACTAATTTTCATTAGTAGCGCCGCCTCGTTTACTCCATCAAGCTTTTCTTGATTGCTTCGACTTTATCTGTCTGCTCCCAAGGTAGTTCAATGTCTGTACGACCAAAATGACCATATGCTGCCGTTTTTTTGTAGATTGGACGGCGTAGGTCAAGCATTTCAATTATTCCTGCTGGACGCAGGTCAAAGTTTTCTCTAACGGCTTTAATCAATTTGCTTTCTGGCACATTGCTTGTCCCGAAAGTATTGATTGAAATCGATACGGGTTGTGCTACACCAATCGCATAAGCCAATTGTACTTCAACTTTTTCAGCTAAACCAGCTGCAACGATATTTTTAGCAATATATCGAGCGGCATAGCTTGCAGAACGATCGACTTTTGTCGCGTCTTTACCTGAAAAAGCACCGCCACCGTGGCGAGCATAACCTCCGTAAGTATCGACAATTATTTTACGTCCGGTCAAACCAGCATCACCTTGTGGTCCACCAATAACAAAGCGACCTGTCGGATTAATAAAGTATTTTGTTTCTCCATCTAATAAATCTGCTGGGATCACTTCTTCAATAACGAATTTTTTTACGTCTGCTTGAATCTGCTCCAGCGTAGCTTCTTCATCATGTTGTGTACTGATCACGACTGTATCCACACGTTGTGGTTTGCCATTTTCATCATATTCTACCGTTACTTGAGATTTTGCATCTGGGCGTAAATAAGGAAGTTTTTCTTCTTTACGCAGTTGTGCTAAACGGCGCACAAGTTTGTGACTTAACGAAATCGGTAAAGGCATTAGTTCTGGTGTCTCATCTACTGCAAAACCAAACATCAATCCTTGATCTCCAGCACCAATATCATCTTTAGTATCTTTGTCACCACGTGTTTCTAGCGCATCATCTACACCTTGTGCAATATCTGGCGATTGCTCATCAATTGCAACCAGAACTGCAACAGTGTCTCCATCAAAACCATATTTAGCTCGAGTATAGCCAATATCTTTCAGTGTTTGACGAACGACTTTTTGAATATCTACATAAGCTGTAGTAGAAATCTCTCCAAAAACTAAAACTAAACCAGTTGTAACGCTTGTTTCACATGCCACACGGGCTTTTGGATCTTGTTCTAAAATCGCATCTAGTATTGCGTCACTCACTTGATCGGCAACTTTGTCTGGATGTCCTTCAGAAACGGATTCTGATGTAAATAAATGTCTCTCTGTCATAATGTATTCCCCCTAATTTTATTTGGTTACAAGGCATCTTTGTTAAAAATAATAGAAATTCTAACAAATCCTTTCGGGAACTTGCAACGCCTCTAGTATAACAGATATCAAAACAAAAGACCTTTTTTTTACTTAACTTTATAAAATTATCCTAACAAAAGACAAGATTCGTTTTGTTCTCGGTACTGAAAATTCGCTTAGACTCTTCTCTTTTCTATTTGGTTATGACTTTAACTTCTGCTTTATATCCGGAAAGTGGATCCTCAATAAATACGCGTGTACTTCCTGGTTCTATTCCTGTTATGCTTCCATCTTTTTCTATCTTCAGTGCTTTCGTATCACCAAAAACACTGTACTTAGCTGTATTTACAATTCCATTTTGTAGCTCAATATCTAATTTAATATTTTCTCCGATTAGGCAACTCATTTCTGCTTGATTCACCTTAATTGGCTTTGGCTCATATTCTATTACTTTGACTGTATAGGTTTTTCCAACTTGATCAGATCGTCCTCTTGAAAAGAATTCAAATTGTTTCGGGTCCTTCACATGAGTGATTCCTCTTCCGCGGATACCGTAATAGTTTAATCCATTTTCTGAAACAACACGTGACCGATCTATATAAGTAGTGTAATCTATTTCTCGATCTCGGTATTTCATCCATGAAGATGTGAATGAATAGTCTGAAATAATTACGTAATTTTTACTTGGATCTGGAAATTCAAATACAAAATAATCATCATCATTTTCATAATCTACGCTAATTGTGTATTCTGTTCCTACGGTCATTTTAGTTGCCTTTGATACGGAGTTCCCATGATCGTCACGTTTTTGCGAAACGGCTACTTTAACTTCTGCTTTATATCCAGAAAGTGGATCCTCAATAAATACACGCACACTTCCCGGTTCTATTCCTGTTATGCTTCCATCTTTTTCTATCTTCAGTGCTTTCGTATCACCAAAAACACTGTACTTAGCTGTATTTACAATTCCATTTTGTAGCTCAATATCTAATTTAATATTCTCTCCGATTAGGCAACTCATTTCTGCTTGATTCACCTTAATTGGCTTTGGCTCATATTCTATTACTTTGACTGTATAGGTTTTTCCAACTTGATCAGATCGTCCTCTTGAAAAGAATTCAAATTGTTTCGGGTCCTTCACATGAGTGATTTCTCTTCCGCGGATACCGTAATAGTTTAATCCATTTTCTGAAACAACACGTGATCGGTCTATAGAAGTAGTGTAATCTATTTCTCGATCTCGGTATTTCATCCATGAAGATGTGAATGAATAGTCCGAAATAATCACATAATTTTTACTTGGATCTGGAAATTCAAATACAAAATAATCATCATCATTTTCATAATCTACGCTGATTGTGTATTCTGTTCCTACGGTCATTTTAGTTGCCTCTGATACGGAGTTCCCATGATCGTCATATTTCGTTACTGTTACTGCTACTTTTGCTTGTTTTTCCCCATTATCTGTTGTAGCCGTAATAGTTGTGTTTCCTGCTTTTTTTCCTGTTATTTCTCCATCAGAAGAAACAGTTACAATCTCTTTATTCAAACTAGTCCATGTCACTTTTTTATTCGTAGCATTTTCTGGTATAATTTTACTTTCTAATTTCTGTTTACCACCTATTCCTAATTCCACATTTTCTGGAGTAACATTGATACTTGATACTGGAACTGATGGAACTGTGATCGTACTGGTCGCCATTTTTTCCCCATCTTCTGACATTGCAGTGATTATTGCTTTTCCAGCAGATTTTGCTGTGATAATTCCAGTTGTTGATACACTTGCTATAGAATCATCCGAGCTCTTCCAGTTTATTTTTTGATTATCAGCATTTTCCGGTAAAATACTAGCAGTTAATTGCACAGTGTTACCTACAATGACTGTCGCTTCCTTAGGCTCAATTTTTATGTTATCCACCTGAACTGGCTGCCCTTTGAAAGTGACATTCATTTTATCTTTCGATTCAGAATTTATAAAAATATCAAATTCGCTAAATGTATCATCTGATATTTTAGTTGAAGGAATAGTATTTCTTGTCAGTTCAGCTAGTTGTTCCTTTCCATGTCCCCCCATTCCTTTATAGAAAAATCCATCATAATTATTTGTCGCGTAATATCTTGGCTGCTTTAATTTTGAATAACCTAGAATACCTTCATCAGATTCTTTTAATGTGACAAGTTGTTTGGTAGAAGAGAAATTTCTACGATAATTTTTATTTATATGATAAATAGCAATTCCACCTTGTGCTACAATTGGTTTGTAGCCTTCCTCGTTAGAATATGTCACTGTTTTCAATGCAGTATCATAGCCTGTGAGTTGGCGATTTTCGATTAAAAAATATTCTTTGGGATTTGCTGTATTTACTTGAACTACATTAAAATCAGGTTGACTGATATGATTGACATTCAACGATTTAGGTTCATTTATTATTTCAGGCTCAGTAATCCCTAACTCAACTTTACAGTAGGCATCTAAATGTGGAGGAGTAGCTCCATTTTCTTCCCCTGGCATTTTCAACCATGATCCACCAGCCATTAGACTATATCTCCCAAGTCCATCACCATCTGAAACACTAACGTATTTTCCATCTTGCTGAATAATCGTTTTTTCTGAATTATAAAGATCTGGCAGTCCTAAATCATGACCAAACTCATGTGCTACGATACCTAATTCAGATTGATACTCATACTGTTTTGTAGGATCAGTATCTTTGTGTAACATCCGTTCACCAAAAGCAGTGTAATGATTTATTTTTACACCATTGACAATAGGATAGCCTGTTGCTTGTCCTTGATAAGCCCAATGATGTCCCCAAACACTTGGATTTAGATTGATACTTGACGCTTCATATCCAGCAAAAATACTCATGATATGAAGTTCATCTTGCTCTAAAATACCATTTTTGTTTGTATCGTACTCAGAAATATCAACCAAAGTTTGACTATTTTCCAAGGCTAACTTCAAACTAGGTAACACCTTGTCAAAACTGTTAGCAGCATTAGGATGATTTTGATTTAGTTTTACACGTACAATTCCATCTTGTTTTCCATCCATTTCTTTTGCAGGTAAAATATTGATCGCATTATTTGTGGCTTCTTTATAGTATGAAGTCAAACTTTTTTCTGTTTGAGAGAAAATACGTTTTTCCCATTCAGCTTCTGAATAGTTTAACTGAACATCATTGAATTCTACTAAAACTACTAAAAGATTCTGTTCTTTATTCCATTTTTTTTCAGATCGGGACATTTCAACTTTCTGTTTAGACTTCTCTTTTTTCTTTATTTTGTCAATATCTTTAAAATTTAAAGCTGAGCTAGGACGTCTGTCAATTAAATATCTACTTTTTGAAGCCATTACCTCTTTTGTTGATTCATCTAACTGAGTATAATACCAATAGTCATCTTCTCCTAGTTCAATCAAATCTCCTGTTCCATTTGCGAGAGTATAGTGAAAATTTTCATCTCCTATATTTTGCGCTTCAAAGGTTTGTCCTGATGGCTGTTTGTAACTCCCTATTTCAGGATCTGACGGAACTGCTTCACTTTCTATACTACTCATATGTACGAAAAATAGTACAACAATAATTCCCAACAATTTTCTTCCCATTTTTTTCATTTTTAATCCCCCTAATTATTTTTTAGAAAAGCCTGGAAGCATTCTCAATTTTATAAAATAAAATATGAAAAATTGTTTAATTTAATACAAACAATTTTTCATATTGATTTTCTTACATTCTTTACGCTATTTTGTGGAAGTCTCTTCGTCCTTACTACATTCTTTATGAAATTAAAATTAAAAGCTTTGCAGTAAATGCAAAGGTAGTACTCTCATTTCCACGACACCTATAATATCTTTTTGATCTACAAGTCCCCGATTCCGACTATCCACTGAGTATGGACGATTATCTCCCATCAGCAAATACTTTCCTTCTGGAATATCAGATTTCCCAGTCAAGGTAAAGGTTGAAAAGTCATCTGTGTACAATCTTCCATTTTCTTGTGATTTTTGTTGTTCGTCAAAAATAAACTTTTCTTCCTTATCTTGCCCATCAATTTGTAACTGATCATTTTTAAATGTTATTTTTTGACCTGGCATTCCGATTATTCGGCGAATTTCTTTTTCTTTTGTACCAGGTATTTTTACATAAACCAGCTCAAAATTTTTGAGTTTCCCTCGTTTATTCACATATACTCGATCACCATCTCTAAGCGTGGGAACCATTGAATAACCTTCTACTTTAGGTAAAGCAAATAAAAATATTGAAAGAATAAACACTATGGCACTTGTAATCAATACTGCACCCAAAAGTTCGAAGAGCATCATTTTGCGTTTATGCTTCTGTCGTCGTTTCTTCGCTTCCAACAAGGCTTTTTTGGATTTTCCCGAGCGCTTTCCTTTCATTTTAGGTTTGTTCGATTTCTTACTAGGATAAGCGCTTTTTTGGGAACTTTGCGACTTCTTTTTTTCATTCATTTTAATTTTTTTGACTGCACGTTTTTGTGATTCCATGATAAATCACCTCAATTGTTTACTTTTTCTGATCTAAAGCAGCTTCATTGACATTGTACAGCTTAAATACTTTTTGTTCATACTTTTTCACTTTTTTAACATCTTCTTGGTAGTTCTCTGCCAAATCAGGATTGTTGTAAATCTGAGTATAGTTTCTCATAACATTTGTGCCTAACTCTTTCATGGCGTTGTAATAACGATTTAGTGTTAGTTGTCCTTCTTGGGTATTGACCGTACTGGCCTTTTTCGTTCCATAGCTAGCAATACTGTTGGCAAGATAGCGTAAATTCGTTACCGTTTTTTCTTGTGACTCAGAGGCACTGCCAGCTTTTGTCAATTCCTGTTCAAAATCGCTTAACAGATAATACCCTTTAGAAATCGAATCTGAATCATCTGTAGTTAAGTTCATCGCTTGATAATAAGAAGCGTAGAAAGCCCCTGCTCCCAATAATAAACTAAAAATCAATGATAGGATTGCACCAGAGCGTTGTCTTTTTTTCCGCTTTATCAGTTTCTTTCTTGCTATGCGGAGTCTTTTCTTTTTCTTCTTTGTTTTCGCTTTTTTCCTATTTAAATGTTTTACTTGAGTCCCAGTTCTGATTGTTAAAATTAGAAAAAGGATAAAGAATAGGCCGGCAAGGACCGCCAACACTAATCCTATAATAAAAAACCAATCTAATGTTGTCATGATCCTTCCTCCCATTTATTTGTCTGTATCACTTTTTATTCCTTTTTCTTTTTACGGCGTTCTGCTTTTTTTGTCGCTTCTCTTTTTTTACGGATTGTACGGATAATAAAGAAAATCACTAATATTATCACGAATAAGCCTATTGCTGCTCCGATGATCAACAACCAATTTACGCCTTTTTCTTGCACCAATCCAACATCTTCTCGGTTAAATTTATCCGCTTCTTCTTTGGTAATTTCAAACTCTTCTGTCCACTCCCATTTTCTAGAACCCGATGTTGCTAGTACATGAGCACGATACTTTCCAGCAACCATTTCTTCCCCTTGCATACTTACGGGAAATGTCATATTAGAATTTGGTGCCATCCGCATAGAAGATTTTTTTGTTTCATATAAAACTTCATCACTTTTATCCGACATGATTTGAGCTTCCATCGACAAGTTATCTAGAAAGTTAGCTTCTACATTAGAAACATCTACGTAAACAACGTTACGAGCGTTTGCTTGTCCTGCATTGACTTTATTTAGATTCAGCTCTGGCACTACTTCAGTGTCGGTTTCTTGTAAAACCATTGCAATTACATAGGCATATTTGTTAATAACATTTGCACCGTTTTGTGTTTTTTGTTTATCATCATCGGCTTTTTTTAGTTGAATTCCTCCAACGATCAAACCGTCAAATGAAACTTTCGGCATTGTAATGTCTATGTCTAATGTTTTTTCAGAGTTTGGCGCTAAAACAATCTTTTCTGGTGCCTCCACAATATCAACGAAATCATATTTTAAGGACTCATCTTTTTTTAGTTTGATTGGACCATATTCTAAAACACCGTTCATGTTCGTTTTGGCACCATTGATGCTTGTTTCTACTGCTATTTCTTTATCGGAGGGATTTTTAAGTACTATTTGCACAGTTTGTTTTTGGTCTGGTTTCATTTTCAAATCAAAGTAACCGGCCTCTTTTTGTTGGTTTTCAGGAAATTTTATTTCATAAACAAATCCTGTAGCACCACCGGCTTCTTGTGCAAAAGAGTGGGTTGACCATGCGGCAAGTGTAATAATTGAAATAAGAATTGTTGTTACTATGTATGTTAGTTTATTTTTCATAAAATTTCCTTCTTCCATTCTTTACTCAAAACAAGGTCACTGATTCCAGTGAAGGAACCAGTGCCTCGAGTATTGACTATTTTCGTTTAAATTATGTTTTACTTTTAATTATGGTGCTGGAGTTACTGGTGCTGGAGTGTACTCGATTGACCAAGTAATAGCCGCAACATAAGTTCCTTTAACAATGTTTTGACCAGCTGGAACCATTAATTCAACAGATTTGTCTGCTGTACCAGTTGAAGATTCACCAAGAGTGTTTTTCACATCAAGCGTTGATGTTCCAAATTCAGTATAGAATGTACCCAACCCTTGAGCTCCAGTTGAAGTGCTGTTATTATCATAGACTAGCTGTGACTCTCCTGCACCACCATCAGCACCTTGTGCTAACACGATGTTAGATTCTGGACGTTTGTCTGACCAGTTAGCTGCTGGCATATCAGAGTTTAAAAACCCATTAGAGTAAGTGATGGTTGCATTGTTTAATTTGTTTGAACCATTAGTAAATTGTTGAGTCAATGCTGCTTTGATTTCGTATTTGTGGTCATTTCCTGCGCGCTTGTCAGTCCATTGTACATAGTTACCACGAGTCACTTTAGTTGCTTCTTTTCCTTCTGCTGCATCATTCAAAGTTAAAGTAACTGGATTCGCAAATGCTTTTGTTGCTTCTGGTGATACACCAATTTTTTGGTTAGGGAACGTTAAATTCGACACAACATCGATTGTGATTGGTCCGCCATCTTCATTGATGTTAATATCAGGGTTTTTGTCTTTATCTGGATCAAGATCTGTTCCACCAGGAATTTCTGGATCTCCTGGCTTGTTTGTAGTGCTGTCTTCTTCGTATGTTACTTCACCTTTACCAGGTAATGTTTTGTTTGCTGCATTTGCTGCCATTGGTGCTAAAGCTCCTGTTGTGATTGCAGCTACTACTGCTAGTGTACATAGTGATTTGAATTTCATGTGTGTTTCCTCCTAGTTTTTATGTGTGTGTTTTATGGTAACTCGGCTAATATCCAAGTTAACTCGGTTTGATATTGTACTGGATGAATTTTTACTGTATCCGGCACAGATAAAAAAATTGCTTTGTTTCCATAGACTTGCTGATTTTCAAAATTTTCGTCTAAGATCGGTTGATTTTTTTCATCCACTTTAGGGAAAAGAGTATTTGGTTGGTCTTGGCTATTATCTGCGGACGCACCAAACGAAATGATCCAAGTTCCTTTCCCTTGACCTTGATCAGCAGAAGCTACCGGAAACGTTGTTCCAGGTGCATTCAATTGGATGATATCTTTACTGAGTTGGGGCGATTTTTCTTGAGTATACGCAGAGTTTGCCCACGCTTTATCAAAGGATAAGACTGCCCCTCTCAATTCTTTCTCTTTATCATCCTGAATGACATCATTTTTAAATTGATATTCTTGCCTAACTTGAAGCGTCCAACCTGAACCTTCGGGCCTAGAATCAGTGATTTGCAAAAAGTTTCCTCTAGCTGCTGTTCCATCATGAAATAGTTGCGCATTTACGTAGAAATTACGGTCTGTTTCAGTAATTTTACTTCTGCCAAAGTTTAACGTTGGGGCAAACTCAAATCTAAGATCTCCATCGGTTGAAGGGCCTGGACCTGGGTCAACTGGTTTGACTGGATTTTCAGGATCGACTGGTTCTTTTGGATGTTCCCCAGTATATTCAACTGTTCCGTGCCCTATCACATTATTTTTTTCAGCAAACACTGGATTTTTTGTTCCCACTGTCGCTAAAAGCAGCATGCTGGCAGCAATGATCAATAATCTTTTTTTCATTTATCTGCCTCCTGTTCTTTTTTTCGTTTCTTAAAGAAAAGGAAAAGTGCGATGCTAACTAAAGCAATTCCGCTAATCCCAATAGAACCTTTGATGATTTCCCCAGTAGAAGGATATCTTCCAACAGGTTTTATGACCTTGGGTTCGGAAGGACTAGTCGGTGTTGGCTCTGAAGGCTCTGTTGTCGGTTCCGTTGTCGGCTCTGTTGCGTCTTCATAGAACGTAATGATTCCTTCAGTCGTTACTTGTCCCCCATTTTGGTTTTCAGCAGCACTCACAGTTGATGAAAACTGCGTAACTATCACCAACCCCAGAATAGAAGATAATAAGATAGATAATAATTTTTTATTCATACTTTCTCCTCTATTCCTATGGATTTGCCGGTGGTGGTCCTGCTACTAATTCCCAAACGATGGTTGCTTCGTATTTTCCAGCATCTATGGATTGACCGGATTCTACTTTTAATTTAAAACCATCACCATCAGGCGACCATGTACCACTGATGTTGTAAGGATCATTATTTGCATTTTTTCGTGAAACAATCGGTTGGGATGCCCCCATCAAAGTAATTTCGTCATTTTGATGAACATAACGAATCGCTCTAGGGATAAACGTTTGAGGCTCTCCAACTTTAGCTAATTCTTTGTCTAAGCGGGCGTTCAATGTCCATGTTTCTTGCACTGCTCGACCATCCTTAACAACTAAATCGCCACCCTCATAAGAAGGATTATTGATGTTTGTTCCTTTAGGACTAAACTTGGTTGTTCCAAAATTGATATTTTTAGGCGCTGAAACAAGCTCCAGAATTCCAAAAATACTTCCTCCTGGATTGTCTACATTAGCATCTTTAGCAAATACATCATGAGCTCTATTTGGATCATCAGGACCTTCTATGAATTCACCAGATTCTCTTGGAGAAAAACCAGTTGCAGTCCCTACGTTATTGATTACCTTACCCACTGCTGATTGTTCAACTTCGGTTTTAAAGGTTACTGTAGCGGATGCACCTGCTTTCAGGTTCCCAACATTCACTGTCAACAAACGAGAATCTACATCATAAGTAAAATCGGTCTCTGCAGCAGCTACTCCATTGATTGTTACAGCTGCTGTTGCAGGATCAAATTTTAACCCGTCTGGAATCGTGTCCTTTATCGTAACCGTGTGCCAAACAGCATCAAGACTAGCGTTTTTACCATTTGTAGCTTTCAGTGTATACGTTAGAATATCACCGACTTGCGTTGTTTTATCGCCAGTAGAAATAACTGTTTTTTCCATCAATGGCTTATCTGGAATTCCGTCTTCTACTGTATATTTGGTAGCCGCCTTAAACGTTGCATCACGGTACTTCAATTCCGTTGCTGGATTGATGTTTCCGTTAGCGCTGTTGGTTACTGGTACTGCGGGGTCTAGCTTCTCAGTAATTTCATCCGCATTATCTTCTAGGAAGATTTGGACTATTTCACCTGTATTTAAATAGCGAGGTAAATTATAGGACCACGTACCATCGTCATTCACTGTCCCAACAGTCGTTTGGCGGACTCCGTTGATGTCAACATAAATTTTAGCTTTTGGTTCAGCGTCTTTACCAATCAATTGTTTTGTGCCATTCGTTACTTTATCACCTGTGACAATTGCTGGTTCAGGTGGGGTTATATCGATTACTGTAGTTGCGATTTTTTCACCTGTATTATAAGGTGTTAATACATTATTAACTATTGATGCTCGATATGGTGTTCCAAACATATCTTGCTTAGCAATTTGAAAGCCAGCTATTGCGTGGTCAACACTTTTCCAATTAACATACGTATCATTTGAACTTATTCCAACATAAGTATTACCTAATGTATCTATATAATCCACATAAGCTTTACGTACACTGTCAGCATAAACTGGTTTTACTTTTGCATCACCATTTTCATCAAATGGTTCAGTTCCCCCTACAGCAGTATAACCAATCAACACTTGTGTGCGCTGATTGAGATCCGCATCAGTTACTGGTGTCCAAGTAAGTTCTGGTATACTATTCATTCCGGAAATACGCTTAAATCCTGGTCGATTGTACTGATTTTGTAAATCATTATCACTACTGGTTACTGCTCCATTAGCAACAGCTGTTGTAACAGTAAAATCAACAACATTACTATAATCATAGGTAGGTGCTCCGTCAATATCAGCAGCATTATTCCAAGTTGAAATATCCGAGTTACGGATCACAAAACTATTTGTCCCTCGAGTACTTGCAGTAGTTTGATCTTGAAGAAACGCATTGTTTGTACTAGTGCCACCATATGTGTTTCGGATATCAAAAGATTCAAGCCCGTTTAACTCTATCTTATGACCACCATTTGTTGAGTTATACCCAACAACTCCTCCACTATTACTTCCAATAACAAATAAGTTTGATTTTGGTTTGAATTCATAGCTGACATTACTTGGATTCTGAGTAGAACCATGTGTAGAAATAAAGGACCCTGCACTTAATGTTGGACGGCTGCCCGCTCGACTCAGAAGATTTACTGTTGATCCCTCATTGGCAATAAATTTCCCATTGTCCACGTTAAATTCTACAGCGACACCAGGTACATTTACATTATAAGTTGCGTTTTTGCCTACGTTAATCTCATCATACCATTCATACGTACCAGGATAAGTAGTACCTGAACCTGTATTATTTAAATAGACAAATGCACCTTCACCAATGAGAAACTTTCCAGTTCCTGTACTATCTACACTTGTCTTTGGATCGCGAATAAACCAAACCGTTGAATAGTTATAACGAGCAATTGCTCCCTTATAATAGGTATATGGCTCAACATCAAGACCACCTGTATAGAAGTTTTCAGCCGCAGAAACAATTTCATTATGTCCCCACAAACTAATATTGGCCTGATTTCCACCAATTAAACGACCAGCAATCAAACTATTCCCATTGGTGGTCATAGCTCCTGTCGGCGTATGGATGTTCCCTATTCGGTACTGCCAAAAACGTCTACCAGTATTGGCAGCTAGGCTACCTGATCCATTCACAAATGCCCAATGAGGCGCAGCTTCTGCTGCACCTGCCGAAGTTGCATTACTAGGCTCAATATCATGCATATGGAATACAGGAGCATCTGAAAAAGCTCCTTTAAAGCTGGCTAAGCTAGCTAAGTCATCTACATTCAGAGAACCATTTCTCAAATACAAGCTGTTTCCTTTTCCATCAATCTCGATAGATTCAGTTCTACTTAGAGTTGGGGCATTCGTTGTTCCGGAGGTACTGATATTAGCCGTCAGCTCAATTTTCGATACAGCATTATCATTATATGCAACTCTGAACTCCTCAAGTGTACCCACTCTTTTTACATTGAGTTCTGGACGAAAATTGTATTTTGTATTCCAAGCTTCATTCTGCTGAGCATTTAACATTTCATATCTTAGTTTATACTCGTCAGCAGTCATTGCCCCAGTAATCTTATCACCTGTTCTTTCTTGAGGTGATAAATAATTCGTTCCATCCATATATGACTCCATTTGAGGAATCGTAATTATATCTTGATTATGCAGGTCCGCTTTAGTTTTAGGTAAACTTAATGAATTTTGCTCAAGATCTTGCGCCTGCTCAGACATAGGTTCCTCCGACGCTTTGATTTGTGTTGTACTTTTAAGTAAAATCACACCTAGAATACTGAACAAAATAACCAGTAGTCCAATAAAATAAGACTTTTTTCCGATTTTCATCTATTCTCAACTCCTCCCCAAAACAATTTTTTGTACGTCTGTCTTAAGAGAACGCACAATCTATTTCTATTTTCCTTGCCAATTGTTTACTTTTTTGATACATTCACAATGCAGGGGAAAATTAGTGTTTACCTTTTGTTTATTATTCCACTGAGAATGGCTGTTCTCTATCTGGATTTTGCAAAAGAACACTGATTTTCTCTATTTTGTTTATGCTCAACAGTTGGCTTGAAAAAGAGAAAACGTCATTCACTTGTTTTTGCCACCGTCATTGCCTCAAGGGCAACCGCCATGACAGATCTCACTTAAAACTCATTCTATGAATCTTTTTTTATAAAGCTAACTTGTAGCCTTTGGAACGTACTGTTTTAATATATTTGGGATGTGCCGCATCGGTTTCAATTTTTTGTCTTAGGTGAAAAATCAAATTGGACACGCGATACTGTTTGTCGGCCCCTTCGTTTTCCCAAACATTTTTGTAAATATCTTCATAAGAAACTGCAATCCCTTGCTGCGTTTGTAAAAACTCAATCGTTTTGAACTCTAATTTTGTTAAGCTGATTTCTTTCCCATTTAATAAGACACTAAAATTACATGGACGTAATTGAAGCTCCGTAGCATCACTTTCACTTTTTACCGTTTTTTCCATAGTTGGATATGTTTGATTATATCTATTACATGCATTTATCATTAGAAGTTTATGTTCTTCCGGATCAGATTCGTTATCTAGGATCCCATCAACACCAAGCTGCAAATAAACAATATGATTCATTTTATTCATACGTTCTGAAATCACCCAGATAAACGTATTAGATTTTTTCTTTAATAGAATAATCAATTCACAAATCGCACCAATATTGTGTATATGTTGCTCATTAATAACAACACCATCGTAATTCGCTATTGTTTCAGCTACTTCTTCTTTGTTGATTGGATGCATATGCAGCTGAGTACTTTTCAATGAATCTATGTATTTTTGTTCATCTGCATTATCTAGTATCACAAATCCTATGTTGTACATATGGTGTTCCCCTTTATCATTTTGTTGGCTAATCAGCCATCCTTACTATCATTTGTCATTTCATGTGAAAACAATTTTAAAAAAAGTTATAAACGTGATATAAATTTGATATATTTCAAAACTAAAATAAGTTTAATCTATTTCATTTACCAAGTCTATACAATTCACATCATTTATTTATCATTTTTTTGATAAATAACACAAATATTTGAGAATTCTGTGAATCCATTTTGGTTTGCTATTTATTTTATAGTATTTATTTTGGATACGTATTAAGTAAAATAGCTATTTATAACATCGCTTAATGATTACTTTCTATTTAAATGGATATGGTACAATAATTAAAAAGGAGCGAGAAAATGAATAGAAAAAAGAAGCTTGATAAACTTATGACTGTTTTTTGTGAGGAAAAAAAATTTATTATAGATGGTTATTATCGCCTTAAAACGATTGATGACGATACAATAGAGTTAGCCTATTTGGTTGCTGGCCCTTGTGGTGACTCAATTTCTCACCCTCAGATTACAGTATCTTTCATGAAATCGGCGCCAATTGGAACAAAATTGATTGATATGTATTCTTCTCCACCACTATTTTTAACAAGAAATGATGATAATATCGATGAAATAGACCTATCTTTAGATACTCTAATTGAAAAATTCGAGTGCTCACTCTAGAAACAAAAAAATACCAAGATGAACTAAATAATCATCTTGGCATTTAATATAATCTCAAATAAATAATCAAAAAATTACAATATGAATACAATAAAAATTACTTACCAGCTATTTTTTGTGCTAATTATTTCGACTAAACTATTTTATTTCAAAAAAATAGAGCTTATTCAATAACCGTTTCTATCTACATTTTATGTACACTATGTGCACTTTGAATACCACCGCATGCCTCTTTACATGCTTGATTGATCAATCTAAACGAACTCTCCGTACTATTCAATCCGCGTTTGTATTTAATTTCATCGATCACTTCACATTTGTCATTTAAAGCTTCTAGCCAAAAGTAGATTCCTTCTTTATAGGTATCTAAACCTTCCAACAAAATTTTTGTTGCTTCTTTTTCGCCATAAAATACTAAATTTTTTCTAAAAATTTCTTCTTCTACAAAGAACCGATTAACATTACTGCGGCAAAATAAATACGTATCTTTCCCTCTTCTGTTAATGGCTTGGCTACAGCTGTTCTCTTGTACTTCCTTAGAAATGGCATTAAAAATCTCATTGTAGACTTCAACTCGTTGCATTACTGACAAAATCATATCTGTATAACTGAACATAATGCTCTCTCCTCCCATAACTAAGCAGCTAAAACCGCTGACTTATATTCATTATAGTATCTCTCAATCTCTTATATCAAGTAATATGCTATTAAAACGAATTTTTTTGTCATTTTTTTCATTCCTATATCAATTTTTTTTCGACTTTAAACAAAAAAAACAGCCCATCCCCCAGTGTTTACAAGGGATTTACGCTGTTTTTATTTTTTATCATCATTTGTACAAGATTATTTTTTATATTATTTTATATACTTGATTTATTATTATTACCTAAAAATAGTTAGTTCATATTTTTTTACACGAAGTGCCTTACTAGAAGTAATTATACACAGTAACCCATCTAGATAAAACAATAATGCTCAAAAAATAGTCATTATCGTTTATTTTTGTTTAAAGTGTTACTAAAAGATGGCTAATCTTTATTTCTCAAATATCATGACTTGAAAAATACTTTTGCTGATCATTCTATTCCCATAGCATCTAAAGCTGTTCACTCCGGGCAGCATCCCATTTTTCTGCTTGTTGATCGATATTTTTAATAAATTCGTCTTTGCCAGCACTATATGATTCAGCATCCTCTGGAAACTTATTGGCTAATTCTATTTTTAATTGACTATAGGCTTCAGCAGCCTCTACATGGCTATTCATAAAGTCTCTAAATAACAAATGCCTTAAAATTTCTGGATTTCCATCTTGAAAAACGTGGAGATGGTGACTTCTATTATCTCCACCTTTACTGAAAAATCGTCGGCCCAAAAGACCATTTTCACCTAGACATTCATATCCGTTTTTGGTCATCACCTGATTGTAATTGTCGATGATTTGAATCTTTTTCACAACTAATAAGATGTCGATGACAGGTTTTGCTTTGATATTTTTGATTGCTGTACTGCCAATATGATGGATGGCGATTATTTGCTTCGTAAAAATTTCTTCTAAGAGGCTTTTTTCTTGTTCAAATTGCTTTAACCAAATTTTCTGAGGTGGTATCACCTCAATTTTTCTAGTCATTCCTATCAACTCATTTCTTATCATTTAATTCATTGATTTGTTCCTGTAGTTCTCCTAATAGCTCAATCTGCATGTTCTGCATTTGCATTAAGTGTTGCCATTGACTATTGATCAAATAATCCATTTTTTCATGTAGTAAATTGACTTCTATTTCTGATTTCAATTGATTTGATAATCGTTATTTGCTTCGGCCCGATCTCTTTGTTCTTGCCTATTTTGACTCATCATGATAATCGGTGCTTGGATTGCAACTAAGCAAGATAACGCTAAATTAAGTAAAATATAGGGATACGGATCAAATGGTTTAAAAAAATCATCGTGGAATTCATAATGATCCAGGTAGCTAACACTATGATAAAAATAAAAATAAATGGCCAGCTTCCGCCAAACTTCGCAATACCATCTGCCGTTTTTTGCCCAGTTGTCAGCTTTTTTTCGGCTGGGGGATTTAGTTTATCGGTAATCGTAGTGTTTTCTTTAATACTTTTAACGATTGTTTCATTTAGTTCTTCCATTTTTCCTGAATCAGTGGATATCATCTGTTTTATGTAATCTAATCGATAGTTTAGTAGCTCAGGAAAAGTAACTTTTGAATTGACAGTTAGATCTGGATGTATCTTGAGAATAAAAAAACGAATTTCTTCTTCTACATTTTTTAGTAGTATTGTGTTGTTATGATTTTGCTTTGTCATCTGTCTCTACTCCTTTATATTTACTTATAAACCTATCATACCTTGTTCTGTCGATTCCATACATTGATTTGACCAAAAAAAGCCTTTCTTTTTGAAAGACTTTTTTTGGTTAGATTATTTTGTTTCTTTATAAACATTTTTTAGTGTCAGCGGTGCTGCAAAGGTGTGATAGTTCACCCCTTTGACTTGTTCGCCCTGTAAAACAGATTGCTGATTTTGGCTGATGATTATCATTCCCGCCGTATTTTCAATGCCTTCTTTTTCAGCCGCAATTAGTGTTTCCCAACGTTTTTCTAAATCCGTAGCGTATTTTTGTGAAGCATCGTCCAATAACTCATCATATTTCGCATTAGAATAATTACGATCATTTCCTGTTCGCAACATATTCAATGTTGAAATTGGATCTTGATAATCTGGTGTCCAATAAATCAGGAACATATCGTAGTCACTCTCTCGACTAAGATTCAATGCTGTCTCAGTAGGTAAAGCTGTAACATTGATCGTTAATCCTGAAAATAGTTTTTCTAGACTTCCTTGAAGACTTTCACCCATTTTTTTATACGAGCCATCATCTGTGATCATTAAATCTAAAGTAATGTTCTCTCCTAATTCTTTTTTGGCTAATTCCCAATATTTTAGAGCTTCGTCTTTATTGTACATCATCAAATCGCCAGCTTCTTTTCTGAAATCCACACCCGTTTCAGGATTGCTGACAAAACCTTCAGTCACTGCACCATATAATGGTTTTGAACCATCTGCGATAATGTTGTTGACTAAGTTTTCTTTATCGATTCCAAGAGCTAAAGCTTTTCTTAGGTTTTCATTTTTTAGCGGCGTATCTTTGTCCTTGCGTTTTTGATTTAACCGAATATAGTTCATCGTTGCAGTTGGATAAGAATGATAATCAGGATTGCTTTGATTTTGTTTGGCAAGTTCACCTGTGACTGTTGCCACATCTAGCTGTCCATCTTCAAATAGATTCAACGCAGTCGATGCTTCTTTGACTACCTCATAATGAATTTTATCAGATTTCACATTTGACTGATCCCAATATTTTTCGTTTTTCTTTAAATCCCAGTTCAAGTCAGTTTGTTTCCAATTTTCTACAACGAATGGTCCATTATAAACAACGTTCTCACTAGTTGTTCCGTAGTCTGCACCCATTTTCTCAACAAATTTTTGATTTTGTGGGAAAAAAGTTGGAAAAGCAAGAACTGAAGTGAAATATGGTTTTGCTTCTTTTAATTTTACTTCCAACGTGTGATCATCAATAGCTTTTACACCGAGCTCAGCTACCGGCTTGTTACCAGCGGAAATTTCTTCTGCATTTAAAATCGTATCAACGACTAAAAAGCTATAAACGAACCCATTTTTAGGATCGATCATTTTTTTCCAAGCATATTCAAAATCGGCTGCTGTCACAGGATCATCATTGCTCCACTTGGCGTCATCCCTTAATTTGATTGTATACGTTTTACCATCCTCAGAAATTTCTGGCAATGCTTTTGCGGCCGCTGAAATTAATTGATCTTTATCGTCCAATGCGTACAAGCCTTCAAATGCTGCTGTTTGCACGATCGCATCTGGAAAATCTAGGATTACGGATGTATCTAATGTCGTCAGCTCTGAAGCTGACATTAAATTTAACGGTTTTGTTTCCTGTGTTTCTTTTGTTTTTGTACTGCCTGAACATCCCGAAACGAACATCACGACTAAGGTTAGTCCGATGAACGGTTTAATTACTTTTTTCATACGCTTCTCCCTTATGTTTTATTATAGGCGCTCAACTAACATCCAAACGACAACTGCCGCTTGTTCCCCGTCATTATAGTTGATATGTCCTTCTCCAGCTTCTATCAGTTGGGCATCACCAGGTTTACCGACCAGATCCTGACCGTCTTCTAAAATGGTATGTGCTTCTCCTGAAACCACATACGAATATTCATCTTGATCGTGTCTAGCGAATCCTTCTAATGGTCTTTTCTCTCCTGGTTGTAAGATTACTACACCCATCTGGACGTTTTCATTTGGTTGATTTTCTGCATCAAAGAAAATAGTCATTTCTTGAGGCAATGAGGGTTTGATAATCATTTGTTAAAGTCACTCCTTTGTTAGGTTTTATAGGTGATTTTATCTATTATTGCCTTATCTACAAGATATGTCAATGATATTTTTGAAAATTCTGACATTTCATCTTTTTTATTGTATTGTAAATAAAAAAAGTGAGGATCATTCAACAAAATGAATGATTCCTCCCTATTTCAATCCCAATAACCTTGATGAACAGCCGAGACCGCTTGCTCGACTTCTGGAAATGGCCCAATAATTTGAATATTTTTTTGCCCGTGACTTAGTATTTCTTTTGATGGTAAATCAAAGGTTGGGTTTTGTTCGTTGTCACCCGTTAATTCTAGCAACCGTTTTTCGGTCATTGCGTACACGATCGAACCGATATTTCCCCAGTAGATCGCTCCTGTACACATTGCACAAGGTTCTGCTGTTGTATACAAAGTACACTCCCACAGAAATTCTTTGCTGTATTGTTGAGAAGCTTTTGCTGCTAGCGTTGTTTCAGCATGACCTGTACAGATTTTTTCTGTGATTTCGATATTTTCCTGCTCTAAAAGAATATTCCCCTCTTTATCTGCTAATAATGCACCAAAGGGCGTATTTCCATGTTCACGAGCATTTTGTGAAATGTCAATACAACGGTTCAATAATTCAATGTGCTGATTTTTTGTCGTCATAATTCCCTCTTCTTACTAGTTAATTTAATCTAAAAGAAAGCGTTGATTCAACATATCTTTCGTCACTTTGTCAATGTTGATTGCTTGTTTTAAATAGGTTGAGATATCACCATATTGCGCTTCCACTGTCTGATAAAAGTTATCTAAATAACGACTATCTACATTTAAAGCCACATGTAAAGCTTCTAAATTTTGTTCTTCTAAGTCAGCTTTTTTTGCTTGTTCTAAGATTTCAGCATTTTCTTTTTTTCGTAACTCATTTGTTAATAAATAATCTTGATAAATCGCCGCTCTCGGTACGCCTAACGTCTCCAATACTAATAATGCCGCAATCCCAGTGCGGTCTTTCCCAGCAAAACAGTGAAATAAAATACTTTCTTGTTGCTGTAACGCTAAGATCTCTTCAAAAAACTTGTTGTATCCTTTTTGAGCAGTCGTGTTCAATGCAATATCAGCGTATAATTTTTCCATGTAGGATGCTGATTTTTCTGGAGAACCAATTTTGACAAAGTCACTGATTGAAGCCCCTTCATCCTGGATATCTTCTAAAATGTCGATATGAATATACTCTGTTTTTGGAACAGACATATCTGGTCTTTCTTCTACTTCTGCTTCACTTCTTAAATCAATGATTTTGCTTAAACGATAGGTTGTTTCTAAACGTTGTTCATCTTCTTTTGTAAGTTTAGATAATTCACCTGATCTTAGAAAAACATCTTTTTTAACTTGTTTTCCTTCTTTGTTTTTAATGCCGCCGATATCACGAAAATTTGTAATAGTTACCATAGTTTTGTCCCTTTTCCTTCTTTTTGTTCTTATTATACACAAAATCCGATCAAAAATGTCTCTTTGATCGAATTTTATGTAAATGAGATTGAACCTAAGCTTGATTTAGTGGTTCCGGTTCATTCTCACTATTTAGTTTGTCCTGCTTCCACGTAACTTAAATCATTGACTTTATCTAATGTATATTTTCCATCTTTATATTTTACAGTACAAACACTGGCGTTCTTCAAACCACCTTCTGGAATTTTATAATCATCAAATAATGTTGCTAACAATGCTGAGATACTTAGTCCATGTGAGGCAATCAGTACATTACCTGAACCTTCATTTTTCATTTCTTTTTCAACAATATCATCTAGCCCAGCTTTCAATCGTGTAGTGATCGTTTTGTAGTCTTCCGCTGGCCAGTTGACTTTTGCTTCTTCTACATTTTTAGCATCCAATTTTGCCACACTATTGGCAAATGATTCTGGTGTCATATTTTTCATGAATTCTTCTAGCGTAACGGCTTGATCGTCTGCAATATCTTGCCACATAGTGTGATTCAAATCACCTTCATAAGTACCAAAGTTAAATTCTCTTAAACGTTCATCCGTAATAACTTTCAAATCTGATGATTTTTCACTTTCTTTTACAATCAAATTAGCTGTTTGAATCGCTCGACCGCTATCACTACTGTATGCATTTTGAAACTCAATATCTTTTAGACCAACTCCTGCAGCTGTGACGACTTCTTCACCAGCTTTCGTTAAGACTGCATCTGACCAACCTTGAACACGATCTGTTGTATTTAGCATTGTTTTTCCATGACGGACAATATACAATGTTAATTCTTCTGGCGCCTTTTTAGTAGCTGATGCATCCTCTTTTTTAGCATTGCCATTACCGCATCCTGCAACTACTAATAAACCTAACATTAAAACACCTAACAGTTTTACTGCTTTTTTCATTTGATTTCCTCCTATTTATGCGTTCGTTAAATCTTCCCCATTAGTCGCAATCACTTTTTTATACCAGTCAAATGATTTTTTCTTCGAACGTTTCAAAGTACCATTGCCTTCGTTGTCGCGATCGACATAGATAAAACCATAACGTTTTTTCATTTCACCTGTTCCAGCTGACACTAAATCAATACAGCCCCACGTTGTATAGCCTAATAAATCCACACCATCAAGTTCCACAGCATCTTTCATTGCTTTGATATGCGCCGCTAGATATTCGATACGATAATCATCGACTACATTGCCATTTTCGTCTGGTGAATCCACAGCGCCTAAGCCATTTTCTACGATAAACAATGGTTTTTGGTAACGGTCATATAAATCGTTCATGGTTGTGCGTAAACCTAGTGGATCGATTTGCCAGCCCCATTCGCTTGCTTCTAAATAAGGATTTTTCACTGAGGCAAAGATATTACCGGCTGTTTGTTCGTTAACTGCTGGATCGGTTGATTGAACACGTGATGAGTAGTATGAAAATGAAATAAAGTCTACTGTGTGTTCTTTCAATAATTCTAAATCACCGTCTTCAATTGGCAATTCGATGCCTTCACGTTCTAATTCTTTCAACGCATACGCAGGATATTCTCCACGCGACTGAACATCGATAAAGAAGAAGTTTTCGCGATCCGCTTTACGAGCTGCCCAGACATCTTCTGGTTTACATGTATACGCATAGTTTGTACCCGCCGCTAACATACAGCCAACTTGGTTTTCAGGATCAACTTCATGCGCGATTTTCGTTGCGATCGCACTAGCCAATAATTCGTGATGTGCTGCTTGATATTTCACTTGTTCTTTGTTTTCGCCTTCTTCAAAATAAAGACCTGCGCCCATAAAGGGTGCGTGTAAGATCATATTGATTTCATTGAATGTCAACCAATATTTAACTAAGCCTTTATAACGATTGAAAATCACGTTACATAGGTTTTCGTAAAAGCCAACCAACTCACGACTGCGCCATGCGCCATATTTCTCTACTAAATGCATTGGACAATCAAAGTGAGTGATGGTTACAAGAGGTTCAATGTTATGTTTGCGGCATTCTTTGAACAAATCTTCATAGAACTTCAAACCTTCTTCATTTGGCTCTGTTTCGTCTCCTAGAGGGAAAATACGGCTCCACGCAATCGATAAACGATAGGTTTTAAAGCCCATTTCGCCAAACAAGGCAATATCTTCTTGATAACGGTGGTACATATCGATCGCATTTTGTGCTGGATAAAAATGGTCTTCATCAAAATGAAACATTTTTTTCTCGCCAGTAATGACTGGAAAACGATCTGGTCCGACTGGAGCTAAATCTACGTTCGCTAAACCGCGACCACCTTCGTTATAGCCCCCTTCACATTGATTGGCTGCTGTTGCGCCGCCCCATAAAAAGTCTTTTCTAAATGACATGTCAAAATCCCTTTCTATACAAAGCTTACAGCAGAGTTTAACTTATTCCACTGCAAGCTATTTTCCATTATTTTTTAAGTTAATCCAGTAATTAAAGTATCGCTTGAAGTCACTTCACGCTCTTGCGTTTCTACAATATCTAAATAGTCAGCAGTATTTGTCACAATAACTGGTGTTTCTACACTATAACCAGCTGCTTTGATTGCTTCGATATCAAATGTAACTAGCACTTGGCCTTTTTTCACTTTGTCTCCTTGAGCCACTTTTGCTTCAAATCCATTGCCTTCTAGTTGAACTGTATCCATCCCGATATGAATCAATAGCTCCATCCCTTGATCTGAAATCAAACCAATTGCATGTAACGTTGGAAATAAGGTCATCACAGTTCCATCAAATGGTGCTCTAACCACACCTTCTGTAGGTTCAATCAAAATACCTTTACCTAAAGCACCTTGAGCAAATGCTTGATCATTTGCTTTACTTAATGGTAATACACGACCTTTAACCGGACTTAAAACAGCTTCTTTGATTGCCTTTTGTGCTTTTTTATTCTCTGTTACATCTTCTACGACAGTACTATCTTTCCAGAAGAAGAATGTTAATACAAAACCGATAACCATTGCGATTAAAATAGCAACGAATGAATGAACTACACCACTTGCATCATCACCATTGATAAAGTTTAAAACTCCGAAAATCCCTAGACCACCCATTGTATAAGAGGTTACACCATTGATCATCAAGTATAATCCACCTACAGCAGCACCAATCATTGAAAAAATGAATGGTGTCTTTTTAGGTAAAGTAATACCATAGATTGCTGGTTCAGTTACACCAAAAATTCCTGAGATGATTGCTGGTGGACATAATGCTTTCATTTTTGTGTCTTTCAATTTAAAGAACATCGCCATAACTACAGCAGTTTGTGCAAAACTTGCAGCGAAAGAACCTACTAATACTTGGCTTGCTCCTTCTTGAGTGATTTGCATGATTGCAAGCGGCACAACACTCCAATGTAAACCAAAAATAACCAATACTTGCCAGAAGAAGCCAAGAATAACACCATATAATGCAGGTGAGAAGCCCATCAATGCTTGGAAACCAGCACTTAGTAAATCAGTTAACATACTGATGATTGGACCAATTACTAAAAAGCCAATTGGTAATGCAATCAATAGAACAAAGAATGGTACCAAGAATGTTTGAACAACTTCAGGAATAAGCTTCTTGAAGAGCTTTTGAATTTGAGCTGCAAACGCTACAATGAAGATGATTGGTACTACACTACTTGTATATCCAGCACCAACCCAAGGAATGCCTAAAAACGTAGTATATGCAGGTAATCCCAATAAACTATATGGAGCAGCAGCCCCTGCTCCTGCTGTTGTTTCAAAGGCCGCTTGTAAAGCCCCACCTTGAACTGTTGGATAACAAAGGGCCGCTCCAATCACAATCCCTACCATTGGATTTAAATTGAATTTTCTAGCAGCTGTATACCCTAAAATCACTGGCATAAAGTAGAAGATTGCATCTCCAATACCATTTAACATTGTATAAGTTCCAGAAGTAGCAGAATATAATTTCAAGAAAACAAGTAAAGCATTTAACCCTTTTACCATACCAGCTGCTGCCAGTGCTCCTAAGAAAGGTTGGAAACATCCGCTTAGAATATCAATTAAACGATTGAATAGATTACCACCAGAAGATTCTTGTTCAGCATCAGCTGAAATCCCAGCAATACTTACAACATCTTCATAAACTGCTGGTACATGATTACCAATGACAACTTGATATTGTCCGCCACTTTTCATTACCGTGACAACACCATCCATGTTTTTCAATACATCATCATTTGCTTTTGATTCATCTTTCAACTTAAAGCGTAGACGTGTAATACAATGTGTTAAACTATTAATATTTTCTTTTCCACCTACGTTATCAACAATTTTCTGTGCTAAATCATGATATTTCCCCATTTTTTGTTCCTCCAAAGTTTAGTTTTTATAAATACATTACATTTGAAGGTTTAGCCAACTTAATGTCACTACCCAAGGGGTCTTTCTCTGTTTCTCAACTCTTCTGTCCACCTTTCATCTTATGATTGATCTATGCTAAGATTTAACAATCTTGCTAACTATTTGTCTGTACTACTCGTGCGATATGAATGATCAAATACATTTTCTCTTCTTTAGAAATAGTATAAGCATAAGTTTCTGTCAAAAAATCACCAATTTTATTTACACATGTATAAGCATTGCGATACTTTTTTTTGATTACTTCGTATAATTCTCCATCATCTTCATCATAAAATTCTTTATGATTTAATAAGCGATAAGCAAAAAATTTTAAATGAGTACTGAAACGATAAAAATAAACAGAATCTTCATTGAAGGTAATTTTGAAATGATACTTCACGATATTTGTGATCTCTTGCATAATTTTTGTCAGCTCATAAACGTTTCCTACTTCTTCATCCATCTCTGCATTAACTATGTGTAATGCAATAAAACCGGCTTCATCTTCAGGTAATTGAACGTTAAATTTCTTTTTGACCATTTCAATTGCTTTAGTACCAATAAAATATTCATCTGAAAAAAAACGTTTGATATCCCATAATAAAAAGTTCTTCACTTCGATTCCTTGTCGCATTCTTTCTAACGCTGTATGAAGATGGTCTGTTAAAGAAATGAAGATTGTATCATTTAACTTCCTTCCAAGCTTAGTTTTAGCATACTTGATGATTTCATCTGAAAGCTGCATTACCTCCAAGGGAAGATCTCCTAGCAATTCTTGAAACTTCAGTGACGTATCTTGATTTGCTAAGCGAAATACTTGATCCACCATTGTATCTGGAATAAAGTCTCCAACTTTTTTTTTGAACGCTATACCACGTCCCATCACGATTTGCTCTTGTTTATGGTCATCCAACGTAATCACAACATTATTATTCAAAATTTTTTGAATAATCATCTTTTCGCTCCCTTCTTCACACTTAACTCCTTTAATTGTAAAAAAAGAAAAACCCAACCTTTCCAAAAAAGAAGGATTTCCTCTTCATTGGAAAAATTAGGTTTAGCTTGTATTTAAACAATCACTATCCATCTATTCACTTGTTGTGTACAAGCATAGAATACCCCATTACAATAGGAATGTCAACGTTTTCATAAAAATAGTTTAAAAAAACAAAAAAAACATCAAGCTATATGCAAAATGTTTTGTAAACATGACCCGTACGGGAATCGAACCCGTGATACCGCCGTGAAAGGGCGGTGTCTTAACCGCTTGACCAACGGGCCTTTTAAAATTATGGGCCTAAATGGACTCGAACCATCGACCTCACGCTTATCAGGCGTGCGCTCTAACCAGCTGAGCTATAGGCCCTTAAAGAAAAAAAGCGGGTGACGAGAATCGAACTCGCGACGGCAGCTTGGAAGGCTGTGGTTTTACCACTAAACTACACCCGCATGCTTCTTCTTTGAAATGGCGCAAGACAGAATCGAACTGCCGACACACGGAGCTTCAATCCGTTGCTCTACCAACTGAGCTACTGCGCCAAAAATATAATGATAACGGTCTGGACGGGACTCGAACCCGCGACCTCCTGCGTGACAGGCAGGCATTCTAACCAGCTGAACTACCAAACCAATAGTAAGTATTGCGTCACTACTTTATTGCCTTGCTCTTAAATACTATTCAAAAGCAATTGCGGGGGCAGGATTTGAACCTACGACCTTCGGGTTATGAGCCCGACGAGCTACCTGACTGCTCCACCCCGCGATAATTATAGTCTTTATTGACTATAGAAAGGTGTTATTCTTGGTGATTTCTAGTAAGGATACTTCGCTCACTTCGTTCGCCAAGTATTGATAAGCATCAGTGCTAAAGCACTGTGGTTGTCAACAAAGGAGGATAAGGGATTCGAACCCTTGCACGGTTTTACCCGCCTGACGGTTTTCAAGACCGTTCCCTTCAGCCGGACTTGGGTAATCCTCCGAAATAA
>NZ_CP013655.1:1553348-1661666 GCF_001465345.1 Enterococcus rotai | reverse complement strand
TTTATCAGGTTGTTTGTTATTTGTCAACAACTTTCTTCCTGATTTTCCAAGTTTTTTCAAACTCGAATTGTTATTCTATTCTCGTTTAGCTGTCTTTGTTTCTTGCGACAACTTCACTAGTTTATCAGGTTAACAGCTGCTTGTCAACAACTATTTTACTGATTGCAAAAGTTTTTTTCAAACTTAAGCTGTTATATTATCTTCATCGTTTGGCGTGTTTCCTCGGTGCCTTGCGACAAGATATAATATACCAAGATTCTAGGCGTAGGTCAACTAAAACTTGCACTTTTTTGAAAGTTTTTTTCATTACCGATTGTTTTATTACTTTTGTTCTTTATTGTTCGTTTTTCACCTTTTAGGATAGGTATTCATTGCGTTTTTCTTAGTATTTTTCAGAAAATAAAAAAGGGCAGATTATCAGGAAACAATCTGCCCTTTGACTTTTTATCTCATTGCTGGAAATAATAGAACATCGCGAATTGATTGAGCGTCGGTTAGAAGCATAACTAAGCGGTCAATCCCGATTCCTAATCCTCCGGTTGGTGGCAAGCCATACTCTAATGCTTCAATAAAGTCTTCATCCACCCCATGTGCTTCATCATTTCCTTGTTCACGTTCTTTTTCTTGACCTTCAAAACGTTCACGTTGATCAATTGGATCATTTAATTCAGTAAATGCATTTGCAAATTCTTTTCCTATTATAAATAGTTCGAAGCGATCAGTGAATCGAGCATCTTCTGGATTTTTCTTTGCTAAAGGAGAAACTTCAACAGGATGTCCGAAAACAAATGTTGGCTGCTCTAAAGTTTCTTCCACAAACGTTTCAAAAAATTCATTTATAATATGCCCAATTGTCATATTATCATTGATTTCTACCTTGTGTTCTTTTGCGAATGCACGTGCTTCTTCAATAGTCATTTCTTGCCAAAAATCAACACCTGTTTGTTCTTTGATTGCATCTACCATATGCACACGTTTAAATTCAGAGCCTAGATCCACTTTTTTTCCATCATAAGTGATCATTGTTGTTCCTAGAACTTTTTCTGATGCATTGCGAATAATTCCTTCGGTTAAATCCATCACATCTTGGTAATCTGTATAAGCGGTATATGCTTCCAGCAATGTAAATTCAGGATTATGTGTTGTGTCTGCTCCTTCATTACGGAATACTCGACCAATCTCATAGACTTTCTCCATACCACCGACAATCAAACGTTTCAAGTGTAATTCCAAGGCAATACGTAAGTATAGATCCACATCCAATGAATTATGATGTGTAATAAACGGACGTGCCGTAGCACCGCCAGCATCATTGTGTAGGACAGGTGTTTCTACTTCTACATAGCCATTGCTATCAAGATAACGACGAATTTCGCTAATGATTTGGCTACGTTTCATGAATCGATCAAAGCTATCTTTGTTACTAATCAAATCTAAATAACGTTGGCGATAGCGTTGTTCTACATTCGTCAAGCCATGATATTTATCTGGCAGCGGACGCAGTGCTTTGGTCAGCAATACGATCGTTGTCGCTTTGACCGTTACTTCACCAGTATCAGTTTTCATGATTTGTCCTGTAACACCAAAGAAATCACCTAAATCAGCATGTTTAAATAACTCATACGCTTCATCGCCAACTTGGTCTTTACGTACATAGATCTGAAGCTGACCTTCACGATCTTGCAAGTGAGCAAAACCAGCCTTTCCTTTACCACGCTTTGTCATCATACGACCAGCAACGCTTGCCGATAGATTCATTTCGCTCAATTCTTCTTTTGAGTGTTGGTCAAATTGGTCATGTAATTCTTTTGAATTATGTGTACGATCAAAACGCTTGCCGAAAGGATCAATCCCTTCTCCACGTAAATTTTCCATTTTCTCACGACGCACAAGCATTTGATCATTTAGATCTTCTTGATGCGCTTGTTGTTCATCTGCCACTTTACTTCCTCCATTCTGAAATCACATACCCTTATAATGCCACATTAAAACGAAAAAAAGCAAGCCGTATTTTAGTTTCAGCCTGCTTTTTTTATTAGATTGTTTCGATTATTTCTTTTTCTGCATGCTTTTCTGCTTTTTCTTCAAATGCATCTAGTAAATCGATCATCATTTGCTGAGTCTCAGCTTGATTGATAGCAACTTTCACTTTAGCTGCACGAGGGATTCCTTTTAGATAATATGAGGCATGTTGACGAAATTCTCTCGTAGCGATTTTTTCTCCCTTTAAATCAACTAAACGCTGTAGATGTACTTTGGCTGTTTCTATTTTTTCACGTGGTGTTGGTTCTGGCATCAACTCGCCTGTCTCAAGATACTCTTTCGTCCGTTGAATCATCCAAGGATTGCCTAAAGCTGCCCGACCGATCATAACGCCATCTGCTCCGACATATTCAAGCATTCGTTTTGCATCTTCTGGTGTACGAACATCACCATTGCCCATAAATGGAATCGTTAGGTGCTGCTTGACTTCTTTTAATACATCCCAGTTTGCTTGCCCTTCATACATTTGAACTCTTGTACGACCGTGCATAGCAATAGCCGAAGCTCCTGCTTTTTCGGCTGCCAAGGCATTTTCAACAGCAAATAGATGTTCTTCATCCCAACCAGTTCGCATTTTTACTGTAACAGGTAAGTCTATTGCAGAAGAAACAGCATCCACCATTTCATAAACTTTATTCGGATCTAAAAGCCATTTTGCACCTGCTTCAGCTTTGATCACTTTATTTACTGGACACCCCATATTGATATCAATGATTGCAGCTTTAGTGTTTTCTTCCACAAATTTTGCTGCTTCTACTAAATTCTCTTTATCCCCACCAAAGATTTGTACGCTTAATGGGTATTCTTTTTCATCTATATAGAGCATATCTAATGTTTTTTTGTTTCGTTGTTGGATTCCTTTATCACTAATCATTTCACAGACAACTAAACCTGCCCCAAATTCTTTAACGGTTACACGAAAAGCAGCATTGCTGATACCAGCCATAGGCGCTACTACAACGCGATTTGGAATTTCAACATTTCCTATTTTCCACATAGCGTAACTCTCCTACTTTTCACGAGTATTTTTGATTGCTTCATCTCTTAACTCAATTAGATCCTCTTCACTATAATGATACTTGTTCCCACAAAATTGACAAACAGCTTCTGCTCCATGATCTTCTTCGATCATTGCATTGATTTCATCTAAACCAACAGCGATGATTGCTGTGCCAAATTTTTCTTTTGAGCAATTACAATTGAATTGAACAGGCATTTTTTCTAAAATTTCGATTTCATCTTTACCAAGAAGGCGTTCTAAGATTCCCTCTGGCGACTCTCCTTCGTCGATCAAGCGAGAAATCATCGGTACTTCTTGTAAACGTTGTTCAATAAAATCAATTGTTTTTTCATCTGCACCTGGCATTACTTGGATCATAAAGCCACCTGCCGCTTTGACACTTTCATCTGTATCAACCAAGACACTTAACCCGATTGCAGACGGTATTTGTTCAGAAACAGCCATAAAGTAGGTGAAGTCTTCACCAATTTCACCAGAAACGATCGGTGTTTGTCCTGAGAATGTTTCTTTTAAACCTAAATCCTTGATTACAGTGAAAATCCCTTCTGTTCCTACTGCTCCGCGAACGTCGATTTTACCGCTTTCGTTTAGCGTTAAACTCACGTGGGGATTCTTTATGTAGCCTTTAGTGTTACCACTGCCGTCGCTATCGACAACAATACTTCCTGCTGGTCCATTTCCTTGAACTTTTACTGTTAATTTATCTTCGCCTTTTAATGTTGCTCCCAGTAGTAAAGCGCCTACCATTGTTCTGCCTAATGCAGCAGTTGACGAGCTCCATGTATCATGACGTTTTTGTGCTTCTGATATTGTATTTGTTGCGCAAACTGCATAAGCGCGAATCGATCCTTCATAACATAATGCTTTAACTAAGTAATCTTCCATTTTTATTTTCCTCTTCTCACTTGGGACTTTTTCTGACTCATTATCAGATAATACTAGGGTTTAGTCTTTTTTTCAACTAAATAATTTCAACTTCAAGAAAAGAGCACCCCGTAAAAGGGATGCTCTAGGTGTCTTATTTGTAACGATCATCAAAGTTGTTACGGTCATATTCAGAATCATTCTTATGTTCATCTTCAGATTTTACTTCCGATTGAACTTTCTCTTCTGTTTTTTCGCTGTCCGCTTTTACTTCTTCTGCTTCGTCATGTAATTCTTTTTTTGCTTCTTCAAAATCTTGTTTTTCTTCAGCTTGTCTTTGTGCATCTTTTTCTTCTAGTGCACGTTTTGCTTCCTCAAACGTTTGAGCTTTCTCACTAGGAAATTGGCTATCAATAACGTCTTGAGGCATAACGCCTTCTTCAAACAATGATTTGATACTGCGGGCATCTAATGTTTCGAATTCCAACAGTTTTTCAGCAATCAGTTTGTGTTGCGCACGGTGAGCTTCGATGATTTCACGTGCTTTGTCATGAGCTTCCATCAAGATGCGACGTACTTCTTGATCGATTTCAAATGCTACTTGTTCTGAGTACGCTTTTGTTTGACCATAATCACGACCAACAAAGACTTGATGGTTTCCTTCATATTGAACTGGACCTAATTTGTCGCTCATTCCATATTCGGTTACCATGCTACGGGCAATCCCAGTCGCTTGTTCAAAGTCATTAGATGCACCTGTTGATTGAACATTGAAGATAATTTCTTCAGCTGTACGACCACCAAGTAAACCAACGATTTGTTCAAACATGTCTTCTCTAGTCATTAAGAATTGATCTTCTTTTGGTAAAGCGATCATGTAACCACCAGCGCGACCACGAGGAATGATCGTTACTTTATGAACAACACGAGCACGGCTTAAGACTAAACCGACAATTGTATGTCCAGCTTCGTGGTAAGCAACCATTTCGCGTTCTTTTTTGTTGATGACACGATCTTTTTTCGCAGGTCCTGCAATAACGCGATCTTCTGCTTCATCCACATCGGATGCATCGATTTTCTTCTTATTACGACGAGCAGCAACTAGAGCCGCTTCGTTTAAGACGTTTTCTAAATCAGCACCAGCAAAACCTGGTGTTTGTTGTGCCACGACTTTTAAATCAACATCGTCAGCCAATGGTTTGTTTCGGGCATGAACTTTAAGGATTGCTTCACGGCCTTTCACATCAGGACGACCTACTAAAATTTGACGATCAAAACGACCTGGACGTAACAAGGCTGGATCTAACACGTCTGAACGGTTGGTTGCGGCAACAACAATAACACCTTCGTTACCATCAAATCCATCCATTTCAACAAGTAATTGGTTAAGAGTTTGTTCACGTTCATCGTGTCCTCCGCCCATACCGGCACCACGTTGACGACCTACTGCATCGATTTCATCGATAAAGATGATCGCTGGAGCATTTTTCTTCGCTGTTTCAAACAAATCACGGACACGGCTTGCACCGACACCGACAAACATTTCAACGAAGTCTGAACCTGAGATAGAGTAAAACGGTACGCCTGCTTCACCGGCAACAGCTTTAGCAAGTAATGTTTTACCTGTTCCTGGAGGTCCTTCTAATAGAACACCTGCTGGTATGCGAGCACCTAATTCAACGAAACGGCGAGGATCTTTTAAGAACTCAACCACTTCAACTAATTCTTGTTTTTCTTCTTCAGCTCCTGCTACATCAGAGAAGCGTACACGGTTGGCTTTTTTGTCTGCTTCTTTGGCTTTTGATTTACCGAAGTTCATGACACGGCCGCCACCACCGCCACCGCCGCCTTGTTGTCCCATCATCATATAGAATAGGAAGATGAACAATACGATCGGTAAGAAACTAAACAAGATAGACAGCCAAGCACCACTTGTTGATTGTTCTTTTACGGTAAGTTTTACATTGTTGTCTTTCGCCATATCTTGGATACCTGATAATGTAATATCACTCGGTAGGACGATTGTTGTAAATGATTTTGTCGAAACTTCTGTTGATCCCCATAAAGAAAGACCGCCAGTGTTTTTGATTTCTTGTTTTTCTTTGTACTGACCTGTGATTTTAAACACACCATTTGTTGGTTGGATCGTCAGTTCTTTGACTTTGCCTTCCTCTAATTGAGTACTGAAAGTCGAGTATTCGATATCTGGTGATTGAGGATTGTTATTTCCAAAAATGAAATATACAACCATGACCATCGCCAAAATCAGCAATACATAATATAGGCCATTTTTCATGCCGCCATTCTTTTTATTCATGCCTGTCCTCCTTTGACTGCTGCTCGTAATTAATTTTACGGTTTATTTTATCAATTCTGACCTTTACATTGTAACATAACTAAATCTAAGAGAGATATTAATTTGATTCGTAGATTTCAGGTTTTAATACGCCTACATAAGGGAGATTTCGGTATGCTTCTGCATAATCCAATCCATATCCTACAACAAATTCGTTCGGTACATCAAAACCAACGTAATCTGCAACGATATCAACGACACGACCTTCTGGTTTATCCAATAGGGTGACGATTTTCACAGATGCTGCTTTTCTATATTTAAATAAATCTACGAGATAAGCTAACGTACGGCCACTGTCAATAATATCTTCTACGATCAAGATATCACGTCCTTCAACATTTGTATCTAAATCTTTGATGATTTTTACTTCACCGGAAGATACAGTTGCGTTACCGTAACTAGACACAGCCATAAAGTCCATTTCTAAATGCGTATCGATGCAACGTGTGATATCAGCCATGAAAGGTATCGCACCTTTTAAAATACCGATCACTAACGGATTTTTACCTTGATAATCTTCTGTTAGTCTTTTGCCAAGTTCAGCTGATTTTTCAAGAATTTGTTCTTTCGTAATCAAGACTTGTTTAATATCTTTCTCTAACATATTGCTCTCCCTTTCCTTATAAGTTCGACCTTTAACTCCTTGCAGTTTCTCCTGAGAGGTAGATAGAGTCGAAACGATAGTGTGTTTCCTTGCCCTAAACAGATATGCTTTCATGAGCAATCATTTTTTCTCTGACTTTTAAATCGTTGTTTCTGATTTTTTATGTTCTTTTGCTTCTTTGAATAACAGTATTTTTTAGTTTTTACTGTTTTACTTTATAAAGGAGCCTGTAGAGTATTTTATCAGTTTCTTTAGGAATACTCAAATAGGAATTTACAAATTGTGGAATCCAAATAATCTGCTCTTGACCTGATAGAACGACCCATGCTTGCTCTCTGATCGAATTAGGTATTTTACGATCGATAAATATCCGCTTCAAGCGCTTTGTCAGCTCTGGAGTCAAAGCGATTTTATCCCCGTTTTTTCGGCGACGAATCGTTAATGGTAAAACAGTTTGTCCACTTATGAGCAAAGAAAATTCTGCCCAATCCTTAGTAGACTCAGGCACCTCAAGTGTTTTCCCTGTTACTTCCAAACCGACCCATTCTTTTTCAGATAGAAAAAGGTGTTCGTTTTCATTCAAATAAAATAGGCTCTCATGATTTACAGGTTGCTTTTTTTTCAGTAATAGCGTGTCATATTCTTTTACAGCCTGCCAACCTTGTTGCATATCTAATGACAACTGGGGAGCGGAACGATCTAGCATTGTCAATAATTGTTGAATCTGCGATTGGCTTATCTTTACACCTTTAGGTACGATTGTTCGTTGAAATAACGTCATTAGGAAAAATGTTTGGATACTTTTTTGCTCCCGTTTCAAATCAGATAGTTTGACCTGCCAACCTTCTGTAGTTGCTTCTACCCAGCGTTCATATTTTGGCTCTATCACGGACTGAATAAGTTGATCAGCCAATGAGACTTGTTCACTAAAATCCATAATGTGCTGCAAAAATTTTGGGTTTTCTTTTTTCAAAAGTGGCACGATTTGATTTCTGAAGCGATTACGCAAATAGGTATCACTCCTATTTGAATCATCTTCAAAATAAACGATTCCTGATTTTTTAGCGAACTGCATCAATTCTTCTTTAGAAAATATTAAAAAAGGACGAATCAATTTCCCAGTTCCAAACAGCTGTACGTCTCTAATTCCCACTAAGTTAGGTAACGCACTACCTCTCGTTAGTTTCATTAATATAGTTTCAGCTTGATCATCACTATGATGAGCAGTCATAAGCGTAGGGTAGTTTTCTCTCTCCATAATTTCTTTGAAAAAATCATAGCGAAATTCGCGAGCCCGCGCTTCTACATTTTTCGTCTTCTCAGGTTCTTCCCATACTTTGCTATAGTAAGAAATGCCTTGATCTTGACAATAGTTTTGCAGGTACTTCGCTTCTGCCTCGGATTCTCCCCGTAACTCATGGTTGATATGGGCGACTGCTAATTCTAGCTGGTCTTTTTCAGCAGCTATTTGCATAAGCCTCAACAAAACCATTGAATCTACTCCGCCAGAAATCGCCAGTACTATTTTTTGCTTTGGTAGCCAGTATTCATTTCTTTTACAATGATTGTAAAATTCTTGAAACATCTACTCACCTCTTGGTTGCATAGTTGATAGACCCGAAAAAAATGCTCAAAACACAAAAGCCGAGCTTTCGCTCAGCTTCGATATTTATTAGTTACGGCGTCCACCGCGTCCGCCACGTTTACCTTCTGTATTACGCTTCAAAGAAGTTAAACGGTCGTCACTATCTTTTAAGAATGAGCTCATCAATGAGTCAAAATCTTGTTTTGAGTTGTTCATTGGTTGCGCTCTTGTAAATTGTTTTTTAGGTGCTGGGCGTGTTCCACGGTCACGATTGCCTTGATAGTCATTGTTCTCACGACGTTGATATTCACGCTTTGGTTCTGCAGCTTGTTCTTGTGCTTTACGAATCGATAAACCTACTTTACCGTCATCACCGACTGAGGTAACTTTTACGGTTACTTCATCCCCTACGGTCAATACATCATGGATATCCTTCACGAATCCATTTGACACTTCACTAATGTGAACCAACCCTGTTTTTCCTTCACCTAGATCGATGAAGGCACCAAAATTAGTGATACCAGACACTTTTCCTGGCAACTTAGCTCCTACTTCAATTGACATAAAAAAAATGTTCCTCCTATTATTTACCCTATTATATCTGCAGCTATTCGCCTGATTGTTTTTCAGTTGAATGAGACTGTGATTGACTCTCTTGCCCTGATTGTTTTTGCTCATTACTAGAGCTAGTCGTTCCGCCTAACTCTGGAATGTTGTAAATCTGTTCGCCTTCTTTTGAGACATAAAAACGGCTACGAGCAAGCTTCGCCACATAATCGTCATCTCTTAAAAGCGCAACATCCTGTTCCAATCGATTTAACTTTTTATCCGCTTCTGCTGACTCAGCTACGGCTTCTGCCTGCTGTTTCTTAAAGGCATTCAACTGTTGATAGTCTTGCATTAGCTGGATACCCGAAACGATAAAGATCACAAATGCCACGAGAAAAACAACAGCCAGACGTCGGCGTCTGAAAATCAGCTGCTTTTGCTGTTTTTGAAATTCGGCATACTGTTCTTTAGTATACTCATTATCTAAGGCAGCAACTTTTTCCACGTCTTTTTTCTTTTTACTCATGTTTTCCGCTCCACTCGTTTTTGGTTTGTCTGTCTTATTATACCAACATCTAAGAAGCTTGTCTAATCTAAATTATCACTATTTTCGACTCTTTTCTCTGAAACAACCTGATACATCTTTTCTGCATCTTCTTTTTTCGTTGAATCACGAAGTTCAAGAACTTCGATTTCTAAGATTTTATTACCAAATTGAATTTTGACTTGATCGCCAATTTTGACATTACTTGATGATTTCGCTAGGATACCATTGATCTGAATCCGGCCTTTGTCTGCTACTTCTTTGGCTACAGGTCTTCTTTTAATAATTCGTGAAACTTTTAAAAATTTGTCTAAACGCATACCCTTACCTCTTCATTCTTAATATTTTTGCTCCAAACGGTAATGTTAGCCATTCCCGAATTGTAAATAGTTTAATTTTGATGATGATATAAATAAATGTTCCGCCACCGAGTAAAACTCCGATGATGGTGATCAACAACGCCTGTCCACGATGACTAACTACTCCTAGAAATAGAGCAATCACGCCTTGATAACAGAGTAACACAAATCCCATCGATCCTAAACTGATAATCAGCTTTCTAAAGAAATGATTTTCAACAGCAAATTGATTGATTGCTTTTTTTGAAAAAAGGATCAGGAAAAATAGCGTTGCGACTAACCCAGCAATGGTTGAAACGCTCGCTCCAATTGTTCCCCAAGCAAACGTCAAGGGGCTCGTCAAAAAGAGCTTCGTCAACAAGCCGATTCCTGCTGATACCATTGATACGACAAAGCGATTCTGACTTTGTAAGATACTTTGATAGGCTTGGATAATTGCCATAAAAGCAATCGAACAGACATATACACCTAAAACACCGTTTCCCTGATAATCTTTGAACAAAGCAAAGTTCATATAAGGAAGTAATAATGCTAACCCGATCGATGCAGCAGCTGCAATCGTTGTGGTTAACCGTAAAAATATTTTGGCTGCTTGTAAAAACCGACCTTCTTCTCGACTCATAAAATACTTCGTTAACGCTGGTAAAAAACTTGAACTTAAGGCTAGCGCAACAACCAAGCCTAATTGAACTAAAGGCTGACCTCGATCATAAACACCTTTATCTATTTTCGCCGCTGAATCACTGATTCCTGCTGCGACTAAGGAATTTTTAATCAAAAATGAATCAATTAGTTGAAAGAGAATCAAAAAAGCACTGTATAGCGATACCATTCCACCTTCTATGACTAAACGACCAAATAGTTTTCCGGAACCTTTTTCAACTTTCCATTGCGTCAAATACGCAGAACTTCCTACACGGATTTTCCGATCATAATACCAAAGAATCCCTGCAGCAACAATCCCACCTAACAACGCACCACCCATTGCGATCGTTCCTGTCTGATACACCGACCAACCAAACTGACTAAAAGAGTAAGCCGCAATCAAGATCACACCTACTCGAACAATTTGTTCCATTACTTGAGAAACCGCGCTTGGGATCATCAATAAATGACCTTGAAAATTCCCTCTATAAAAAGATAATACAGGAACCAACAAGAATGTAAAAGAAACGACTTGGATCAAAGAAGCTAAGCGATAGTCTCCCATCATAAAGGCAATTTCATGACTGCCTAAAAAGAAAAACGCCCAACACAAACCAGCAATCACAAAAACAAAGGGAAACAGCTGTTGTAAAACCTTTTTCTGCCCACTAATATCTGCTTGCTCCGCTACTACTTTTGAAATAAACTGCGGCATTCCTGACAATGCTAAGGTCATCGCAATACCATAGATTGGATACACTTGTTGGTAGACATAAAAACCTTCATCACCAACTAGATTTTGAAAAGGCACACGATAAACTGCACTTAACACTTTGGCAATAAACGATGCGACCGTTAAAATAGCTGCACCTTGCATCATCGTCCGCATTTCTTTGTGTGCCATTGCATTACCTCCGATTCTAAAAGCTGAATGAGCCCGTTTAGTCTCGACTGGAAAATAGAAAAAATCGATTGAGGTGCTTTTTGCCTCACTCTATTTTTATCTTTTTCCCGAGAGACTGGCTCATGAAGCTAGATACGTCTAAAAGCTGAACAGGCTCGTTTAGCTCTGACTGGAAAATAGGAAAAATTGACTGTGACGCTCTTGGTCACATGCGATTTTTATCTTTTTCCCGAAGAGCTAGCCTGTAAAGCTGGATAAGTCTAAATGCTGAATAGGCTCGTTTAACCTCGACTGAAAAATAGGAAAATACGAAGGTGACGCTTTTTGTCACATGCGGATTTTATCTTTTTTCCGAGAGGTTAGCCTGTGAAGCTGGATAAGTCTAAATGCTGATCAGGCTCATTTTCATTCTGCCTCAGCAATGGCAGTCTTATACTTTTCTTGCCTCAAAGCTGTCGTAAACAAGGCAACTTCCTGCAGCCAAGCAGCTTCTTTCATATCTTTAGGCAGTTTCAAGCGAATCGACATTTTTTCATTGTCAACAGCAAGATCTGCTTTTAACTGAGTGTGTGATAATGCTTCAAAAATTTGTTCTACATTATACGTTTTCGTCCCGATTTTGCTCAAAGTAAACGTAATTTCTTGTTGTCTCTTACGGATTGTTTCCACTAAGGCGCGATCACCATCCATTTTAATTTGCCCAGTCGTTAATAAATGAGCGACTTCATCGGGATATTCGCCAAAACGATCAAGCAGATCTGCTTCAAGTTCATCATACATATCTCTATTTTCAAGTTGACGAATTCGTTTGTAAATCTCAATTTTTTGACGTTCATCCGAAATATAACTAGTTGGTAAATAGGCGTCAATTCCTAGATCAATCTCAACAGATGTTTTTTGATCTTGAATATTTTTCCCTTGTTTACGGGCGACTGCTTCTGAAAGCATTTGTGAATACATGTCAAAGCCGACTGAATCGATAAAGCCATGTTGCTGAGCGCCTAATAAATTTCCTGCACCACGAATCGATAAATCGCGCATCGCAATTTTAAAGCCTGATCCTAGTTCAGTGAAGTCTTTGATCGCTTCTAATCGTTTTTCACTAACTTCGTTTAAAATCTTTTGCTGTTCGTACATAAAATAGGCATACGCCACACGATTGCTTCGGCCAACTCTACCACGTAATTGATACAAGGTTGATAAGCCCATGTAATCAGCATTTTCTACAAATAACGTATTCGCATTGGGAATATCAACACCCGTTTCAATAATTGTAGTCGTCACTAAAACGTCGTATTGTCGCTCAATAAAGTCAAACAAGGTATTTTCTAGTTGAACTTCGGTCATTTGCCCATGTGCATAAGCAATTCTAGCCTCTGGAACCAAGGCTTGGATTTCTTCCACTTTTTGCTCAATCGTATCTACACGATTATAGAGATAAAAAACTTGTCCATCTCGCGCCATTTCTCTTTCAATCGCTTCTCTAATCGCACCTGGATTATGCTCCATTACATAGGTCTGGATCGGATAACGATTTTCCGGTGGCGTTTCAATAACAGATAAATCACGTACGCCAAGCATCGACATATGCAGAGTCCTTGGAATCGGTGTTGCAGTCAAGGTTAAAACATCAACTTGTGCTCGCAGTTGTTTTAAACGTTCTTTATGTTTTACACCAAAGCGTTGTTCTTCATCAATCACTAGTAAACCTAAATCGCTGAATTGCACATCTTGAGAAAGTAAACGATGTGTTCCTACAACAATATCCACTTGACCATGTTTGATTTTTTCGATAGTTTCTCTTTGTTGTTTTTTCGTTCTAAAGCGGCTTAATAAACCCACTTCTACTGGAAACCCTTCAAAACGATCTACCATCGTTTCATAATGTTGCTGAGCTAAAATCGTGGTTGGAACTAGAAAGGCTACTTGTTTATTGTTATTGATTGCTTTAAAAGCCGCACGTAAAGCCACTTCTGTTTTCCCATACCCCACATCACCAACTAATAAACGATCCATTGGTCGTGTTTTTTCCATATCATGTTTAATTTCAGCCGTACTACGTAACTGATCGTCTGTTTCACTATAGGGAAATGCATCTTCAAATTCTTTTTGATACGCATCATCTGGTGGAAAAGCATAGCCTTTTTCCGATTCTCTGGATGCATATAATTGAATCAAATCATCTGCAATGTCTTCGATTTTAGACGTAACTTTTCGTTTTGTTTTACTCCACTCGCTACCGCCCAATTTATTCACTTTCGGCGATTTCGATTCAGAAGCAACGAATTTCTGTATCAGATTTAGTTGCGTAACGGGAATAAACAGTTTGTCGTCATTTTGATATAAAATCGTGATGTAATCTTGGTGAACACCATCGACTTCCAAGGTCTGCATTCCAATATATTTCCCGATCCCATGGTTTGCGTGAACAACATAGTCACCATTTTTTAAATCACTATAGCTTTTTAATCTTTCCGCATTAGAAACAGTTTGACGTCTGGCTCTTTTTTTGGTCGTTGTATGGAAAATTTCTTTTTCGGTGATGGTGACGAGTTTTTCCACAGGGAGTTCAAAACCTGACTGCAAGGAACCTTGAACGATTTGAATTTTTCCTTCTATTAAACGGTCAGCTGCAGCAGTCACGCTAGCAATGTCGAAATCCCGAAACAGTTCTTCAACTTTTTGACTCCGTTCTTTCGTTGGGACAAATACCACAACCGTTTGATCTTGTTTTTGCCAACGATCCATTTCAGTTTTTAATAATGGCATTTGACCAAAAAATTGCTGCATTGAGCGATATTGGAAGTTATGAACCGCTTGAAAACGGAGATTGCCCATCCCTTTTTGAAATAATGAAAAGAAGGTTGTTGCAAAAGTCATTTTCCGTACTTGCTCATGAAACTCTAAACCAAAAGTCTGTTCAGGAAAAACGCGCATTTCTTCTAATTTAAGAACTTGCCACTCATTTTCTTCACGAATTATCTCACGTTCTGCCTCTAAGATACGAGCATAATCATCAATAAAGACCAAGCTATCTTCTGGTAGATAATCAAGCAAGGTTGTCTTAGTTTCATATAGAAGGTCTGTATAGTAATGGGCTGTATCGGTAGGAATCCCTTGATTCCAGGATGTTGCCAACTGACCAAAATAATCTTGGAGAAAGTCTTTTTCAGCAGCGTCTTTCACAATTGCCACTCGTTTTTCTAAAGCATTCGTTAATTGTTTTTCCCCATGAATCAAATCTGCTTTCGAAAAGACTAAGTCTGTCATCGGCGAAAGCGTCACAGATTCAATGTTGCCGACTGATCGCTGCGTATCTGCTTCAAAATAACGCAAAGAATCGATCTCGATATCAAACAATTCTGCTCGAACTGGATAGTCAGAGTTCAGTGGATAGACATCGACAATACTTCCTCGAATGCTGAAATCACCAGGTTTCCCCACTAAAGACTCACGTTGATAGCCCATTAAGACCAATTGCTGCGCCAAAGTATCTAGCTCAATTTCACCACCAAGTTCCCAGTGAAGCTGAGCTTGTCCCCAAGTCTGTTTACTCGGCAAGTACTTTCTTAACCCAGCTACAGGCACCACAATGATTCCCGCTTGATCTGTCAAAAGAAAGTTTAGCGCTGCAACCCTTTCTGCCCTAGCTTCCGGCGAAGAAAAAGCCATTTCAGCTGATAAAACCTCATCTACAGGAAATAGGTACACTTCTTCATCTGATAAAATATTACGAAAGTCTTCAACTAGCTGATTCCCATAATAAAGATTTGGAACAGCCACAACGACTTTTTTATTTTTTTGTTTAAACCCACTGGTCATAACCAATGTCTTGGCTGAGCCAGCTAAGCCAGTAATCAATTGGCGGGTATTTCCTGTTAACTGCGTTTGCCAATCTCGGGCTAGTTCACTTGCGCCAATCCGTTCAATGATGTTCAAAACAGGCTCCTCCTTCTATGCTTTTTATTCTACTTATTTCCCATTAAATTGATTCATCGTATCGACAAAGGTATGACCTTCACACGCATAAATCGCTGCATCCGCTGCATTTTTCACAGCTAATAAAATTTCTTCATGCTTGTCTTTAGGAAACCCAGTCAGCACGTGATGAACGACAGTGTTACTCCCGATAGGACGACCAATGCCGATCTTGATTCTTGGAAACACATTTGTGCCCAAATGTGCGATCAAGCTTTTAATGCCATTATGTCCACCTGCACTGCCTTTCTGGCGTAGACGAATCTTACCGATTTCTAAATCTAAATCATCGTAAATTACGATCAAGTCTTCTTCTTCAACGCCGTAATAAGTCATTAATGGCCCAACTGAACGACCGGATTCATTCATAAATGTCAGCGGTTTGACTAGCATGATCTTTTCCGTTCCTATAAAAAATTCAGCAATATCGGCTTCAAATTGACTACTATTAAATGTGGCATTGTAGCGATGAGCAATCTCATCCAACGTGATAAACCCAATATTGTGTTTCGTTTCTCGATACTTACTTCCTGGATTGCCTAATCCGACGATCATTTTCATTTATCTATATTCTCCTTATTAAAAGGTGCTTTTATCACCATCTATTCATTCTCCAACACAAAATACCCGAGCAGGAAAATCCTCTGCCCAGTTTTTTTTATAATTATACCATAAAACAAACGTTTGCCGATGCTTTTAAATTCTTAAAAAAGCTGTAAGCTTCATTACAGAAAAAAATGTTGACCAAAACACAAATAGTGAAATAGCGCACATGAAAGAGTTTTCTTATGAAACACCTTGAAAAACTGTATTAATATAAAAAACAAAAAACGTGACAAACCTCACAAACGGTGGTATTATCATTGTGATAAAACAATTATCTGAAAGGAATGATACACATGACTGCAGCAGTTGGGAACAAAGACCACCAAAAGGTAATTTTAGTTGGAGATGGCGCTGTCGGATCTAGTTATGCTTTTGCCTTAGTTACTCAAAATATTGCTCAAGAAGTTGGTATTATTGATATAGATACAAAGAAAACTGAAGGAGATGCCGCTGATTTATCTCATGCGTTAGCTTTTACTTCTCCTAAAAAGATTTATGCCGCAACATATGACGACTGTCACGATGCTGACCTTGTTGTTTTAACAGCAGGTGCCGCACAAAAACCTGGTGAAACACGGATTGATTTAGTACACAAAAACTTAAAGATCAACAAACAAATCGTTACAGCGATCGTTGATTCTGGTTTTAGCGGAATTTTCTTAGTTGCTGCTAATCCAGTTGATATTTTAACTTATTCTACATGGAAATTCTCAGGATTTCCAAAGGAACGCGTTATCGGTTCTGGAACTTCACTTGATTCAGCTCGTTTCCGTCAAGCAATCGCTGAATTAGTAGATGTAGATGCTCGTAACGTCCATGCTTATATTCTAGGCGAACATGGGGATACTGAATTTCCAGTTTGGTCTCATGCCAATGTTGCCGGCTTACAAATTTACGAATGGGTTAAAAACAATCCAGATGTTGATGAAGAAGCGATGGTCAATTTATTCTTTAATGTACGAGATGCTGCGTATTCGATCATTGAGAAAAAAGGGGCGACATTCTATGGAATCGCCGCTGCTTTAGCCCGAATCACAAAAGCGATTTTAGACGATGAAGATTCTGTTTTCCCACTTTCTGTTTATTTAGATGGTGAGTATGGACAAAATGATATCTATATCGGTGCACCAGCTGTAATCAACCGTCAAGGAATCAAACAAGTCATTGAAATTCCGTTGACTGATTCAGAAAAAGATCGTATGAATGCTTCTGCAAATGCGTTGAAAGAAGTAATCAAATCTGCTTTTGAAAAATTTGAAGCTGAAAATAATTAATTATAAAAAGCATCGCAGCTAATTGGTTGCGATGCTTTTTGTATTAATTATATAATCCGTCTGACTCTTCTTTGGTCACAATATAAATATTCTTCATTTGTGTATAGGCATCTAGCATTGATTTATGTGTTTCACGTCCAATACCAGATTTTTTATATCCGCCAAATGGAGCTCCAGCAGGCAATTGATTATACGTGTTGACCCACATCCGTCCAGTTCTAACTTTACGAGCAACACGCAGGGCTGTGTTGATATTTTGTGAGAATACGGCTCCACCTAACCCATAATCAGATTGATTCGCTAAAGCAATCACTTCTTCTTCTGATTTAAACTTGATCACAGTTGCTACTGGACCAAATATTTCTTCTTGTGCAATACACATCGCATTGTTGGCGTCTGCTAATAACGTGGGTTCCAAAAATGCGCCTTTATCTAAGCCATTCTCAGTGATTTTACGTCCACCTGTAACCAGTTTAGCCCCTTCTTTTGTGCCGATTTCAACATATTTTAAAATATCTTTTAATTGTTTTTCATTGATTTGCGCACCCATTTGTACACCCGTTTCCCACGGGAGACCGACTTTGATACTCTCAAATTTTTCTTTCAGTGCTGTTATAAATTTATCGTAGATCCCCTCTTGAACAAAAACACGAGAACCAGCACAACAAACCTGTCCTTGGTTAAATAAAATCCCTAATTGAACGCCTTCTAACGCTCGCTCCCAATTTGCATCATCAAAAATAATATTGGCTGATTTTCCACCTAATTCTAAAGTTGCTGGAATCAATTTCTCTGCTGCTGCCTTTGCAACTGTATAGCCAATTTCCGTTGATCCTGTAAACGCTAATTTATCAAAGCCTTGGTGTTCCAACATATAGTTTCCAGAGTCAGACCCTTTACCTGTGATTAAATTCACAACACCTTTTGGCAAAACTTGATCCAATAACTTAAATAGTTCCAGTAAACTTAAAGAGGTTGTCGAAGATGGGTGGATCACAACTGTATTGCCCGCAGCAATAGCAGGTGCTAACTTCCAAGCGCCCATCAATAGCGGGAAATTCCACGGAATGATCTGACCTACAACACCGATCGGTTCTTTAAGCACAATGGACAACGTATTTTGATCAAAGTCTTTTACAGAACCTTCCTCGGCCCTAATCACACCAGCAAAATAACGGAAGTGATCTGCAGTAGCTGGAACATCAATCGACATTGTTTCACGTAGCGGTTTACCATTATCCAATGTTTCAACTAAAGCCAAATGTTCTGTATTTGCATCGATCAAATCAGCGATTTCCAACAATAAATTACTGCGCGTAGTAACATTCACATCTTTCCACGTCTTGAACGCAGCTTGTGCCGCTGCGATCGCCTGATCAACATCCTCATGAGTCGCATCAACAAAATCTGCCAATTTTTCTCCATTACTTGGATTATAACTAGTCATTTTCTGATTTCCTGAACCATTTGTCCACTTGCCGTCAATATACAATTGATATGTGCCATCCACCGTGTTACGAACATCGATTGGTCTACTCACTTAAAAACACCCCTTCTTATTTTTGGTTACGCTTACATTTTATATCTATAAAGCAAAAAAGTAAATAGAGATTTGCCATTTGTATTTTAAAATTCAAAAATGGTCTAATTAACGATCCTTTAAAAATTATTTTGTAACAAAAAAAATATACGCAATTATCGCATTGTGATAACTACATACCCACTAAGAGAGCAAAGAATTTCACACTAAAAACAATGACCCGAGATAAACTAAACTAGTTTGATCTCAAATCATTGTTTTTTAGCCTTTATATAAAATATTTTTTAGCTCTAGTGCTGCTTTGATTTGTTGAAAAGTAGCTTCGTCTTTACAGCGAATCGTATGCAGATGAACACCATCTGTCAGCTCAGACAATAAAGTCGTGCTGTTCTTTTCATAATTCTCGACAAACTCTGTTATTGCTTTTTTGGTCTTGATATGCAAACCACCAGTCAACTCACCGTAAATAGGATGCTCAACAATAACATCGATAACTTCTCCACCTAGCGAGATAATCGTCAACAATTCATCTTTGGTTTGATCGGGTGAGTGTTGACACGCAATTTTTCGAATAATCCCTTGCTGATCTTCTGCTCTTTCAAGTAAGTACCCTCTAGCTGTTGCAATAATTTCATACCCTGCCGCTCTTAAAAGTGCAACATCTCCTACCACGATTTGACGGCTGACCTTGAATTCTTTGGCAAAACGACTGGCACTGATCGGTTTTTCAGTTGTTTCTAATTGTAGTAAAATGGCTTCTCGTCTTTTTACGCCATCCATTCAAATCCCTCCCTGTCATCTTTAATCTAGTTGTTTTTGCTGAAAATGTTTGGATGCATCCATAATTCCTTGATACGTTTCTTTGATGACTTCTTGATAGTCTTCATTTTGGACATACGTCGCGACTTTAGCTAAAACGTCTTGTTCTCTAGTTGTATCTAAAATTTGTGTATCGGACGTCTTTTTGATTGCTACGATTGCTTCGACAACTTCCATACGTTCTTCTAATAAAGCGACGATTTTTTTATCTAAAGTATCGATTTTGTCTCGTTGGCTCATTAGTGGAGACTGCTTATTATCATCTAGTTCTATTTCCTTGATGATTTTCGCAGGATTGCCGCCGATCACACAATTATCTGGAAACGATTTGGTTACAACAGCCCCAGCTGCTACTACCACATTATTCCCTAATGTCACGCCAGGTGCGATGATTACACCGCCGCCAAGCCACACATTGTCACCGATTGTGATCGGTTTTCCGTATTCTAAACCGCTGTTTCGTTTGACTGGATGTAGTGGATGTGTAGCTGCATATAATTGAGCGTTTGGTCCAAACATGCAGTTGTCTCCAATCGTGATTGGGCAAATATCTAAGAAAATACTATTGAAATTCGCATAGAAATTTTTCCCCACATGAATGTTAAAACCATAGTCAAAACTAATCGACGGTTCGATATAACTGCCTGTTCCGGTCGAGCCAAAGGTTTCTTCAACTAATTGACGGCGAATCTGCGTGTCTTCTTCTCGATTGATCAGCTTCATTTGTTCTCTAGCAAATTTTCGCGCTGTTGCTAATTCAGGATCTCCTGCAAAATACAGTTCGCCGTCGATCATCTTTTGTCGTTCTGATTTAATTTCTTCCATATTAAAGCTCCTCTGTCACTATATTTTCAAAGACCTTTACTGCATCTTCTTTTAAGAAATAAGCCTCTCTGTTTAAATGAATCGGGGTTTGATTGATCACTAAAACAGTCGCCGTAGCTTTTGCGTAATGAATCAAGTCACAAAATGGGTGCACTTGAAAGCTAGTACCCACGATTACGATCAAATCGGTCTTTGCTACAGCTTCAATCGACATGGTTATCGCTTGTTCATCTAAGCCTTCTTCATATAAAACGATATTCGGCCGAATTTGTCCACCGCATTGCTCATGGTGATCAGAAACTAAATATGCTTCTGCTGAAACAGCTTGACCACACTTCCTACAATAACAATCATACAAGTCCCCATGAAAATTAACTAATTGCTGTGTTTTGGCTTTTGCATGTAGGCCATCGATATTTTGAGAAATGACCCATGTATTTTTTATTTTTGCTATGTTTGCTATTTTCAAGTGGATACTATTTGGTTTTGCATCAGGATGATATAACGTTTGCACAAATGAATAAAATTTTTCTGGCTCCTCACGCATACAGGTCTGGCTTAATAAATATTCAGGGCGTTCGATCCCGTGATAAATACCAGATAGCGAGCGATAATCAGGTATGCCAGATGCTGTTGAAACACCTGCCCCTGTTAAAAAGGTGATTTGTTCCGCCTGTTTGATTAAAATGTGCGCTTTCGTTTCATCGATTGTTTGCATCGTCTCATCTCCTAATAGGTTTATTATAACGTAAAGATAGAGTGGAGAGAAAACATATTCGCACAAAAAGAAAATTACTCCCTTTCCTACTGATTGATCTCGGTAAGAATGTTCCCTTTTTCACTGTCTTTTCATGACAAACAAAAGAGAACGTGATAGAATACATAATGTATAAAAGTGAGGTGAAACTTCGTGGTAGCATTTATTATTTATTGGGCAGCTATTTTAGTCTGCATCGCTTGGGGTGTTTTAAGCATCTGGTTTTCGATCTACTATCTTTCACGTAAAGAAAACGGAAATCTATGGGCGTTTGCATTTTTCAACGTTCTTGCAGCTATTGTTTTAGCAATTGTTTTAGTTATTTACAAAACGTGGGATTTCGATATTACAACTTATTCAAGCTTGATTTACACAATCTTAGCTTCATATGGTGTCTTAACAGTCTTACAAGCAATTTTAGGCCGCGAACCAAAAGAAGCTGCGAAAGCTTAATTCTTATTTGATGATTAAAAAGCACTGAAAAGGAATTCTTTTCAGTGCTTTTTTCGTTGGAATGACCTGTCTGCCAAACATTGCTTAGCTCTCTAATCGTTTAATAGCATTTCTGATTTCCACAAGTACCTCTTCTTCTGGTTCTACTTCCAATAATTCATTCAAAACACCTAACCATTTTTCCGCTTCTTTATTTCCAAGTTTTCCAATTGCCCAGATAGCCGTCCCTCTGATTACAGGACGCACATCTTCTGTTGCACATCTGTAAATCTCTGGCAACGCACTGCGGTCACCTAAATTGGCTAATGCAATCAAGGCATTTCTTTGCAATGGCTTTTTCCCCCGCCAGGATCCTGAAAGATGCCCAAAGGTTTCTTTAAATTCTTTATTGGAAATGCTCAGCATCGGCTTTAGTTTAGGATAAACAGTATCGACCTCTGGTTCCATTTCTTTATGAAAATGAAAATCCTTCCCGCGATTATAGGGACAAACAAGCTGACAAATATCACAACCGTAGATAACATTATGCATTTTCTTTCGGTATTCTTCTGGCATCATTTCTTTGGTTTGGGTTTGATAAGACAAGCATTTTTTTGCGTTCATGCTCCCATTCCCTAAAAGTGCCTGTGTGGGACAAGCTGTTACACACCGCGTACAATCGCCGCAACCAAACGCAACAGGTTCATCTACTTCAAAATCAATATTTGTCACGATCTCTCCTAAATAAACAAAGGAGCCGAACTCTTCTGTGATCAACAAACCATTTCTTCCGATAAACCCTAGCCCAGCACGTTGGGCAACAGCTACATCTACTAATTCGCCAGTATCAACTTGAGGTGCAAACCGCCATGCTTCAGTCTCTTCAAGACTTTCGGCTTGTGATTGAATAAAAGCAATCAATTTCGCTAACCGATCTCGCAACACATCATGATAATCAATCCCCCATGATGCTCGGGCAAACATGCCTCTTTTTTCATCTCTTGGTACTTTTCCTTCTATTTTAGTAGGATAAGCTAACGCAATCGAAATAATTGTTTTTGGATTCTCAAATGTTTTTTCAGGATAAATTCTCTCTTCGATCACTTGATGTTCAAAGCCTGAATTAAAGCCAAGTTCCCTTTGCTCTTTTAATGACTCTTCTAGTTCATAGAAAGGTTGCGCTGAAGCAAATCCAATCTTATCGATCCCTAGCCGCTTACTTTCTGCTACGATTTTTTGTTTTAATGACATGAGATACTCCCTACTTAAGATAGTACCTTCATTATAAGCTACCGCCTCAAAACTTGTCACCCTTTTGCTTTTATCTTTAATTTTCTATTTATTTCCAAATACAAAAAGCGTATTTAATTTTTCTCTCATCTAAAAAAAGATTAGAAGCGCCTAATCTCCAGTTTTTCCACACTTTTCATTATTTTTATGTTATTTTTCATAAAAAAATTTAATTTTATTCGTATTTTTATGATAAAATGATTTGTGATAATACATTTTTTATTATCTTCACACACTTTATTCTGAACTATGGAGGAACTACATATGAAAAACAGAACTATTACACCACTACATAAGAAAAGATCCGTCCGCGCAGTTATGGTGCTGGCACTTTTAGCACCGACTTTGCTCACCACTTCTCATGTTTTCGCTGAAGATAGTCCCGCTGAAACTGAGCAAACCACGCCTGCAGTATCACAAGAAAGCGCTGAAACAACAGAAGCAACACTTGAGTCTGCTACTACTGTTGAAAGTTCTAGCACAGAAGCAATCCCGGAAACAACAATTCCTGTGGAAAATGAAACAACGATGTCAACGACAGAATCTATCACAGAAAACGAAGCTGTACCAACATCGATCGCACCTAGAGCAGATACTATTGAAATCGCCGATCCCGTTTTAAAACAAGCAATCGTTTCATCAGTAGGTCTTCCTGCTGGCAGTGAACTGACACAAGCAGACATGGATCGTTTAACGAATCTTAATCTTAGTTCAACTCTAATCACTAGTCTTTCTGGATTAGAACACGCAACCAATTTAAGCTCTATTTACATGAATGTTAATAATAGCATAACCGACTTCAGTCCATTAGAACAGCTATCTTCGTTAACTTATGTTACGCTTCAAACCAAAAGTTTAACTAGCGCTAATTTCCCTGATCTAAGTAAAAATACCGGGTTGACCAATCTAAGTGTAGCCGCTACAAGTATTGACAATGATGTCTTGCCTAAGATCGCTCAGTTAACCTCACTAACACGTATTTACATGGACACAAATATGAATATCACATCCATTGCCCCTTTTAAAGCACTGCCTAATCTGACATCACTTTCTGTTCAGTTTTGTGGAATCACGGATTTTACTGTAATCAATGAATTCCCTGTGCTTAATAATTTGTCAGCATTCGGACAAAATACAGGTCGTACCGATCTACCAACAACACTTGGTCGTTCTACTTTAGATTATGACTTTGATCAAGAAACGTTATTTTTACCATTTTCAATGATGCCAAACCGAATGACGAACTTCGATGGTTATGTTCCACCGTTTACAACATCAAATTCTGCTAGTAATACTTACCTTGATTTCAACGGTACACAATTACCTGCAAATCGTCTCCAGATCACTGATTTAGGTATTACAGTTTCTGGGGTGACAGAAGATGAGTTTAAAAACCTTACAAGTTTTGAATACAATGCACGTCTAAATAATCCAGCTGGAACTTATGCACAACCGGATGGTTTTACTTTCTATGCTATTTCATCAGGAACTTATTTGCATCAATTCACTATTCTTGATGACGGCCAACCAGTTACCATTCATTATCAAGATGAAGCTGGAAAAGAGTTGTTAGCTAGCGAAACACGTTCTGGTTTAGTTGGGCAAACATTTGAGATCACAGCTCCAGAAATTACTGGTTATGAGCTAACAGAATTACCTGCCAATGCATCAGGTAGTTTCACTGATCAAGAACAAACAGTGACCTTTGTTTACAAAAAAACTTCTGAACCGATCATTAAAGGAACCGTGACTGCTTATTATGTTGATACAACGGGTACCGAGCTGAAAAAAATCGAGCAGACCGAAGTAGTTGGAACTCCTTTTACAACAGAACAACTAGCTTTTAAAGACTACACATTTAAAGAAGTAACAGGAAACCAAACAGGTTTATTTACGAAAGAAGCTCAGAAAGTAACATATGTTTATACGAAAGATAAAGATACAACAGAGCCAACTGCATCGACTGATTCTTCTGAATCAACCGAATCAAGTGAATCGACTGAAACAACTACGTCAAATACTGATAATAGCGAAACAAACGATTCCGCTAACCAAGTTCCAAATACTTCTAACAGCAACACGCCTTCACCAAAAGCAAGCGCTAAAGCGAATACAACGGCTAAAAAGAAGTTGCCTGCTACAGGTGAACAATCAAGTTACGCTTGGTTATTCCTTGGTTTACTTGTCATTGGCTTCGTCAACTATCAATATGTTTTAAAAAAGGTAAAACAAAAAAAATAACCTTTGATTAAATAAAAAATACAAGAGTGAACAAAAGCGAACCCAAACTTTTGCCCGCTCTTGTGTTTTTTTATTGTCCGAATAAACTAACGACCTTGGTTGTCTCTTGATTTACAACATCACTTACGATTATTTAGGTTCTCCATTAAACGGTCCGCTGACCACGACTTTCCCATTCATATGCCCTGTTTCCACATCTGCAGTAGCTTTTTTCAAATTGGCAGCATTGATCCCATTTGAATAGGCTTTTCCTACAGTCGTCACAATTTCTCCCGCTTCTACCAGTTGTGCTATCAGAGCTAGTGTTTGACCTTGTGTTTCGATTCGATCCTGATAATCTGTTTTAGCAAACATATATTCCCAATCAAAACTAACCGACTTATTTTTCAAAAGACTGATGTCTAAAGGCTCTTCTACACCTACGATCGTTCCAACATGCCCGAAAGGTTTGATTACTTCAGCCACTGTGGCAAAGTACGAAGTGATATCAAATAAAACGGCTACATAATCCACCTGCTGAACCGCCAATTCTGTTAAACTCTGTTTTAAATTTTTATGATAGTCGAGAGGATAAGTTACGCCATTTCTCTTCAACCTATCAAAATTTTTAGGACTAGCCGTAGCGTAAACCGTCAGACCAGCCCAAGCAGCCAATTGCGTCAATATCGAACCCACACCCCCTGCTCCGTTGATGACTAAAATCGTTTTGCCCTGATTAGCCTGTTTTTTCGGAATCAAGCCGAATTTTTCAACTAATAATTCATAGGCTGTCAAAGAAGTAAGGGGGAGCGATGCCGCTTCTTCATCGTTTAAATTGCTAGGAGCTACTGCCGCAATTGCTTCATGTACTAATTGAAATTCTTGATTGCTACCAGCTCGTTTCGTTGTCCCTGCATAATAAACTCGATCACCTATAGAGAATTTTTTGACATCCTTACCCACAGCGACAACTTCGCCGACCCCATCAAAACCTAAAACAGTTAAAGTCGTTTGTTTCTTTGTTGTTTGTCTTAGCTTTATATCAACAGGGTTAACAGAGACCGCTTTAACCTTGACAAGAATGTCTTGAGCTGCTGGGATTGGGATCAGTTTATCTTTATCAATAAAGCTTGCCTCATTCGTAATAGGAAATCCTTCAAAAAAACCGACTGCTTTCATTTGAGTTTTTTTCTCCATTCGTTTCATTCCTCCAATTAACTATTTATTCATTAGTATGAACTCAATCGTTTACGATGAACAGTGATTTGTCTCATTCCTTTGGCTTTTTATGTACTATATTAAGAAACTCTTATGACATCTTGCAACAGACGAATGTTATCTATACAATAAAATAAAATACATCTATTATCTAGCTTGGCTGATCTATTTTGCTTAGCTTTTACAATAAGGAGATTACACAATATGCTTGAATCCGCACACACACAAATCACATCATTGATCGATGAAATGGAAAAAGTTATTTTAGGAAAACGTGATATCTTACAATTAACTGTGACCGCTTTCTTAGCTGGCGGTCATGTTTTACTTGAAGACATACCCGGTGTCGGTAAAACGATGATGGTCAAGACTTTAGCAAAAGCGACACATGGTACATTTAATCGAATTCAATTTACCCCAGATTTACTGCCTAGTGATATTTTAGGTGTTTCTATTTACAATACAGCCGAGCACCGATTTGAATTTCATCAAGGACCAGTCTTTACAACCGTTCTATTAGCGGATGAAATCAATCGAACGACGCCTAGAACTCAAGCTGCATTATTGGAAGCTATGTCTGAAAACCATGTAACGATCGATAATCACACGTATCCATTAGATGAGCACTTCTTTGTCTTAGCAACTCAAAACCCGTTAGATTACGAAGGAACTTATCCTCTACCAGAAGCTCAGCTAGATCGCTTTTTATTTAAACTCCAGATTGGCTATCCTGAATTTACAGATGAACTTAATTTAATCTTGAATCAAACTGGACATGAGCTGAATCGAGTACGACAAATCTTGAATGCTTCTGAAATCAGTCAGTTAAAACAGATTGTTGACGATATCTATGTGGATCCTGTAGTTGCTAGATATGCTTTGCAATTAGTTCATGTTACTCGGAATCATGACGGAATAGCTCTTGGAATCAGTCCGCGCGGATCCGTTTCATTTATACGAGCTGCTAAGGCATTTGCGTTAACTGAAGGAAGAAATTACGTTACACCTAGTGATCTACAACAAATTTTACCTGCAACTTTTGGCCATCGCTTGCTATTAAAAGGCGGACAACCAGCCACGTCAAAACACTTAGAAGACATTTTTGAGCAGTTACTTAGACAAGTACCTGTTCCAGTTAGGAAATAGTTATGAGACGATACTTGATCAATAACCTTATCCGAGCTATCGGTATCGCTTTTGTTTACACTGCTGTTTTTCTATATGCAATTATTTTTAACAATCCAACTGGTTGGTTACTGTTTTTCTTTTTGCTCTTTTTATTGTTGCTAGATATTTTGACTTTGCTGCCTTCTCTAAAAAAAATTAAGGTTCACTCAATAGAAAAAACAATTTACAGAGTCCATCAATCAAGTAACATTCAAGTAGAACTCTTTCGCTATCGTCCAACACTGTTGCCAATTCCAACACTCTTGGTTTTTTTAAGCGAAAATAGCGCAACAAACAGCCACTATTTAGGTCTATATTCAGGACAGCGAAAAGATCTGGCTTTTGAGTGGCGCCCTTCCCAGAGAGGTATTTTCCAAGAGCTTTCATTTGTCCTTGTCAGTACAGACTTATTCCGGCTATTTTCTAAACAATATGCAGTCAAGGCTGCAGGTCCATTTGTGGTCATGCCTACGTTGCAGATAGATGTAGCAGAACAACTTTATCACCAACTAGTGAACTCAATGGTAAATTTTACTACCCCTTTTGGGAATCAAACTTTTTCGATTCGAAATTTCCGCAACTATCAGGTAGGAGATCCGTTCAATTTAGTTGATTGGAAACTATCTGGAAAAAGAAATGAATTGATCGTGAAAGAATACGAACACGAAGCCGAAACAGAAACTTATTTTGTATTTTATGGTTTGGCTCATGAAAAATTTGAAGAACTTGTTTCTATCTATTATTCATTTATTCACTTCGTTGAGCATAAACTATCGTTTCAACAAACGATTCTAGCTGATATTCCTGATACTGCACTAAAAGAATTTACCATGGCCACCGTAGCTCCTTTGTCACAGGAGTGTGCTCTACCGTCTTATTCAAATAAAAAATTAGTGATTTTTACGCCTTGTAAGACACCCCAGTTAGCAGAACAATTAAATCATTTGGAGAAGACAAATGAGCTCTGTTTAATTACGTTTGAGGAAGGGGCTCTCGCTTTTCTTTGGAAAGATCAAATAAGCTCGCTCCATAAAGGAGGTCCTATTTTTGAAAAATAGTCTAAAAGAAAGATGGCCTTTTGCACTGCTCAGTTTTTTTATCTTAATAACAGCTGCTCTGCCTTTTTTAAAAGTCTATAATCTAGCCCAAGCAAACACATTCTTTTTCGGTGGGATGTTGGCATTGGTTTGTTCTATGACTTTACTTGTCAAAAACCAATTAGTTATTTTACCGTTTTATATGCTTAGTTATTCGTTTACACTTTACTATTATTTCCCTTTTTCTCGATCATTCGGCTTTTCTTGGTTCAGTGTTTTTGTTCAGAAAATGCTAGTCACCTATCCAAAAATGATTAGCGGGGAAATTAATTACTTACCTGATTTTTTTGCTTTGGCGATTATTTTATTTTTACTGATTTTATTAAATGTACTCTTGATCCGTTATGAGCGGTGGCTACTCGGTACTTTGTTGTTGATTGGTTATTTGCTTATGCTGGCGGTGTTTAATCGTTTAAATTTAGGGCTTCACGTTATTTTGATCACAAGTTTTGCCATTCTTTTTTATGGATTGAAACACACGCCGAATTGGTTGGCCAAACAAGTCAAATTGAAGCTATTTTTATTAAGTAGTACTGCGCTGTTCTTGATCGCTGTCGGCTCGTATTTCTTTCCTGTGCTATTTCCTCAATCACAGATTTTTTTAATTACGCAAACTGCAAGCATTCGTGATTACGTAAATCAACAAGGAATCTATCAAAAAATTGAGGGTTATGGGAGTGACTCTTTGGCTACAGCTGGTTTTAGTGAAAACGACGCTCAATTAGGTGGACCGTTGTCAGATGATCAATCGGTACTTTTCACAGCTAAACAGACCAGTGAGCATTATTGGCGTGTGGAAACCAAAAATTACTATACTGGAAAAGGTTGGAAGAATACTTCTGAAATAGTCACAGTAGCTGCAGAACACCCTTTGATTCTCTCTACAAATCTTGAATATCAAGGGACTTTAGCTGCTGAAACAAGCATCACATTGACTTTTAACGCCCCAAAAGACTATTTGCCTTATCCTTACGGAACGATTTCCCTTCCAATTAACGAGCTTGGACAGGTAGAACAGATCAAAGATAAACAACGAATCAATCTTACATCGAAGCCTAAATCGATTCAGTTTACTTGGCAAAAGCCTACATTTACTCAAGAATCGTTGGGGCAAGTGCCTTATCAAATTTCGCTAGATGAACAAAATAGTCAAATTCCTCTGACTACACCAAATCGGATCAAAGAGCTAGCTATTTCAATTACTGAAAATCAAGTCACTCTTTACGATAAGGTAAAAGCTGTTGAGCGCTATCTAAAACAAGAGGGTGGTTATCGCTATTCAAAAACGGATACACCTTTTACTCCACAAAATGAGGATTATGTTGATCACTTTCTTTTTGAATCAAAAGTTGGTTATTGTGATAATTTCTCCAGTGCTATGACGATCTTACTTCGGTCAATCGGTATTTCTAGTCGTTGGGCAAAGGGATTTTCACCTGGTGAACTCACGCGCTCTGAAAATACAGGATATCAAGAATATACCATTAAAAATAGCGATGCTCATTCTTGGCCAGAAGTTTACTTTGAAGGATATGGTTGGATCCCGTTTGAACCCACACCAAGTTTTGTCAACGAAGTTAGTCAAGCTACAGCAACAACCACTTCTAGTACAGAAAAGACACTTGAAAGCTCAGCAGAAACCACTGTGTCTTCTGAAACAAAAAATCGAACTGAAGCTACTTCTAGCAATTCAGAACCTGTCACTAAAAAAAATACACAAGATTCTGTAAGTAGCCCATGGCTTCCAGTTTTGCGTAATATGGCTATCGGCTTATTGATTATCTTATTAGCAGTCGGCAGTTTCTTTTTGAAAAAGTACTTTTTCTTGCTTCGTTTCAGCCTAGCTCTAAAACTTCATCCAAAGCAGTTTGCTAAAGCTTACTCGCTATTATTACGTAAAGCAGAGCATATTTTACCGCGACAGCCCGATGAACCCTTAACTAGTTATGCTCAACGGTTGGAGCATGCGTATGTACAATTTCACGGTAGTTTCATCCAATTGACGGAGTTATATGAGCAGAATTTATATGGCGATGTAAAAGCTAAAAAAGTAGATTATGCGGGGCTATTGAAGCATACAGCTGGATTGTTGACTCGTTTGAAGTAACGTAGCATTTAAACATATAACGCTACTATACAAACAGGACTATGAGAAAACACACTCGTATTAAGTCAAAACAAAAACAACTTAAACAGCCAATTGTATGATATACTGAACATTGTAGAAAAGTTATGACGGTGGCTACTTCCGAAGGGTGGTGGTGCTTATGCAAGTAAGTACTAAAATCTACGAAAGGAGAAAGCCTTTTGTCTGCATTAGAAACAATTCAATTGATTCTAAGTTTTGGTATGTTTACCATGACTTTGATTAAATTGATTGTAGATATGCTAAAACAAGACAAAAAAAAATAACCGTCTTATCTTTGGCAGGATAACGGTTATTTTTAACTTATAAAAAACTGCTACCGTCTTAAACGGTTCTACATAAGAGGGATGTGAGCTAACATATCCCTCTTTTCATTTTCATTATATCACTATTTTATAAAATTAGCTAATTTTATAATAGATCGAAATTCCCAAAAATCACCAGTAAAACTAAATTATCATTACTATAAAAGTATGATTTTACATTTTGTTTTTTAGTATTTAACCAATGCTCAAAATCACTTAGTCCACAAAGTCAGTTCTTTAACCTAGATAACTTGCATTATTCACTCTTAAATAGCCATTAGTCTCCTCTAGAAAAAGTACCTGGGTTTTCTTATCCAAACCATTGTTTAAACTGGTACGTATGAAATGGCTGTTCGCATGCATTCCCAAAGGCTAAATGCATATTTCCTTTTCCTAAATCAAAAACCATCGAAGCTAATGATTTGGATAACGGGTGCTCTGGCGAAGGATGATTACAGACACTTTTCGGAAAATTACGATGATTGGCTAAAAACTGTTTACCTAACTCCGCATCAATAATTCCAACATTTTCATTTACGATCGCTTCCATTGCTTCAAAACGAGAATGAGAGGTTTTAGAACCGCCTTCTTCTGGTTCTTCTAGGGCAATACTATTATGATTGGCGTGAATCATAACATCTGCTGGTGCATGTTCATAAATTTTGTTTGGAAAACACTCAAAACTTGCGATTCCTTCAGTTGAATGCGATAGGCTAAACTGATTTGGCACTGCATGAGGAATGCTATACAGATATTCACGCGCTTCTTTTAAGCTTTTCTTGTTGAGCAACTCTCTGATGATGCCCGCAGTCGGCAGACCAGCCTGACGCTGTCCATTGTCGATATAGGTCCACATCACGGCTAAGCCATAATTGTTCATACCCATATAGGCTGGAATGCCTGGATGACTGTAAATCAACGCTTCAAAATCAGTCTCGCTATCTATATGATGAACGACGCAATCAACTTCTGATCGGTATTCATCCAGTCTTTCATCATTGGTTTGTCCACAAATCACGGAACCATCAAGAGTCGCATTTCCTTTAGCAGCAAATGAGGTACATTTATCACTGATCAATTCATCAAAAAATGAGCGTTCGTAAATCGTATACAGATACAAAATCTCTTGAAAATCTAGGCCACTTCCTTGAGCTACGCCTTTCATTTCCGCCACTACGTTCGGTGCGAATTTTTCTGTATAGTCAAGATATATTTGTGCTGTTTCCAACCATTTATCCACGATTTCAGTTGGATCTTTATAAAATAATTTTTGACTGGATAAATTCGTTTGGATCTGCATTTTTAATATTTTACCGATTTCAACTCCGCGTTCAAAGGCTGAGCCTGTTACTTGAATATATCGGTGAATCATCTAATCCACTCCTTTTCAACTTTCAATTGCTACTCAATAAATGTCCATTTATAATCATACTCTGGTCCAGAAGGCAAAATACCTTTGACTTTAGGATTTCGTAAATGGGCCTCCGCTTTTTGGTAGACTGGACAAACACCCATCGTATTCATCAAAACCTTTTCCGCTTCAAGCAAGTCTGTCCAGCGTGCTTTGGGATTCCCAGCATCAGTCGTAGCCGATGCTTTCAAATACTTATCGAATTCTTTGTTATTATATTTACCACTATTATTGATATTATCAGATGCAAATAGTTCTAAAAATACACTAGGATCATTATATTCTGCACCCCAACCGACTAAAATCATATCAAAATCACCTTGATTGCCCCGCTCTAGTCGAACGGAAAGTGGTACAGAAGAAACTTCTACCGTGACCCCTTTCAAGGTTCCTTGAATTGCACCTTGCATGTATTCTACCACTTTTTTAGCTGAATCAGCATCGGATGAAAGTAAATTAATTTTAAGCGTGTCGATCCCCAGCTCTTTTTGGGCTTTTTCCCAGGATTCTTGGGCTTTTTCTGGATCATATTTCAAATGATTACCAGAATCTTTCACAAAATCAGCTTCTGTTTCAGGATTGAAGGACATATTTTTAGGGACTAATCCTGTTGCTGCAATCGATCCATCACCTAATACTTGATCAACTAATGTTTGACGATCTAAAGCATATGAAATGGCTTTACGGATATTTTCATTTTGGAATTCTTTTTTTGTCTGGTTATATTCAACATATGTTGCATTCGACATATCTTGTGAGAAAAACGCTGGATCATCGACCATTTGTTGAGCTAATTCGCCTGTTACAACGATATCATCTGTTTGACCATCTTGAAACAGATTTAAAGCAGTCGCATCTTCTTTGACTACATCAAAATCGATTTTCTCCATCTTAACATTGGCTTGATCCCAATATTTTTCATTTTTTACATAGCTCCATTTTGTATCTGTTCCTGCCCCTTCAAAATCACTTAGGACAAAAGGACCATTGTATACCATATGTTCACTTGAACTAGCATATTTTTCACCACTTTTATTAATTGTTTTTTCATTTTGCGGGAAAAATGGCGGTAGTGACAGTAGCGATTCCATATAAGGAACAGGTACTTCTAGTGTCACCTCTAACTCATAATCATTTAACGCTTTTATACCTAAATCTTCTGCTGGTGCTTGGCCATCCATGATTGCTTGATAATTTTTGATTGATTCAAATAGGTAAGCAACCTCTGAAGCCGTTTTTGGTGCTACCGTCCGTTGCCATCCATAAACATAATCTGCTGCAACTACTGGATCACCAGTTGACCATACTGCGTCTTCTCTTAATTTAATGGTGTAAGTTAAACCGTCTTCACTGATTTTTGGTGACTCAGCGGCACCTGCTGGAATTAATTTTCCATCCTTATCAGCACGGAATAATCCTTCACTGGTATTTTTCAATACGCCCCACCCAACGACATCATTTGTAACCGATGCATCGATCGATGGAATTTCTTGTTTAGCAACAACGGAAAATGTTTGTTCATCGTTTGCTGATTTTTGACCAGAATCACCAGTCTTTGCTCCACTAGAACCGCATCCACTCAATAAAATGGTTAAGCTTGCAGCCGCTAGCAAATACCCTAATGTTGTATTTCTCATCCCGTAACCTCCTGTATAGTTAAGCTGTATTGTAACGAACAATAACACTCATTATCATACCATAATAAAAAAGTGTTTTCTCATTAAATTCCTGTTATTCTTTTATCGTTTTTTCTCCATAGACTTACTATCACAGTTAGAACAGCCGCTCACTATTCAGATTGACTTGCATCCAAGTCGATCTTATGTGACAATAAATTACTTAATTCTAGATGAATACAAAAGGAGCAACTTATGAAAAAATTAGCGATTATCGGCGGTGGAATCATTGGAATGACTTTAGCCAACTATATCGATCTAAAAAAATATAGTGTAACAATTTACGACAACCCTGTTGGCCAAGCAACCAAGGCAAGCGCAGGAATTATTTCTCCTTGGTTGTCTAAGCGACGCAATAAACAATGGTATCAACTAGCAAAAGATGGGGCAGCGTTCTATCCTAAACTAGTACAAGATTTTGATTTGGCCGCCAATGTTTATCAACAAACTGGAACATTGATCCTTAGAAAAGATGGCGAACTCGAACCATTAATGGCTTTGGCCAAAGAACGGAAGCAGGCAGCACCTGAAATTGGGGATATTCAATTATTGACTGGTGCAGCAGTCACAGAAAAGCTGCCGTTATTAAAAACAGCACCCGCCTTATTTATTACAGGTGGCGGAAAGTTAGATGGTGCCAGTTACTTAGAAACATTACGACAACGGGCAATCGCTAAAGGTATAGCTTTAAAAACAGCTTTTGCTCAACTAAATCAACAAAACGATCACTGGCTCGTTAACACTGAAGCTTTTGATGCTATTGCATTGTGTGCAGGACCTGGATTGCCTCATTTATTACAACCCTTGGGACTTACTACAGATATTAGACCTCAAAAAGGACAACTATTAGCCTTTGATACACCTTATAAAAAGAGTGGCAGCTGGCCAGTTGCCATGCTCGATGGCGAGAGCGATCTGATTCCTTTTGAAAACGGACAAATTTTAATCGGTGCAACACATGAAAATGACGGCGGCTATGATCTAACACCAACAACCGAAGCTTTTTCTCAACTGAAAGAAAAATCAGTACCTTTTCTGACAGAATCAGCTTTTTTTGAAAAACATTCAGCAAACTATCGTGTGGGAACCCGTGCCTATACCTCCGATTTTGCTCCTTTTTTCAACTGCTTACCAAATAATCCAACAGCTGTCGTTGCAAGTGGTTTAGGCTCTTCTGGTTTGACAACTGGTCCTTATATTGGCTATTTATTAGCTGATTACTTTAATTCTGGACAACAAGATTGGTTGAACTACCAAAAAACAATCGATCATTATTTGAAATAACATCTAAAAAAACAGTTAAGTCGTCGAAGACAAACTAACTGTTTTTTTATCACGCTTTCGGAAAAAGCAATACGGATTGAAGTAAATATGGCTCCTGATACTTAACTGTTAATTTTTTTAGAAAAGGTAATACTTCATCCTCATTGATAGAAAAGTTTTCTATCAATGATTGATAATGTTGACGTTCCTCATCTGTTGCTTTTGTTTTAAAGTATCCCCAGACATGTTGATAGGCGTTTAGCAGATCTCCTTTTTTAGTTGGTTGGGCTAACGCATGTTGAAGATACTTACGAAATACCCATTCTTTTTCATCATCCCAATGATTATCTGCAAATAGTTTTCTGATAGCCTTGTAGTCAGGTTGGGATTTTGCTAAAACCAGATATTTCAATGAAGCCCATTCTTTTTGGCGTTCGGCTATTTTTTTCAAAAAAACTCTTCCTTTCTATTTTAGTCCATTTCTTTAGTGACGTCTTACTATTAAATTTAAATGAATAAACTAGCTATTTTTCTTATAGTCTATTCATGAAACTTTATGAAGTTTAAAAGAGTAACAGTTTACAATATATCGTATATATTTTTTCAGAAATTCTAGGTTAAATGAATTTTCTGAATATTAAAAAGAATTGAGGTTATTTTTTATGGATGAGCAGCAGTTAGACAAGTCGTTCTTGGGGCAACCCAAAGGATTGTCTACACTCTTCTTTACTGAGATGTGGGAAAGATTTAGTTACTATGGTATGCGAGCAATTTTACTGTATTATATCTATGATACGGTCGCAAACGGCGGATTGGGCTTACCGAAAGAAACAGCTTTAGCCATCATGTCGATTTACGGCTCATTAGTTTTTATGTCCAGTATTGTTGGTGGTTGGATCTCTGACCGGGTATTGGGCGCCAGAAAAACGGTTTTCTTCGGCGGAGTATTCATCATGGTCGGACATATTGTTTTAGCAACACCGTTTGGAATTGGCGCATTATTTCTTTCGATTCTTTTGATTGTGATCGGAACTGGAATGTTGAAACCGAATGTTTCTGGTATGGTGGGACATCTTTATTCCAAAACAGATACACGTCGTGATGCTGGTTTTTCTATTTTTTATATGGGCATCAATATTGGTGCGTTGTTAGCACCCTTAGTTGTCGGAACATTAGGCCAAACATATAATTATCATGTCGGCTTTTCTGTTGCTGCATTTGGGATGTTTTTCGGTTTACTACAGTATTACTTGCAAGGGAAAAAATCATTAGCAGGTATTGGCTTAAAACCAACCAACCCAATCGGAACAGAGGAACGGAAAAAATTTATTCGCTCATTAGTGATTGCGCTTCTCTTTATTATCATTCTTTTTGGTGGAGCCTTTTTATTAGGTCATTTAACGATCGGGTTCTTTATCAACAGCGTTAGTATTTTAGGGATCTTGCTGCCAGTTTATTATTTCACCAAGATGTTAACTTCTAAGGATGTTACTGCAGAAGAAAAACCAAGAGTACTTGGCTACATCCCTTTATTTTTAGCTGGTATCGTTTTTTGGTCATTAGAAGAACAAGGCTCTTCAATTTTAGCATTATTTGCGAGTGAACGGACGAATGACACCCTATTCGGCTTTTCCATCGCCCCAAGTTGGTTTCAATCTTTAAATCCAATTTTCGTTGTGATCCTAACACCTGTTTTTGTAACGCTATGGACGCGATTAGGGAACAGACAACCATCGACTGTGGTTAAGTTTTCATTTGGCTTAGTTTTTGCAGGGCTTTCTTTCGTGCTTTTGATGTTTCCGGGATTGCTATATGGTACAAATACCAGAGTTAGTCCGTTATGGTTATTCTTTAGTTTCTTTATTATGATCATAGCTGAAATGTGTATTTCTCCTGTAGGCCTATCTATTACAACAAAGCTTGCTCCTAAGGCCTTTGAATCACAAACAGTGGCAATTTGGTTATTAGCCGATGCCGCTTCACAAGCAATCAATGCTCAGATCGCACGTTTTTATACTCCTCAAACGGAATCAGCGTATTTCGGTATCATAGGAATCATTGCTGTAGTGGCGGGTATCTTGCTACTCTTTTGTAAAAATCCAATAAAAAAATTAATGGGTTCTATTCATTAAAATAAAACAGTTTCTGTCAAAGTCGCTTTTAATGCGTTTTGGCAGAAACTGTTTTTTTAGTAATTAAGTTGTTTTTCTTGTTTCATGATCGTGGCTTTCAATAATAAAGGCGCGATAATCGTTGTGGCAATAATAACAATGATCACAGAAGAATAATACTCTTCTGAAAGGAAACTTGACGTTAGACCAACTTGTGCAATGATTAATGCCATTTCCCCTCTAGATACCATTCCCGAACCAATGATCAAGGTCGAAACCCCTTTGAAGCCCGTCGCACGTGCGCCTAAAGCACCACCTAACAATTTAGACAAGACCGCTACAACGGTTAAGACGAGGATAAAAAGAAAATGCTTTGACATGCCTGTAAAAGTCATATTCAACCCAATAGAAACAAAAAACATCGGAATAAATACAGTGTAGCCTATCGTCTCTAATTTCTCATCAACTGCTTTACGGTAATCCGTCTGTGCAATGGCCACACCTGCAAAGAACGCGCCAATGATCGCGCCCATATCCAACATTTCTGCAAAATAAGCAAAGCCTAAACATATAACTAAAGAAACCGCCGATACAGCCTCAATTGCAATCAGCTTTTTACTTAAATTCAATAACCAAGGGACCAACCACTTACTAGCAGCAAAAATCACAACAAAGAAGAAGACTTTTAAGAGTAACACTTCCCACATTGGCAAGCCTTCACCTGGTGCAGAGCGATTCATCAGGCTCAACATAACACCTAAAATCAAAACGACCACAATATCATCGACAACTGCTGCACCTAGGATGGTTGCACCTTCTTCGGTATCTATTTTTTTCAGGTCTTTTAATACTTGAACAGAAATACTAACAGAAGTTGCACTAAACAAAACGCCTAGGAAAATTGAATTCTGTACAGAAAACTGAAACATCTCCCCCACACCAAATCCCATCGCAGCTGGAAAGACAATTCCTAAAAGCGCTACTGCTAGTGCTGGCCGCCAATATTTTTTCAACAATTCCAGATCACTTTCTAAGCCTGCAATAAACATCAAAATAATAACACCAATTTCAGAAAAATAATGCATAAAATCATCTGGTTTAATCCAACCTAACAACGCTGGTCCAATTAAAATCCCTACTAGTAATTCGCCGATCACAGAAGGGATCCCTACCCGATTACAAAAATGTCCAGCAAGTTTAGTAAACAATAAGACCAGACATAACGTTAATAAAAAACCCATATTTCTCTCCCTTTCTACTCTAAAACATATATTCCATTGTAACATGCCAACTGACTTTAGTAATGCTGAAATGTTTCTTAAAGCTTGCGAAAACATGAAAAAAAACTGACCGATCACTTACTCATCGGTCAGTTGTCTTATTTTACTTATTTTGACGCACGTTTTAAATACGTACCTTCTTGTGTGTTGATTTCTAACGCTTCATCTACTTCGATAAAGTCAGGAACGTTGACAACTAAGCCTGTTTCCATCACAGCTGGTTTACCTGAACCTGAAACCGTTGCGCCTTTGATCGATGGTTGAGTTTCTTTAACTGTTAACACAACCGTCGTAGGTAATGTGATTCCGATTACTTCTGATCCGTAAAATTGGATTTTTACTTCCATGTTTTCTAAAAGATATTTCAATTCATATTCGATCACAGAAGTTGGAATCTCATATTGTTCGTACGTTTCAAGGTCCATAAAGTTCGCTGTATCATCTTGGCTATAAAGATATTGAACAGGTTTACTTTCGATAAACGCTTTTTTGACTTTATCATCAGGACGCATAGTTGTGTCCGTTGTAGCACCAGTACGAACATCTTTTAATTTCATACGCATAACCGTATTCCCTTTACCTGGTTTATGGTGGCTTGCTTCCATTACACGGATTAATTTGCCGTCTTGTTCAAACGTCATGCCTGCTTTAAGATCACTTACTGCTATCATGTTGTTATTCTCCTATTCTTTAAGATCCGACCAGAAACTCTGATCGAAACGTTAGTATAATGCCGCTATATCTAGGTTGCTTCGCTTCTTAGGATAGAGGCGTTTCTTAAAAAAAATCTTCTCAATCATTGTAGCAGATTACTAGCGGATATTCTAGAGAATACACAGTTTAGATTTATATTTTGAGAAAAAATAATATAAAATCTAATTTTTGAAGCAAAAATAACTGGGCCATAACTCCGCGAGTTACAACCCAGTTACTTATAATCCAGATAAACGGTGAGATGAGCTGTGGTCCTGACTTTTTAAACGTCTATTCAGCCCTCCCTTTAAAATCAATCAATACTGACGGGTTCTTTTTGTTCAACGACTGTTCCTATCCGTTCTTTCACTAAGTTTTCTAGTGATGTGATTACAGCTTTATTTGCTGGACTTCGTTTGACAAATTTGACAGCTGCCTCAACTTTCGGCAACATACTTCCCGGAGCAAATTGTCCTTCCTCAATATACGTTTCTATGTCGGAAATACTAACTGTTTCTAAGGCTTTTTGATTTGGTTGATTATAATGAACAAAAACATTAGCTACACCAGTTAAAATGATCAGTGTATCCGCTTCGATCAATTCAGCTAATTTTGCTGCTGCCAAATCCTTATCAATAACTGCCTCAGTTCCTTTCAACTCACTCCCTGAACGAATAACTGGAATTCCTCCCCCGCCACAGGCAACTGTTATAACACCATTCTCTAATAAGAGTTTGATTGTCTCACTTTCTTTGATTTTGACTGGTTCAGGAGATGGAACCACTTTGCGAAAACCTCGTCCTGCATCTTCCAGATAAACAGCATCTGTTGTTTTCATTAATTCTTGCGCTTCTGATTCTGTTAAAAACGGCCCGATCGGTTTACTTGGATGCGTAAATCCTTCATCATTTGGCGATACTTCGACTTGCGTCATGATCGCTGCAACATTTCGGGTTATTTTTCTTTTTTCCAATACATTTGTTAATGAATTGGCTAACCAATACCCAATGCTACCTTCTGTCATCGCTACACATGTATCTAATGGCATTGCTGGATTTTTTTCTGAATCAGCTTCAGCTTGCTGCAAGACTACGTTCCCTACTTGAGGTCCATTGCCATGAACAATTACTAATTCCATTTCATCAGTCAATAAATCCGCTAATGCTTCAGCAGTCTCCTGCACGATTTTTTGTTGTGCCGCAGCTGTTGGATCACTTTCTAAAATGGCATTACCACCTAATGCTACAACCACTCGTTTCATTTTCCGCCAACTTTCTCCACATCTTCTGCCATTATTTTATCAAAGGTTCCCCACAACGAGTCGCATTCAGGACAAGGGCCTGTATGAATCATTGCTAATGGTGATTGATCTGTTCCGTTTAAATAGTTTCGTAAATGCATATCAGAAAAACCATGCTTTGCTGCGTCTTCTCTAGTATTAGAATAATAAACCGTTTTGATCCCAACCCATAAAATAGCGCCTACACACATTGGACAAGGTTCACATGTTGCATAAATTTCACAATCAGATAAATCCATCGTATTTAATTTTTTACATGCTTCTCGCACAGCAACCATTTCTGCATGTGCTGACGGATCAGTATCTTTCATCATAGTATTACTAACTGAAACAATCACTTCACCATTTCTAACTAAAGTTGCACCAAACGGACCCCCAAATTTCTTTTCCATTCCAGCAACTGTTGCATCTGCTGCCATTTTCATATAGTTCATGATTTTTCTCCCTTCATTACTTTACTAAGTACGCTATATACAACAAATGAAAAGATCAATCCTGAAAAGAAAGCAAAATCATTGATCGTTTTCAACAATGAAACGGACTGTAAAAACGCGCCTGACATCGTGATCACAAAACTTGTTGCTAAGGTGATCATGGCTTTTTTATTATAGCCAGATTTAAATTCTCCCAGATCACCATTTTCAACATAAATATCCTCTAAATGGATCACTTGTTTATGTTCAATATAAAAACTAGCTAGCATGATTCCAGCAATCGGGCCAAACATTGAACCAATAAAACTGTAGAAGTAAAATAATGTCGAAGCATTTTCCACTAATTTCCAAGGTAGAATCATGGTTCCAATAATGGCCGTTAATACTCCTGCTTTTTTTACATCTAAATATTTAGGGAATAATGAAGACATTTGCAACCCTGCTGGGAATAAATTCCCAAATACAACGAAAGCCAGCGCCCCCATATTCAAGGCTAGAATCAAAACAAAAACCGCAAAGGTATTATCGATTTTATCAAAGGCATTAACGATATTAAAGATTGGTTCTCCAAAAGCAATTTGGGTTCCTGCAATCAACCCTACACATGTAACCGCAAACAAAATATAAGAAAGGATAAAACCTAATGGTAACCCGATGATCATCGCTTTCGGTGTTTTCGCCTTTTGAGTAAAGTCACCAATGTTTACGATTGGACCTGCCCAGTTTGAAACCAAGGCACTCACACAAGCAATAAAAACAAGTGGACTGGTTGTCGCATTCGCTGGTGAATAAGCTAAAATTGGGCCAAAACCGCCAGCAATTTGAATTGTCCAAACAGCCGCTCCAATGATGAACACATACACAATTGGTGATGACCAATTACCGAATTTGTCCAAAACTTTGGTTCCACCCAAAAACAAAGCAACTGTAACACACCAAACGATCAAATAGCTAAGCATCGTTGGAGCAGGCATCCCTAAAATCGCCATTCCACCGCCAATATTCATATAATTAGGAAAAATCCGGCTAAACAAGACATCTAAAGATTGAGCACTCACAACACTTTGTGTTCCAAAGAAAACGACTCCTGCAATCAAGCCACGGCATAAAGATGGAATGATTGCTCCTTTCACTCCAAAAACAGAACGCAACAACATCGGAAACGGCAGTCCATATTTGGCTGATGCTACACCATTCAGTACATAGAAAATCGACACGATCACAGCTGACAGCATAACAGCCGCTAAAACTTGTTTGGTATTCAGTCCGAGCAAGAAGAAGCCAGCTACAGTCATATAAGAAAGAATATTATGGACGGCTCCCATCCATAAAGTCACATAATTAAAGACGCCCCAATTTTTATCTGCTCCTGTTTTTGGTAGTAATTCTGCTGAATAGGCTGGAGCTTGTGCGATGGCTTGTTTTTCTACTGATTCCATTGTATTTTCCTCCAATACATTTCTTTAGTTTTTTACTAACTGAAGTGATTGTGCAAGGTGTTCTGAAAATAATGGATTTTCCGGATTGAGTTGAATGGCTTGTTCCATCGCTTCTGCAGCTTCTTGATGCCGATTCAAACTACGTAAGCTGTTGGCTTTATGAAAATAGAAATCAACTCGATCAGGGTAGTCTTCCAACAAGTTATCCATCATTTTGACAGCTTCTTCATGACGGCCTAATTCTCTTAAGAAATTAGATTTATGATAGCGGTAAAAGAAGCTTGTATCGGTTTTGATTGCTTGGTCATAGACTTGTAGCGCTTGGTCTATCTCTCCCATCATACGATAACTATTTCCGACATAAAAAGCAAATTGATTGTCTTGCTGCCAGCCTTTTTCATAATAGCTGATTGCTGTCGGATAGTCTTTTAGACGTTGATAAGTATAGCCTAAATAATAAAGAACAGCTAAATCCGTTTGGTCTTGATCTTCTAATCTATTTAACGCCTGGATCAGTTCATCTTTCCTTATACGGGTACGGACTTCATGGAAAAGTAAGTCTTCGACTTCTTCTCGTTCTACAATAGCAAGAAGTTGCTCATTGTCTGCCTCTTTTACATAATCTACCGTGTCTCTTCCAGTATCATCTACTTGATTCACGTCTGCTTGATGTTGAATCAATTCACGGATCACATCTTGATATAAGAAGCCGCCATTCCCTAAAATTGTTGCTTCTAATAATGCCGACCAACCTAAACGATTCACATGATTGACTGGAACGCCTGCAGTTAGACATAACTGAACAGTTCTCAAGTACCCTTTCTCACTGGATGGAAGTAACGCTGTGCCGCCAAAACGATTGACTGAAGCTAAATCTGCTCGTCCTGATCGAAGAATCTCACTAACGATCTCATCAAATCCATTAGCTGCAGCGCAGATAAACGGCGTAAGTTGCGTATTATCCCGTTGATTCACATCTGCACCAAAAGCCAACAATTCTTTCACTAATGGTAAGTCGTTATTTTGAATTGCAATCATCAGTGGGGAACGACCTGCTTCATCTTCCACAAAGACATCGCAACCATCATTTAGTAATTGGCGTACTTGTTCGATTTGCCCTAACGCTACAGCTTTTAGCAAGGGTTGATTCACTTTTACTGTATCCATGATTTCACTCCTTTCTCTATTTTTATAATTGTTCGCTAAAAGCAATGATCGCTTTTTCAAAAGCTTCCATCGGCGGATGTGTAATCCCTGCTCCGATCATACCGATTCCAGCTTCTTTGTGAGCGATTGCGGTATTGATGATCGGTAAGGTATTCGTTTGAATTACTTTTAAACTATCGATCCCTGATGGAATTCCCATAAAATCTAATGTAGGAATTGTGATATTTGGATTCTCTGCCGTCGTAATGCCTTGCATTTCCATAGAAAAACGTAGAGCATCTTCAATTGTTCCACCTACTAAAGCTACGATTGCAGGAGCCGCTGCCATTGCAAAACCGCCAATTCCATATGTTTCAGTAATGGCACTGTCCCCAATATCAAGTCCTGCATCTTCTGGCTTATAGCCTGCAAACATTGGCCCAACAACTTTTTGTGACGGTCCAACGAACCATGGATTCCCTTCGATTCCGCTGATATGAATCCCAAATTCAGTCCCATTTCTAGCCATAGTTGTGACAACTGTACTGTATGGAATCCCAGCTGCTGAATCTAATGCTGCTTTACACATGGCCATCCAAGTAGGTCCAGAAAAATAATCACTGCTAGCTACAAAATCAAAGACTTCTTTCATTGCTTCGATTGAATGATCCGTTTGAATGATATACGGCGTCAATGCTTGAATCAACAAGGTCGTTCCTGCATTATTACGATTATGACACTCATCTCCCATATGCAGCGCTTGTGCTAACATATGTTTTAAATCAATTCCTTCTGTACATAACTTCATCGCATCTCTTAAAATCGGACCAAAGACATCTCGCATCCAAATCAATCGTTCAATTACACTGTCATCATTGGCACCCATACGCAGAATTTTAGACATTTGCTCACTTAAATTTGTGAACGCTAGGTTGCCATACGTTTTGTTTTCCACGATATGCATATACATTGATGCTGACGTGACCCCTGCCATCGAGCCAACACATTGATGTTCATGACATGGTGAAAAGATGATTTCGCCAGATGCTGCGACTTTTTCAGCGTCATCTAAGTCTTTTGCTAGCCCTTCAAAAACTAAGGCTCCTTTGACGGCTCCTCTCATCGGACCATTCATTTTATCCCAAGTGATTGGCGGTCCTGCATGCAAAATCGTATTTTTAGTCATGCCTGGAACCACATTGATTGCCTGATCATAACCAATCAATGAAATTTGAGAAGAAATAATTCGATGGACAGCTTCTTCATTAGCCTTTTTGATTTTTTCCAAATTTTCTGGTGTTTCGATTTTCTCTAAGGCAGCTAAAATACTTGCTTTGCCTCGACCGGGAGGTGCCCAATTTAGATACGTCGCCTGCACCTGTTGTTCGACTAACTCTTCTTGAAAAGATTCAATCCCTAGATCGATGATAACGGGTTGTTCTTTGAATAACTCAGTAATTTTGCTCATTGTTCTGCTCCTTTCACAACAAACTCTCTTGCTAATAAACCGGCGTTTTGACTACTGCTGGCATAAGTTGCACCGATCGATGTCAATTTTTCAACTTGTTCATTAATGTTTTGTTTATCTAGATCTGTCCCTAAAACATAGCCAATGATTTCTAAATGACGACCACGAGCAGCCGCTTGTTCTTTAGCTGCTTTCATCGCAGGCAACATTGCACCGACTGGATCTGGATGAGCACCATAACCTAATACGAAGTCCATTAGAATCACACCAACCGTAGGATCAGCTGCTTCTTCTATAAAACGAGCGATTCGATTAGATGGATCAATCATTGGATGCGGTTTGCCATTCGTAAATTCATCTGCACCAAAATCGATAAAAGTATGTGCTTGACTAACATCGCCAAAATGTAACAGATGTTCCTGATCAGTTGCGATATTGCTGTATACATCAGAAAACCGTTCTTTGGCTGTAAACATCGCTTCATCACAAAGAGTTCCACCTGTAAATAACCCCCGAATATATCGTTGTTCAGGATTTAATTTTTCCCGAACTTCATCGATCAATGGTAAGTTCAACGGGTGAACATCTAATGTATCTGGATCAATGCCAGCTAAAGTGACCGCTTTTAACGCAGCAGCTTTAGACATTTTTTCAAAGTAGATCCCCGCTTCATTTTCTCGTGTTTCACTACCAATAAACCAAATGACAACCGGTTTTCCAGCTTTTCTAACTCTAGCAAGGATTTTTTCTTCAACCGTTTTTGCTGGTGGTTTTGAAATTAGAACAATCACTTTTGTGTCTTCGTCAGCTTCTAACGCACCGATTGCATCTAGCATCATTTTTCCTCCGACGGCTTCACTTAAATCACGTCCGCCTGTACCAATCAATTGAGAAACACCTTCACCAAATTCATGGATCCGAACACTGATTTCCTGACTACCAGTTCCAGAGGCCCCAACGATCCCAATACTACCTTTGCGGACATTATTAGCAAAACATAAGCCAACATTGTTAATAATGGCCGTTCCGCAATCCGGTCCCATCATCAATAACCCTCTGTCATGCGCTAGCTCTTTTAATTGAATCTCATCTTCCACGCTAACGTTGTCGCTAAACATCATCACGTGTAAATCATTATTCAACGCTTTTCTCGCTTCACGCGCTGCATATTGACCATTAACAGAGATCACTGCTAAGTTCGCTTCTGGTATCGCTTTTTTAGCCGTTTCGATCGTTGTATAACGTTCAACCGTTTGACTAGCACTCTTCTCTTTTTTTTCTGTCATTAACGATTCGATCTGCTGGATCAACACTGCTGAGTCCTGCTCTGCTTTTGCATCTAAAGCAATAACTAAATCACTTGTCTGAGCTTGAGCAATTTCATCTGTAAATAACCCGACATTTTTCATCACTTCTTTATTCATTTCCGTTGCCATTGCAATGATTGCCTGTTCTACCCCAGTTAACTGATTCGCCTTTGTTGATAACGCCATTAATGAGACTGAATCAATGTAGGTATTTGGTTGAATTTTAATACTGATTGTCATTTTGGTTCCTCCTTAATATAAAAGCATAGCGGGCTCGTTCAGTCTCGACTGAAAAATAGGAAATTATAACTGAGGTGCTTTTTGCCTCATTTATAATTTATCTTTTTTCCGAGAGACTAGCCCGTGAAGCTAGATAACAATAAAAGCGTAGCGGGCTCGTTCCGCTCTGACAGGAAAATAGGAAAAATTGATTGAGACGCTTTTTTGTCTCACTCCATTTTTATCTTTTTCCCGAAAGGCTAGCCCGCGTAGCTAGATAACACATGGTAACAACCTTTCACCTGCTGCTTTCCAACGTCAACTTGATCCCTGCCAACATCCCAGTCAATATATCGCCTCCAGATGTAGAGCCGATTGCCAACACAGCCAACATCTTTATTTTCAAAGCACCTTCATTTTCTCCATAAAATAGTTCATTTAAAAAAAGTCCGATCCGCTCACGTGCTGATCCTTTAATAGCCCAATCTAATGCAGAATAACTAATAATATTCGTTCTTTTTTTCAGCTCCGTTCGACTATTGATTAACCATTGTCTTAATGAATGATATGGATAATTCACTGTTGTAAAAATAAGTGCTAATCCTACTAAAAAATCATCACCTGAAGGGGTTAAACCAGGTCCTAAGCCAATCACCCGATTCAACTGCTTCATCGCTTGGAATAATTGCTTTTCCTTTAAGTAAGTCAGTAATTGTTCCGATTCTTGCCAAAGCATGACATGGATCATTTTTTCGTACGTTGTCGCTTGCCTCTTGTTTAATAAATAGCCACCTGTATTCTTTAATTGGATCAACCACTCATTCAGTTGTTCAATACGCTTACTGATTTTTGCATAGTCGTATTGCTTAGGAAATTCAATTTGTGGATAGTGCCATTCACTCGCACTTTGAATTTCAATTGCAGCTGTTTCACCAATCATTAATTGGCCTTTTTGAGAAAAAACAGGCGTTTTTACGAGAATCTGAGGTCGTTTGTCAAAAAAGTCAGTCACTCTCAAGGTATTGGGCGCATTATCCAATTCCTCTGCCGCTATCGTGTACAATTCTCCAGAATCGCAAATTATATTTATCGTTCGGTTAAAAGTACTATGAACTTCTCCTTTCCACGACTTATTTTGAATCTCAGATAAGAAATTTTGAGACCCTGATAGGGATTGATAGGTACGCATCTCATTCACTTCCTTGAATGTTTTTCTTCTTTACACTATTCAATTTACAACAAGAAAGCCTTTTCATATACAGATAGAGTAGCCGAATATTTTCTTTTCCTGTTGTACACTTTAACCAATTGCCGTATAGTTAATGTAATAAACTCATGAATAGGAAAGAGGCTGTATCATGTTAACTGTCAAAAATTTTCTGCAACTAGCTCCTTTTAAAACGTTCAAACTAGTCGCAGGAATAAACGGGCTTGAAAATAAAATTACTGGAGTGAATATTTTAGATAATCCAGACGCTTCAGACTGGTTATCAGCAGGTGAGCTACTGATTACTTCTGGGTACTTTTTTAGCGAAAATGCTGAAATCCAAAAACGCTTTATTCAACGCTTTAAAGAAATCAATTGTTCAGCAATTTGTATCAAACCGCATATCTACTTAAAAGGAATCCCTGAATCCATGCGTATTCTAGCGGATGAACTGGCTTTGCCAATCATCGAAATCCCCTATGGAATCGCGTTTTCTAAAATCATGAATATCGTCATGGCGGAAATTTCTGGTCGAATGAACGAACTGAATCAAGCTTCTTTAGATATCCATTCACAATTTTTTGAAATTTCATTGCATGGCGGTGGTATGCAAAAAATTGCTTTAGGCTTAGCAGAGATGGTCAATAATCCTGTTATCTTAGTTGATACGGATTGGTCAGTAGCCTCTATTAGTGATCCAGATCAACCTATGATCAAAGAAACAATCAAAAATACAGGGGATACTTTTAACTTCCCAGTTCAACTTTTTACTGACTTGCCAACAGATTTTGAGCGAATTCAAAAACCGATTACTCGAGGGATTTCTTTTGAGGAACAAGAATATCCTTGCGTGATCATGCCTGTTTACTTTGATACGATCCATTATGGCTTTATTCTGGTTTGCCAAATAGAGCGTCCTTTGACTGATCTTGATTATGTCGCTTTAGAAAATGGTTCGATGGCATTTGCGTTAGAACAAATGCGTCTATTTGAGATCGAACGGACGGAAAATCGCATTCGTCGTGATTTCTTCGATCAATTATTATCTGGTCAAATCAAAGACTTAGATGCATTAGCTGCTTATGACACAACGATCGATCCAAGTCTTAACTATACTGTGTTGATCCTATCGATCCAGACGATTGGTCATGAATCGGACTCATTGATGAAAAAAAAACAATCCGAAGATCGTTTAATGAAAAGTTTGTTATCATCACTCACAACCTACACAACCAATCGATTTCCCCAACTTCATTTGTTCAGTCGGAAAAATCAGTTGGTCATGCTGTTAGGAACGGAGCAAAAATTGAGTTCATTAAAAACCTACAATGAAATTTCTGATACTGCTGAACGGATTCGGATGTATATAGAACAACAAGGGCAATCTGAACGAGAAATTTTCTGCACGATCGGTTCAACCTTACCGATTCTTGAATTATCTCAAAGTTTTGAAGAAGCAAAAAAAGTCATCCAACTACTTGAAGATGACTCAAAAGAAGAAAAAATTTATTTTTTCAATGATTTTTACTTTGATTCATTTTTAGTTGATTCCATTTCAAAAGAGCAAGGAAAAAAATTTTACACGCACTATTTGAACACGTTATTGACCTATGATCAGGAAAACAACACTAGCTTTACACCGACCTTAAAGGCTTATTTGGCTCATCATTTAAATATTGCTACGACGTCAAGAGCGTTATTTATTCATCGAAATACGTTGCTTTATCGGATTGAAAAAATCAAAGGATTACTGCCAGTGGATTTGGAGCAGGAGAAAAATACTTTTGCGTTACAATTAGCGTTGAAATTATATGAATTGCATCACTAAAATAAACAAAAAAAGCCGAAACATTTTGTTGGTTTCGGCTTTTTTATTTATTTATCTACCTACGATAAACGTCAATTCACATTCACAAACTTTTTTATCTTCAACGTAAGCAGTTGCTTTCCCAATTCCTACATAATCTCTGATTTTCACGATTTCAAAGTGTAATTTCAAAACATCACCTGGAACTACTTTTTGACGGAATTTTGCTTTGTTAATACCGCCAATATAGGCTGTTTCGCCGTTAAATTGTTCCATTTTTAAAATCAAGATCGAACCCACTTGCGCCAATGCTTCAATAATTAGAACACCTGGCATTGTTGGATTTCCAGGGAAATGTCCTTGGAAAAATTCTTCATTGATCGTAACGTTTTTTGTTGCGATGATTTTTTTCTCTGGAATAATTTCATCCACATAGTCGATAAAACAAATTGGGTAACGGTTTGGAATCATTTCCATAATTTCTGTTGCATTCATTAATCTTGTCATTGTTAATTTTCCTCCCATTTCTTCATACAAATAACGCCATTATGACCACCAAAGCCAAATGAATTGCTGATTGCATATTCTGCAGCCACTTTGCGTGAGCCATCTGTTATATAATCTAAATCACAATCTGGATCGGCCACTTGGTAACCGACAGTAGGATGCGCAACACCTTCTTGCAGTGTCTTCACACACGCGATTGCTTCAATTCCTCCACCAGCGCCTAAAAGGTGTCCTGTCATACTTTTAGTGCTGGAAATTGGAATATCATACGCACGTTTGCCAAACACTCGTTTTAAAGCAGCTGTTTCAGCCGCGTCATTGGCTGGCGTTGCTGTTCCGTGTGCATTAACATACCCTATTTCAGAAGCTGCGATTGACGCTTCTGCCAAAGCTAATTCAATTGCGTCAGCAGCGCCGCTACCATCTTTTAATGGTGCTGTCATATGACTGGCATCGCAATTACTACCGTAACCAACGATTTCACCTAAAATGGTTGCCCCACGTTTTTGAGCGTGTTCAAGTTCTTCTAGCATCAACATGCCCGCTCCTTCGCCCATCACAAATCCGTGTCTTTCTTTATCAAAAGGAATCGAGGCTCTCGTTGGATCATCCGTTGTATTCAACGCGCTCAATGCAGCAAAACCAGCAATCCCAATTTCACAAATCGTTGCTTCTGTTCCACCAGTGATCATCATATCAGCTAAGCCATATTTAATCGTTCTAAAGGCTTCACCAATGGCATTTGTTGCTGAAGTACAAGCTGTAACGATCGTTTGAGAGGGACCTTTTGCACCTAATTTGATGGAAATATTTCCTGATGCCATATTTGCGATCACCATCGGTACAAAAAACGGTGTTACCCGTTTAGGCCCTTTTTTATCCATCACTCTTACTTGATCTTGCAGGGTAGTCATACCACCGATTCCACTACCTACGATCACACCAAAACGCTTTGGATCAATCTCTTCCTTCGTTAAGCCGCTCATATTCCAAGCTTCCATCGCTGCCACTATACCGTATTGTGAAAATAGATCCATCCGTTTTTGTTCTTTACGATCAAGAACCTCACTTGGGTCAAAGTCTTTTACCTCTCCTGCAAGTGCCACACCTGTATCTTCTGAATCAAATTTCGTAATTTTAGCGATTCCTAATTTTCCATTGACTAGATTTTGCCAATACTCTTTTACCGTATTTCCTAAAGGAGTCACAGCTCCCATTCCGGTTATTACAACTCGTTTCATCGTGCACCTCCGCTATTATTTTGACGCTCAAATTAAAAAAAACTTGCTTAACCAACACTTTTTTGTTTAAATTTAAGTAAAATAGTTTGACTTTCAAAGTATTTTGGTTAATAATTCAGACATCCGATAAAATGTCTGTATGGGTGTCGTATTCGTTAGAGAATTTTATTAGCTTTCTCAAACAGATAATACCAGTTGCAATTTTATCCGTCAACTTAAATAAAATTAGATATTTAGATTTTATTAAGAAGTGAGACCTTTTCACAGACTAAAATAATTTTAAAAGGGGAAAATCAATATGTTTCTAAAAAATAAAAAAGTCGTCGTAATGGGCGTAGCAAACAAGAGAAGTATTGCTTGGGGATGTGCCAAGGCATTGAAAGAGCAGGGTGCTGACATTATTTACACGTACCAAAACGAGCGCATGAAAAAACAATTATTAAAATTAGCTGAACCAACAGACTTACTTGTTGAATGTGATGTTTCATCAGATGAATCAATCGCACAAGCCTTTACGATTATTCAAGAAAAATTCGATAAAATCGACGGTTTAGTTCATGCGATTGCCTTTGCCAATAAAGAAGAACTAGATGGCAATGTTAGTGACATCACACGTTCAGGCTACTTATTAGCGCAAGACATCAGCAGCTACTCTCTATTAGCTGTGGCTCACTATGCTAAACCATTATTAAACCCAGGTTCTGGAATCGTGACAATGACTTACCTAGGATCTGAAAGAGCCATTCCAAATTACAATATGATGGGCATTGCCAAAGCTTCTTTAGAAACTGCGGTAAAATATTTAGCGTATGAATTTGCTGTTGATAAGATTCGTGTAAACGGCATTTCAGCAGGTGCTATTAAAACCCTTGCAGTGACTGGCGTAAAAGATTACGATCAATTGATCAAACTCTCAGAAGATCGTACTCCAGATAAAGCGGGTGTGACAATCGAAGAAGTAGGGAATACTTGTGCCTTTTTAGTCAGCGAATTAGCGGCTGGTATCGTAGGCGATATTATTTATGTGGATAAGGGTGTTCACTTAACTTAAATAGAAAAGCTGAGACAAAATTCATTTCATTTTGTCTCAGTCTTGTCTTTTTATGCTAAACATCAGCTTCTACACCAATTTTTGGATATAACTACGATTGACTCTAAGCATCAATTGCAAATCGAAATAGTAGTACGGAAGTTGCTGATTAAATAGTATCACGAGCGAGCTCAATAAATGAGTAGCTACAATGGTAACGATTAACTGCAGCCAAGCATTTGCAAAAAAATCATAGCTGTTAACTAAATTGGCTGCCCACAAAATACATAACGGATGGATGAAAAAATAATATTTGCCTAATTCCCTCAAATGCTTAAAGTCAGTCTTACACTTTACTTGCCACGCTAAACTCCAACAAAAGAAGACTGCTGTAAAGGGTATTAATGACCACATAAAGTTTTTGTCGATCCCCATATTAGCATAAACAATCAACCCTTCCCCAACTAAAATCAATCCAGTAAAAAGCACTAAAAAACGAAAATGCTTGTGGAATCTAGCTATTTTTTCACGATAATCCCATAGAAAATAGCCCACTGCCACAAATATTAAGGCAAAAAACAAACCATTACGAGTTGTAATAAAAATAGTTAGATACTGATCAAAAAATAATTGCAACTGTTCATTATTGATATAGCCATAATACGTTTCTAATGAACCAAAAAGATATAATATAAACGTTAACATGAATAACGGAAAATAGCCTGTTTTCTTGATCAACCAGTGAGCGATAATCATACCAAAGATCATAGCCGGTATGTACCAAAGGTGATAATAAGTTCCTGTATACAGCAATCCTGTTAGCAATGCTACAGGATATAATTCAGGTCCAAGCGTATAATTTTCTTGAATCCACATAAAACCAATCGGCATATAGATTAAGCTCCAAAATAAATAGGATTTAATAGATGATTGCAAATAACGTTTCAGATAACTTGGCGAACCATTTTGTCCTCGTCTAACAAAGTAACTAGATGAAATAAAGAAAAACGGTACAGCGATCCGACATAACACATTTTTAAACAAATGATGCACCATTGGATCTTGAATCACTCGTTCACAGTGAAAACAAATAATTAAAATTGCCGCAGCGTACTTTATTAAATCGATTCCATTATTACTTATGGCTTGTTCTTTGACTTGCTTATTCATACCACTCACCCCTATACTCCCCATAAAAAAGATTTATTACACCAACTTGCTCTTATTCATTTTAATTATAACAAAGCAACCGCTTCATTTTATCGGCTTAAAGTCTGAGTTTTTCTCACAGCTTTAGGACTACTTTTTGATTGATTCTAAAAAAAAAAAAAAGAAACATTCGTCAGAGATTTCTCCATCCAATGTTTCCGCTTCTCATTAAAATGTCATCGTTTAAAATAAAATGTACGATACCATGAATGTTCTTCAAATTTATATTTATCAACTTGCCCACCAGATAGAGCAAAACCGATCATAGCGATCACAAAACCTAAAACAGTTAAACTAAGCCCAATTTTAAACAGTGATTTTTTATTCGTCATAACGATAATCCCCTTCCCTCAAACAGACCGACTATTTTTCCTGAGAATCGCTTCGATGCTTTGATAAAATGATTCGCTAGATTCAAGGTTGCTAAACCACTAAGCAACGCTAAGCCTAAAACAAAAATACTGATACCCATTTGTGTAACTGCAATGTAGACACCATCTTGTATAGCGAAAAAACTAGCACAGACACTAAATATTGATGCTCCTAAGCCGAGTACCGCAAACATTCCCGTTGTAAAAGGTAGACACCAAATAATAATATAGGCGGATAAAATAAGTAAAATAGCTGTTAACAAAATACTGCCCCATAAAGGAAAACCAATAATCAGTAAAACCACCATCAACGGACTTCGTTTTTTCTTTTGAAAACTCCGCTCTTCAAACGCTTCTTCTAAAATCTTACTTGCGATTCTTGAAGGTTTGCCCAACTTGCTTACCGCCTCTGCTTCACTGGCTCCATCTTCTAGGTAGTCTTCAATCAATTCATCATAATAAAGAATAAATTGATTTTTTTCTGATTCCTCCAAGCGAATCAAACCTTCTTCTAATTGATACAAAAATTCTTGTTTATTCATTTTGCTCCCCCTTTTCAATAAAATGATACACTTGCATCACTTCATCCCATTCTTGAATAAAGGACTTTATTTTGTCCCTACCAACATCAGTAATTCGATAGTATTTTCTTAAGCGGCTATTATGTTCCATTGAATATGTCTCCAACTCTTCTTTCGTCTCTAAACGTTTCAAGATTGGATATAATGTTGATTCGGAAATTGTTATCACGTTAGATAAATCTTTGATGATTTGATAGCCATAGGAATCTGATTTCTTTAAAATGGCTAAAATACAATATTCCAACAACCCTTTTTTTAATTGTGAATCCATAATATACCTCCTGACACATATTACTATACATTGCGTAGTATAATGTGTCAAGGAGTATTTTTACAGTAAAAAAAAGAGACCAAAAATTGGTTCTCTTTTCTAGGATTCACAATATAACTACACCTTCCCATAAAACAACTGAATTTTATCAGCTTCGCTACGAATTGCCGTAACGGCTTCATCTTCGTTTGAGAGATTTAATGCTTTTTGAAATGGCTTGTCTAGATTGAGTTTGATTGATGAAAATTTTTCGTGATGCCAGATAGCATGGGCAATTTTTAGCGATTCTACCCAAAAATAATAGGTTTTATCTGGGGTCACGATATCGATCAATGTTACAAAATTACCACCCACATTTCGAAAATATTTTCCAAATTGTAAGTTTATCTCCAAAATCTCATGCAGTGAAAAGGAGGCTATCGGTTGCTCCACAGGTATATTTACAGCAAGCTTGAATTTTCCGATTTGATCAATAGACACTTCATCACTGTTAAAACTACATAAACAATTAGCATAGCCCATCAATTTTGAAAAAGTTGCTTGTGGAAAAATTGCTGCTTCGATTTTGATAAATGTATTTACCCGTTTGTTCGCTGCAAATAATGGTTGAATTTCTGGTGCATAAGCACTATAAAATGCTGCATTATTAGTTGCCTTGCTACTTTGATCCATAAGACTTTGCCTTCTTTCTTTTCCGCCAAACAAGCTCTCAAAGAAACTAGCTTTCTTACGTCCAATTAAAACATCGACACTGATATTGAAATAGTCAGCAATTCTTACAACATTTTCGATATCAGGAAGACTTTTTCCTAACTCCCATTTTGAAATTGTTTGACGAGAGATCGTTAAATAGTCAGCTAGTTCCTGTTGTGAAATTTCTTGTTCTTCACGGAGTTTTTTAATTTGTTTACCAATTTCTACAGTCACTATAATTCACCCATTTCCTAACGTCTAGTATTTTCGCCGCATAAATACGTTGCTTTCATCTATTATACAATAAAGGTAGTTGCAACGGTGCGTTGCTTGCTGATTTAACAGTGTTTTAATAGAAAAATCCAGCGGCATTCGTTCGCTAAAACGAGTACCGCTGAATAGATTTACTATTTAAATTTTTTTAGCTAATTGTAATTGTGTCAGTTGTATCGTAATACCTATTTTTTCTAATTCAGCATATTCTGGTGTTGCCTTATCAAAGTTGGTGAATTTGATTGTATCAAGAATTTCTTGTTCTTTTAAAGTAAGTAAGATAGCTGTTATTAACGAGCAATTTTTTTGTTCAACTAGCTGTAATTGTTTAAGGACTAAACTTTCTCCAGAAACATCCTCAACTAGATTAAAACTGATTGAGCCAACTTTTAGTTCTTCGTGATAAATAGCATAGTTTTGTTCAGAAAAAATACTACGATTTTGCCAAGGTATCCATTTTGTTTCGCTTAACGCTCGTTCTTCTAACGGGATAGCTTTGAACTCAATGCACTCTTTTTTTCTTGTTCTAGCTGGTAAAACAACTGAACCAACTGCCAACTCATTGATAAGTTGAAACCCTTTTTCTTGGTACAATCGCCTCGCCCGCTCATTCTCTTTGATCACTTCCAAGATTAGGTACTCACATTGATGTTCTTTTGCTAATTTTTCTGCGTAATCCATCAATTTAGAAGCGACTTTGTTCCTACGATATTTCGGAACAACCGCCATACCACCGACCCACATCACTTTCGTTCCTTGAAAGGTTTGCACGCCTAACAGGATAATTCCAGCAGATTCTCCCTTGATCGAATAAATAGCCGAGAGTTTCTTTGACAGTTTTAACGATTGAATTCTCTGTTCTAACGCTTTTTGATCGACAGTTATTGGCAATAGGTAATCGCTAAAGCCTTGATTCCAGGTTTCTACAGCCTGTTGAAACTTTACGTTCTCAATTGTTGTAAACATTTTTTTGCTCCATTCATTTTAGCTTTATTCCTTTAACTATAAACGAAATTAAAAATATTCATAGCCTTTAGGAGCAATAATGTTATCAATATCTAGGTACAGCTGAAATCCTTCTTTATTACAAAGGCAAACCTGCTCTTTTTCACTATCTATAATAACTGTTTCTAAATAAAATGTAACCAGCAATTTTTCTAAGCTTCTCATAAGTTGAGCCCTAATTGGAGAATTTAGACAATCTGGCAGTAGCTCATCCGAGTGTTCAATGATCACAACTTCTTTGCCTTTGTTAGCTAGCTTAATAGCTGTTTGGCATTCTAAAACGCCGCTGCCAATAATCAAGATTCGATCAGCCAACTTATCTTCTGATACTCTTTTTAGTTCTCGCTCCATCCACGAAAATTGGTAGACTTGATGGTTTTCATCTCCAGTAAAATCCATTATCGGTCACCTCATTGCTTTAGAAGATGTTTATCTGCAACAGCATAAACATGATCCGCTACACCTGAATAAAACTGTTCATCATTTGAAATCAGCAATACACTTCCTCTAAACGCTTTTATAGCATCTTGCAAGGCTTTTCTTGAATCTACATCTAAATGATTGGTTGGTTCATCTAAAATCAGGAAATTGCTTGGTTGCATCGTCAGATCACATAATTTCACTTTTGATTGTTCCCCACCACTCAGCATAAAAATATTTTTTGAAGCAATTTCTCGTTTCAACCCACATTTTGCCAATTCGCGACGGACATCTTCATAGGTAAGTCTTGTATATTTATTGGCTAATGCTTCAATTGGTGTCCATTCAGTATTTTCCCACTCAATTTCTTGAGAGTGATAACCAGTAACAACTTGTGGTGAAAATTGTGCTTTACCAGAAATTGCTGGTACCAGTGACAGCAGTGTTTTTACTAATGTCGATTTGCCTAAACCATCTGCACCAGTGATCACGATTTTTTCCCCTTTTTTTACTTGTAAATCACGTACCGTAAGAAGCGGTTCTTTGTAGCCTACTGTTAATTCATCAATTGTCATCACATTAGGCGAACTTTGAGGCATTAGTTTAAAGGAAAAATTAGATTTCACCTTTTTCTCTGGTTCTTTCAAACGATCCATTTTTTCTAGATGTTTTCGTCTGCCTTGTGCCATTTTTGTTTTGATCCCTGCAATATTTTTCTGAATGAACGCTTCTGTTTCTTTGATTTTTCGTTGCTGTGCTACAAATTGACTTTGATACGCTTCAGCTAAATGGGCTTTTTGTTTTAAGAAATCAGTGTAGTTGCTATGGTATTTTTTGATCGAACCAAAATCAATATCACAGATACAGGTTGCGATGTTACTTAAGAATTCTGTATCATGGGAAACGATGATAAACGCATTCTCAAATGCATTTAGATAATCTGTCAGCCATTCGATATGTTCTTGGTCTAAATAGTTTGTAGGCTCGTCTAAAATCAAGACAGATGGTTTTTCTAATAGTAATTTGGCTAAAATGACCTTGATTTGATCCCCACGATTTAATGCAGCTAATGTTTGATCAGCATCACTGATGCCAAGCCCTGTGATTGCTTTGCTGATATCATTTTCAACTTCATAAAATCCCTTCATTTCCAAATTTTCTTGATAGGTTGCCGCTCTTGTTAACAATTGGTCATCGCCCGTTTCACCATATGTCTCATAAAGTTTCAACATTTCTTGTTCTGTGGCAAATAATTCTTGATAAGCAGATCTTAAAAATTCGTTGATCGTCAGCGATTGATCCATATCCACATATTGGTCTAAATATCCTAATGTAGCAGCTGGATTCCATATGATTGCTCCTGCATCGGGTAAAACGTTCCCTAAAAGCATCTTCAACAAGGTACTTTTTCCTGCACCATTTTTACCGACGATGCCCATATGTTCGTGACTTCTTAACGTAAATGAACTGTTTTCATAAAGCTGTTTATCAGGTACTGCATAAGTTAAATCTTTGACTTGTAATAATTCCATTTTAATTTCCTCTTTCATGTGGTTTCCTAGATTTTTACTAAAGAACATACAAAAAAGACCCACAGACAAAATGTCTAGGGCCTTTTAATCTATATATCCTTCAGTAAATAAGCAGACTAAATACATAGCAAATAGATGCTATTTTTTTAGTATACTAAATTTACTGATGAATAAGAAAAGCTCTTAAGCTTCTCGATTAAGCTCCATACAACACTTCATCAAACATAAGTTGTAGGGAGCTAAGAGTTGAAATATATAATACGTACATTTGAAACACCTTCCTCAGGTGTTACTCTACCATTTTGGGAAAAAATAGTCAAATTCAGATAAAACGAATAAAAATTTTCATTATTGCTACCCATTTAAGTAAGTTATAAATCAATAAGAAAAACGATGACTAAATTACCAAACATAGACAGATCTGCGGTAAATACACTTGGAGTAATTCGCTGCTTGGATAAAGTCCCCCTTTCAAAAATGTAATAAAAGAACACACTTTATCGATGTTCTTTTATTATGGATTCCTCTATTATTAAGATATAAATAAAGGAGGCTTACAATGAATCAAGAAAAAACTGCTAAAAAGTTTAAAAAACACGGAAATGTATATGCCTGGGTAACAACGATAATCTCTGAAATCGTGGATCGTATTATTTTCTAGATCCTTATTCATATAGAAACCAAGAGTAGAACAAAGCTTTCTTATCTACTCAATCCACTGACACCAAACAAGAGGATGGAACAGCAGCAGACGCTACTATTCCATCCTCTTATAATTATTGATACTACTTTCTTTTTTTATTCAATTGTAGCTCTCTATTAATTCGGACAATCTCATTACCAAAGTTACGCCAATCACTGGCTCTTGGCGGCGCCAGCCAAATCAGATTTCGTGCCGAAAAAGTTACTTGGGGAAGATAATCAGAGACAATCAAATCTGTATCTGGACGTATGACTGGCTGAAAATGTATGCTAAAAGAGTCAAAAATTTGAATCTGATTTTTAATGAAGCGATTGTATTTTTCACCTTGGGTAAAGTTCACATAAATATTGATTGTATTTTTATCGGTTTCTTCGTCATATTGCTGCGATAATACCAGTAACAGATTGAAAAACAATGATTTTTTGCTAAATTTGAATTCATCTTCTTTCAATTGATAAATAAATGTATGGCACATCTCGAATATGATTGGATAACGCTCATGAAAAAACTCCAAATCGATTGCTCGCAGCGTAAGATCTATCAACGGTGTAATAAATTGGTGCTGATAAATGGTCATCTTCACACTTGTACAAAATTCGGGACCTATTTCACTTAACTGCATATTCATCTGAAATTGTTGCTTTAATCGCTCAGTATATTCTGTGACCACATCATTTTCAAGATCACAAAATTCGAGTCTGTAAACGGATAGCTGGTTGATGATACCTCTTATTTCCACTTCTATTTCGCGATTGGTTCCCTTCAAAGTGCGTTCACTCCACTGAGCAACGGTTTGATAGATTTTATTCTTTTGATCAAATTCAACCGATTTAAAACTATTAGGTAAAAAATAGTGCTGTTTTCTTTTGACTCTTTCTAACGTGATCAATAAATAATGTTTAAACAGATATAACGTGTTTACTTCTTCACAATATAATTTAATCTCAGAAAATAATTCTTGGACCGCTAGGATATCTGATTGATTGTATAGTTCATCCGAGTCTTTATAAATTCGATAATAGAGCATATTAAAATACTGACGAATCTTCCATTCATTCCCAACTAGCTGAAAATTTTTCGATAACTTTATCTCATATTGCGCTAGTTCTTTTCGAATTCTATCAACAATTTTATAGACTACAGTTCGGCTCATCCCATGTTTTTCTCCATATTTTTTAATTGACGTAAACTGATTAAAAAATATGGTTTGCAACAATGTAAACTCCAGTGAGTCTTTTAAATATTTTTCCTCCACAACACTTGATGATACTTGTGCATCTTGGAAAAGAATGATTTCACTGCTTTGTTCGACCAACTCCATATCATCGATCAGTTCAAACTGTTTCAAGTCTTCATTTATTTCTGTGACGCTACGTTCTAATAAGTATTGGGAGATATTTAGTTCTTCACATAAAACATCTTTGCGCTCCGAAAATGAATATTGTTGCTCTAACTTTCGGATGATGGATAGTTTTAAATTCGTTCGATCGTCTAATAGCAGAAAATCCATTTATACTCTCCTTGTTCCATACAGAAGCGTACCTGATAGGAAACTCAACATATTTCCAAAGTCTGTGGAACCTTGCTGATCCGCTCCTCCAGAAGTGTTTGTGTTCATTGTTATTTTGTTTGGTTGTTCTTTTAGTAGTTCGTCATTCAACATGATTTTTGTTTTAGAGTCATTTGGGGAAGTCTGATTCACTCTTCTTTCTTTTAAATCTGAACTAGTAAAAGGATTGACCGTTACTTTTGCTATTGCAACCTCATCTTCATATGAAAATCTGACAAAATAAGTGCCTATTTCTTGTGTATTGACATTATTTTTGATCATTAGTTGGTTCAAGTTCAGTGGTTGTCCGTCTTTTCCTTTTAGTGAAACCACGTTATCTATTGGAGACCATGTTGCATTTTGTTTGATGATGATATCTTTCAAGAGAAGCTCTGTTTGATTTTCTTTGACTTCAACTATGACCGTCTCTACTTTGCCATCTACCTCATAGGTCATTTTATATTTCCCAGGAGTCGTTGCTTCTTTTCCATAAAGCGTTTCTGCTTGTAAAAAAAGTGCTGATGAAAATAGTAGTGCTGTTCCTAATATCAATGGTTTATTTTTCACTTATGCTTACGCCTCCAACCGTTTCATCCCAGTGAATAAAGGCTAAACAGAAGCATATAATGTACTGCTTCTGTTCAAGCCTTAATTTACCTTAGCGTTCAATTAATCTGTTCTTCGTTTCCTTACTCGCATCACACCAATGAGTGTGAGCGATACAGATAAGAGGCCGATCAAACTTAGATAATGGTTGATTTTCTCACCTGTTTTAGGGTAATTCCCTTGTTTATCTGGCTTAGAAATATGTGTTTGATTCTTCGTTGTTTGATTGGTTTTTGGTGCATTTTTTTCAAGTACTGTGATCGTTGCTGTAGCTGTTAATTTCTTTTCAGTTTGGTTCGCTTGTTTAGTCTTACTTTGTTTTACTTCTTGATTGGTTTGAACTGCGTAAACGACTTGCTGTTCTCCTTTTTCTTTGGTTTCAACTGTTCCATTGACTTCTACATCTTCAAAAGAAATAGCTTTTCCGTCTCGATCTGTGGCTGATACAAAGTTATCGGCGCTCTTCCAATCGTCACCTACATATATCGTTGAATCTTTTACAACTAGTGATGATTGGTCAGCTTTTACTGTGATTTTTGCCCTTTCTTTTAAGGTTCCTGATCCATAAACAACTTCATAAATACCTGCTTTTGTTGTATCTACATTTCCTGTGACAATGATATTTTGAATTGAAATTGTTTTGCCTGTTTCATCTGTTGCGGCTATAAAATTGTCAGCTGGCTGCCAGGTATCTCCCACATATATGGTTGAATCTTTCACAGCAAGTGTTGCTTGTTCCGCAACAACATGGACGACGATAGTATCTTCCTTTCCTTGGTTTTTATATGTGACGTTATAATCACCAATTTTAGCTGTATCAACACTTCCAGTGACCGTAATTTGGTCAAATGCAACAGGTTTTCCTGTTTTATCTGTTGCTTCAACGAAGTTATCGGCTGGGGTCCAGTTTGTTCCAACAGAGATTGTTGAATCTTTTCCTTGAACAGCTGTTTGATTGGCTAGTACAGTGATTTTAGCGGTTTCCTTTAATTCATTGAAACTGTATGTTACTTCATAAGTACCTGCCGTCTTCGTATCGACTGTTCCAGAAACAGTTAGCTTTTCAAACGGAACGTCTTGACCCTTTTCATCTGTCGCAGATACAAAATTATCTATCGCTTGCCATGTATCTCCCACATAGATGGTAGAATCTTTGACAGCTAGCGTTTCGTCTTTTGCACTAACAGAAATGATGGCTTGGGCTTCTTTGTCCTGATTATGATAGGTTACTTCATAATCACCAATTTTTGTGGTATCGACTGTTCCACTTACCGTAATTTGGTCAAATGCAACGGCATTTCCGTCTTGATCTTTAGCTCCGATAAAGTTATCTTCTGCGTTCCAATTTGTCCCAACATAAATAGTTGAATTTTTTACGCTGACACTTGTTTGATCTGCTTTCTTTTCTTTAAGTGGAACTTCGATCTGATTCGTATCTTTGCCTATTTTGATCTTTTTCCCATCGATATATTCCTGTGCCATCGTATAGCCTTCTGGAATACCCACTACTTTTAAGGTATATTCTCCAGACATGATCGCATCAAAATTATATTTGCCGTTTTCATCTGTAGTAAACTCACTGCGATTTTGCGTCACATTATCAATTAATTCAAATGAAACATGAGGAATGTTTATCGCTTGATTACTCTCATTATACGTGTGAAATTGTGCTTGAGCCAAATATACGACTCCTTCTGCATCTCCATCAGAAAATCTCAAAACAAGTGGCGTTGTTGTGGCTGTTCTACGAGTTTCAGTCATTTGATCTAGATTATCCGCTTTGATAATGGTTTCCGTATAAATTTGTCCAGCATTTTTAGATACTGTATTGTAAGTAATGGTAATATCTTGTGTTAACGTATAATCTGCAAAAATAATTTGAGCACCGGTTGCTGTTTGCTTGATAGTATAGGAATCTTGTGGAACATCTGCTATCGTGATTGAATTTAAATCGATGCCAGCATTGGTCGTCCCTTTGGTTGTGATATCAAAGGTTGGATTTTTAACTTTACGTGTTCCATTATTAATATTTTTTGTTTTCACTTCATTTTTTGTTACATTTTTTAATGATTCATGGCTTGTCTGAGTAGCAGATAGAATTTCTGCGCCTTCATTGTTTACTGAAACTGAGGCTGTCATTTCTTGATTTCCATATAATGGTTCTGCCGCGCTTCCAGTCACATTGATCGTTTTGGTATCGATCCAGCCATTGGCATATTTATATTCAATAATATAGCGTTTCGATGTTTTACCGAAATCAAATTGATAACTGTTTGCAGCTTCGTCAAAGGTGATTTTTGGATACGCTGCGCTGGTAGGATCTAATGGTTTATCAAAGTAGTACCCACGATCCCAATATTGTGGATAAATAGAATCCACTTGATCATTTGAAACATCATAAATATCAAACACTACATCTGCTCCAGCAGGAATCTTCGTTGAGATACTTAAGGAGTCAAACGAATCATTTCTTGCATTGACTAAAAATTGATTTTTGCTTGCCTGTAACGTTCGCTCTGAATACATTTTTCTACCAGTTCTAACGGTTGTATTAACTGTTTCATAGTCATCGGCACTTAACACGACTGGAAGCGTATCGATTGGAATACTTTTACTTTTTTCTAGACTATCAGGCACATAATTAAACCCTAGATCCAGATTGAATGAATGAGTGACTGGTGTTGAAAATTTTATCAAGCTACCGCCTTCAACTGCTGTTATCGTGTAGTCTTTATCCAGCTTGTAATAATCGTATACCCCTTTAGGCGCTCTTAATTGTAAGTAATTTGGATGTTCGATTTTGATTGTCGCATTCTTTACAGGTGTTTTGCTGCTACCAGCAATTGCGATCGTTGTATCGCCAGAATAAGCACCATTACTGTCATAATTTCCCCAGGCCGTTTCCGCATTATTCGGATTAATGATCGAAATTGGCTGCAAGTATTGGTCAGATACAAACATTATCTCCTTACCGCTATTGACGACAGGCGTACTCAGCGCAATATCAATATCTTTTTGATCAAATGGAATCATTAGCTTATTTACACTGATTTTCAAAACGCTATCTTTCGTTGCAGTTAATGTTAATTTATTATTTTCTTTCTTGATGTCAAAATAATCCGTGATTTGAGCTGTTTGGTAATCAGCCGTATACGCTGAAAATGTATAATCATTGATTGTTTGGCCATTTTTACTTTCTAAAACAATTTGTTCCCCTACTTTAGTTTGTGTAGGAATATTGTAAATATAAAGATAATAATTTCCTTTTTCTTGAAAATTAGCTCCTTGTAACGATCCTAGGCTTAGTTCTTTTAATGATTTTTGATCTTTACTCGTTTTGGCCGTAAACTCTAGACCACCATATGGCGCAGTTGAGCGGTTTATACTGACAGATCCTAATTTAGTCGTAGGATATTGATTGTAAAAACTATACGAATAATTTGAGACATTTTCTAAAGCCATCGTGCGATCCACAGATAAAGCATAGGCTTTTTGTTGGTCCATATTTGTAATGGTGATTGAGCTTCGATTAGCGACGTCCTCATTGATTGTGTAGTCTACATCTTTCGATAAGGTCTGCTTTGACTCTGGCAGTACATTTCCGTTGATATCAACATCGTATGAGAAAACACCAATTTGTTCTTTAGAAGTGTTATAAAATTTTGCTCCAGGTATATCTGATGTCGCTAACTCTAAATTTTGACTGCCAGATAAAGCTCTATCTAGATTGTAATAGATGTTCCCTTTGATTCCGAAATTATTCGTTGTTTCTTCATATTTGATTGGCGCGACTTCTTCATACAAGTCAAAATTATATTTATTTGTCGTTTGACCAGCTGTTTGGATCGTCACTAAGGGTTTTGTCTCAGTGAATACATAGCTTTTCAACTCTAAATTAAATTGAGTATCCGTAACACGTTGATTAAAGGTAATCGTCAGTGTTTGGCTTTTGGCATCGACTGCCCAAGTTGCGCCAACGTTCGCTACTTCTCCACCAACATTGGAATAACCTAAGTTATCAGGTAAGGTCATCGTATAAACTGAACCAGGCGCATAGTCCTTATCTTTGATCACAAAATTCAATTTTGCCGTTACAGGAGTTGTATTCAACACTCGGTTTAAGGTACTTTGACTATACTCCACACCTTCCATATTGGTAATGGTCATATTGGCTAAGATTTCATCCTCAATCGCTGCACCAAGCGTCGTTTCTTTTGTTTTTGGAATCGCTGTGCTCTCTGTTGTTGACTGTTCAGTTGAAGCAGGCGAGCTAGCCTCCTGCTCTCTGTCACTTTCATTTGTTTTAGTGGCTTCTTCAGTGGCTTTATCAAGATTTTCAATTAGCGGTTCTACAAATTCACTTGATAAGTTAGTTTCGGAGGTTTCTTCTACAGATGTGTCAGCTGATTGTTCAGTCGGGGAATTTTGATCTATGTTAGTAGTCGTTGTTGCAAAAGCACTTACGGTCGAACCAAAGCTTTGTGTAAGTAATACTGCAAGCATAAATATATGTAACTTTCTTTTCTTCATGAACAAACTCCTTTTTCTTACTATTTTTGTATATTTATATAATATACTTTTCTAAACTTTATTATGATTATTTTTTTACATTTTAACAAAAAATAAAAACATATATACCGTTATCCTTAAAAAATAACTGAATTATCTATAAACAGCCGATTCTTTTACTAAAAATACTAGATTTTATTTTCAAGAAACTATAATAATAAATAATTAAAAAATATTTTCTATAAAATTCAGAATTAAAATCGGGATAAACTTTCCCTATTACTGATTTAAATTTCTGCTTTTTAACGAGTAGAAAAGAAAAAACACTTTATTTTTACGAACATACGTTTTATAGTATAAGAAAAGAATAAAGGAGTTAACAATGAAAACATCATTAACCACCCAAATGGAAGAGGTTCTTTATTATTATTGTCGGGAAAATGGCGATATCGTAGTAGAAGAAGTGACTATGCCAGACGACCAAGGAATTGTTGATACGCTAAGTTGCCGCTTGACTGCAGAAAAACAATTTGAATGGCGTTGTTATGAGTTAAAAGTTAGCACAGCCGATTTCCGCTCAAAGGCCAAACTTTCATTTATTGGTAACTATAACTATTTTGTCTTACCAGAAGCTCTTTTTGCCAAAATTAAAGAAGATATCCCTAAGCACGTCGGTGTGATGGTTTATCATCAATACCTTTCAACCAAAGATCAAATGCTACCTGGCTATTTTACGATCGAAAAAAAGCCACAACGGCAAGAACTTTTGGTCAATGAACAAGAACTACTTTTCCGCTTGATTACAGCCCAGGCTCGTGAAGTCGGCAAAGCCAAACAAACCGCTCGCGGTTTACGAGTATTTTCAACAGATCAACTCTATAAAGAGCTAAAAAAAAGACAACCAGATTATGACTTATTTGGCGGAGGTATCAATTTCTATGATCGCTTCGTTGATGATATTTGTGATCAAGCAGTCGAAGCGTTAAAAAATGAATTGGATGCAACTCGTGAGGCTTATTTTGAGCTAGAACAGCGTCTTTTGGAGGGAAAATAATGTATTATCCTTATTTTCGAGGGAAACAATTTGATTTATTGGCTTTGACAACCTTGGTAGAACAACATCGTTTATCTAATAAGATCTTGCCGATCATTGAACCAGTGAAAAATTCTAATGCGTTAAAAAAATTTATTCGCTTGTTTCAAAAAGAAAATCACCCTTTTTATCTTATTCAAAATCCTCAAGCAGGTGATTTCCTGACTGAAGACGGACTGCTCTATCTACATTCTTTGTCCTTAGATAAAGCGATGATCGTAGAACAGCCTATCGAAACCTTAAGTACAGAATCCCAATTATTTGTGATCAATAATGCAACGCCAGCCCTTCAAAGCGATTGGCAATCTAATCAAATAAAGGTCCTACTACCACAAGAATTTCGTTTGCTGCAAAAAGTCAAAGGCGCTAAAATTCTTTCACAAGATGTTTTTACTAGACTGCCTAAAACAAGTTTTTATCAAGAATGTCCGGATGAATTTTTTTCTGATACTCATTTAACCTTTCAAAAAAGCGGTTTTATTGGCTTTAGTGATTTTTCTATTGATAGTCGCATTTATTATGAACATAGTTATCCTTCAAAAATCTTAAGCCTCCATCTTGTCTATTTTGAACATGATCAATTGCGAATCCATCATTTTCTTTCAAGCGAAGATGCTCCGAGTCAAAAAGATCAGTTCTTTGAACTCATGGCTGAGGTGAGTGATTGGGGGAACAGATTGTATGGTGAGCATGTAACATTTGGGATTGAATTATTACTTGAATCAGTTTCGAAAGAAAAATTTCCTGGTATGGGCGTGATGAGAAAAGCGGCTGTAATGCACCACATGGAACTGATGTCTCGTTACCTTGATCAACATAAATAGGTTAAAGTTGAACTTTCCAGCTTAACTTTAACCTATTTATTCACTCTTGCTCTTCTTGTTTTTCTGAAGCTAGTTTCACCTTCACTTCAAAGGTATTATTGATATTTTGTGCCATTTTCTGTAGATTTTGGAGTAATAAAACGATCCAGCTAAATGCCAACATAAATGATAATAACTCAAATGCTGTCAATGAGAGATAACTCGTCCATTGAAATAGCACAACAACCACAACTAAGGTCGCTGCGATCATATAAGAAATCGACAAAAACTCTTTCGTTACATTCGGCAATAGCCATTTGATCCCTACAATCAAAATAACGATCAAATACACTAAATAACCAGCTACTTGATTGTGAACGCCTTGAAAAGGCCCCGTTTCAGTGTAAGGAAATAATCCGACAGCCCCAAGATCTAGCGCTGTTAATGTCAGTAAAACTCTTAAGATCGTCAATCGTTTACTATGGGGGATCGCTTTTTGCAACTCTACAAATAATCCATCAATCAACGCTACCATCAGTAAGGAAGAAAACATCAGCGTTAAATTAAATTGCCAACTACTTTTCGCTTCAATCGTTCCTAAAAAGCTAAAGTTAAATTGCCACCATTGATAATCTTTATTTGTGATCATCGCCAGTAGAACACCACCAATAATCACGAAAATCAATAGATTTGTCAGTTTAGCTGGTGTAATCGACAACGCTGAATAAATCATAAAATAATTGACTAAACCAACAAAAACAAAAAATAGCAGTGTTGCTGTATAACGGTCAAATGTTGCACCAATAAAAACAAGTCCAATCACTTTGAAAAAAACAAGTAATGCAAAAACTAAAATAACAATAAATGACAGTAAAATCGTAGGAAAATTTCGCCAGTAAATATCCTTTGATTTCGTTGTGACTTGAGCTCTTTTTCCTTTAATAAAAAAGAGTAAGAAGCTAAAGACGCCACTTAACACCCCAAATGACAGCACAAAGTTCGCAATTGAATATGCCCCTACTAACGCAATTTGGGTTTTGTCAGTATAAAATAAGTACCCTAAAAATAAAAGGCTGATCACCGTTGTCGGAATCAAAAACCATCTTAATGAAAGGGTTTGATTCCCTGGTGCTTTCTTTTTTGGTTCAATCACTATTTTTTGATCCTTGATACTTACCGTCACTTCATCTTCGTTTTCTAAATGAAATTCTTCTACTATTTTTTCAGGTATCGTTATACTAAATGTATTTTTTCCCACACCCGTTCCCCCTATTCTTAAGTTAACACCTCATAAATATTATAGATTTATTGTGTTTAAAAGCAAGCTATAGACATTCTTTAAACTATTTAATTGCAAAAAATTCTGCTTGTCTTTCAGTATTGTTCGTTTTTATTCACATTAATCGATGATAGAAATTTCGTTTTTTTTATATACTAACGTTAAATAATATTCAAAGGAGCTTTTTATGTTAAAAAAAATCTTAATTTCTTTTTTAGGTCTAATTATTCTATCTGTAGGGGGAATTTTACTCTATAATCATGTTAAACATAAACCTGTTTACGGAATCATTGTGTTAGATAAAGATGAAAAAAGAGTAACTGATGCAATCAATTCACAAAAAGGAGATATCGAGAAGTCCATCGTTGTAAATGGTAAATGGGTAAAAAATTCGAACACCCTTGTTTTAAATACAACTGATGCTAAAAAAATAACAACACTTAATGGCTTTCAAAAAGTAACTAGTAAAAAGAATGAGTATACATTTGACGCAATAAAACAAATTTCTAAAGATGAAGCAACTTTATTTTCAAAAGAGAATGCTCCTTTAATTAAAGATGAAGCAGACAAAGCATTTTCTTCTAAAGTACATGAGTATGTGACATTAGGTGAATCATCCGCCTATGTCAATAGCGTGTTCATCCTCCCAGATAATCAATACAATGAGTTTACTGGTTCACCAATTAGTCTCGGTGTCTTAAAAGTCAAATCAGATGCATCTAAGGTTCTAATCCATTATAATAATGTTGAAATGAATCAACTATACGACGAGAGGTAGAACAGAAGCTTTTTAAATTGATACTACTCTCGCAAAATTTCTAAATAAGATGGAAAAATGAATGACTTTTTTCCATCTTATTTAGTTGAAGAAGGAGAGTAACGTTTAATGCCATTAGTTATTATATCTTGTATTTTTATTATTATCGGGGGCCTTATTTTACTAAAGGAACGTCGCAGCTTTTTTGGAGGCATGTTCTTTGCCTTTGGCGGCTTGTTTCTTATTTTGACTTTATTTGTAGTAGGATTGATAAAAATAAGTGAAATTTCTACAAACAGTTCAGAACTTCTCACTGTTATTTTCTACACGTTATTTCCCTTGATATTTTTAATCGTATGCACCTTTTTTATTTTTAACACACATACGATGCAAACCAAAGAAGGTCGCAGCGTTACCGCAAAACTTTCCGCGCTATTAGGGATCAATCTACTTATTACCGTACCAGCTTTTTTCTATTTATTGTCTATGGGCTCTAGTAAGATTCCGCTCTGGCTTTTTTCAATATTACTTTTTCTATTATTAAGTGATTTGCTCTTTTCTTTTCTGTTCACTTGTTATTTATTTTATTCATGGATGTATCAAATGATTCCAATCAAAAAGAAAGTTGATTACATCATCACCTTAGGTTCTGGTATCAGAAGTGAGGAAGTTCCCCCACTGCTTAAAAGTAGATTGGATAAAGCAATCGAGTATTATCATAAAAATCCAACTGCCAAAATTGTTGTTAGTGGTGGCCAAGGAGCAGATGAACCGGTTTCGGAAGCCTTTGCCATGAAAAAATATTTGCTATCACAGCAAATACCAGATGTTCATATTTTAATGGAGGATCAATCGACAACAACCTTTGAAAATATGGCTTTTTCAAAAAAAATTATTTTTGAAGACTGGAAAAATAAAGACCAAGCTCCGACGATTCTCTTCTCAACAAATAATTATCATGTTTTGCGAGGAGCCTTATACGCTAGAAAAGCTCATTTAAAAGCAGAAGGCGTGGGTGCCCCAACTGCTCTATATTTTCTTCCAACTGCTCTTATTCGCGAATATATTGCTTTATTAACTCAATATAAGTGGTTTACAGTCTCTATGATCTTAGTTTGTTTAGTATTCATTATTAGGAGTGTATTGCCTATATAACCTTACTAACGATTAACTATTCAATATAATTAGCCTTTTTAAAAAGAGGGTGAAAAAGGCGTTAAGCCCTGAGAAATAAGAAAGTGCTGCCTCTGTTTCCACCGTCTATTCGAATTTTAAGTGACTGGGTTATAGCTCCTAGAGTGATAGCCTAGTCACTTTTTTTCTGCTCATCTTCTTACTTAGCTGTTTTTATTGTTTTCTTCATACAAATACATAACGCATCACCAATAAACTCACCATAATTTGGAATGATGTGATAGCCGTGTCGTTCGTAGAATCGAATAGCACCTGTCATATCTTTTCCCGTTTCTAAAACAGCTTGCTGATAGCCTTTTTCTAGTATATCTGCCTCTAATGCTTGGATGATTTCACTAGCTGCCCCGTTACCGCGGCTCGTTTGTTGTACATACATTCGTTTAATTTCTGGTGTCTGTTCATCCAACAGTTTCCAACAACCGCAGCCAACTGCAACTTGATCATCATAAGCCACAACTGCACATACCATTTCAGCTAAATTGTGATGATTTTGATATCCTTGCGCTACCTCTGTCCCCCATTCTTCATTAAAAAAATGATTTAATTCTTGGATTAAATACAATAAATCTGGATGAGTTGTTGCTACCCGTTCTATTTTGACTGCCATTATGCTGCACCTCCACTTTTTGATGTAATCTTCTGACTCTATTGTACCTATTCTTGTGTTTCAAAGTAAATAAAAATAGAAAACCACTTGTCGTTTTTGCAAGTAGCTTTCTATCATCGTATTGTTTTACAGAGAAGGAAAATTAAACGCTTTCATTCCTTTTTACAAATTATAGTCCACCTAAGCTTGCTAGGTAAAAGTCCAATGTATAAAACCGATAATCGCTTTTAGAGTATTTGGATTTCTTATCTCGTAATTGATCGATCAGTGCTAACCGTTCTGATTCTGCAACTTCTTCCCAATCTTGTTCTCCCGTTCTACAATACAAACGAAACGGCAACTCAACATCCATGTGTACTTCTAGAAAACCTTCTGGTTCTCCTAAACCGTGGTATTCCACATCTGTAATAATTTCGCCTACATAATTTAGATATTTTCCACTCATTTCACACAACCTCCTAATAATTTTTTAGCGCAAAAAAATATTTTTCTTTATAATGAAATTGTACTAAAGTTTCCAATAATAAACAACATATTTTCACTGTTTCTATTTATTAAAAGGAGGCATTAATTGTCCTTGTCATTAAATAGTCTTTTATGCCTAAAGTTTCATTCACTACAGGCTCCCCAATCGCCTTAAAGCCACACTTTTCATAAAATCCCTTTGCACTTGAACGAGCTGAAACATCTACTCTTTCATATCCTTTTTTGCTCAGGTCTTCTAGAAGAAATTCAACCAACTTTTTCCCGTAGCCTTGATTTTGATAGATCGGTTCAACTGCAAAAGCTGTTAGCTGAATCGTTCTGTCCTCTTTTAGATAAGTACTCAGTGTCGCAATAATCTGATGTTCTTTCTCCCAGCCGTAAAAATCATTCTCTTTTTCAATTGTCAGATCTTCCACAAAAATATTTTTACCTAAAGGTAGCCGTAAAACTTTATTTCTAAGTTGAAGGGTTTGTTCATAAAAATCTGTCTCTTGACTTTTATACTTTACTACACTCAATTTCTCTCCTCCTTTAGTTCAAAATAATAACACAAACTAGGCTTGATTCTCTAGCTCTTTTACAAAAAAAGCCGTATAGAAGGGATTTCCTCCTATACAACTCCTTTAATCAACTAGCTGATTCTCTTTTTATTTCAGACGCTCAGGCATCATTCCTTCTAAAAATCCCCAAACGCCATTACTGATTCGTAATTCATCTCGATCATAATGAGAAAGTTCTGTTCTTATTAAATGATCTTGTTCATCTAGCACTTTTTGTGCCCAATGTGGATCGATCAATATTGCACGACCAACAGCCGCTAAATCAGCTGTTGCCAATACTTCTTTTGCATCAGCACCTGTTCTGATATCCCCTACACCAATCAGGGGAAGTCGATCATTGATCGTTTCTTTGATATACTCGATAATCGGTTTTCCTTTAAACTCGTCACTAACAGAATGATTTCTATAATTACTCATTGACAAATGTAAATAATCTAACGGTTTATTAGACAATTGATCTACTAAAAATAACGTATCGCTTAAACGAATCCCTGGATTTTCATATTCCTCTGGTGAAAAACGATAACCTACAACAAAGTTCTTGACGCCTGATTGATCAACAACTGCTGTAACACCATCAACCAAGTCATTGATAAATTTAACTCTTTTCTCTAACGATCCGCCCCATTCATCTGTCCGTCTATTAGAATGAGGAGAAAAGAATTGTTGGATCAAATAGGTATTAGCACCATGAATTTCTACACCATCAAAACCTGCTTTGATGGCACGTTCCGTTGCTTGTTTGAAGCTTTCTAAGATTTCGATTATCTCTGCTTCCGTTAACTCTCTTGGCGTTTGTGCACCTGGACGTTCAGCCGCAATAGCACTTGGTGCGACAGGTTGAACTCCATGTAACACTTCAGAATCCGTCATACGACCAGCGTGAAAAATCTGTAGAATCGCTCTTGTGTGATTTTTTTTAATGGCAGCAGCTAATTTAGCAAGGCCGGGAATAAACCGATCGTCATAAACACCTAACTCACCATCCCAGCCTTTACCACCTTCATGAACATTTGCGGCAGCGGTGATAAAAGCCCCTACTTCACCAGTTCGTAAGGCATAGTAGTCAATTTCATCATTTGTTACAACACCATCAAAAAATGACATTTTTGTCGTCATGGGTGCAACAACTAATCTATTTTTTAAGTGCAGTCCTCTTTTAAACGTTAAACCTGTATCTATGTTATTCATCAGTTTTCCTCCCCTTCAACATGCATGCACATGCAACTATTTATATAATAAAGAATAAAAGACTAAAAAGCAACTCTTTAGTCTTTTAAATAAAGTGCTCTTTTAAAATAGCCTCTACTTTATACTCGATCGAGGCCAATAATTTAGCGCCATCATCTGTCAAATCTATGTATACACCACGTTTATCATCCGAGCAAATTTTTCTTTGAATCACATTCGGGGTTCTATCTTCTAGGCGATTGATCAACCGAGACAAGGCACTTTGACTTAAACACAAATAGCTCCCTAAATCATTCAGGCGCATATGACAGCCATTTTGCTTTAATTGATATAATGCATAATATTCACTTGTTGTAAGATGACTATTTTTCTTTAGCATTTCTTCTAAATTTTTTTCCACCATGGACTGCTTTTTTTTGTACTCTAGCCATTGTGGTATAAGAGGTGTTTCCATTCCATCATCCCTTATCTCTTATTCTCTGCAACTATTTATATTTTGCTTGTTTTTAGGATAAAAGTCAAAGTTTTAAGAAACTTACAGATAAAAGTAATAAGTTGGGCCAGAAATAACTCCACTAACTAAGAGGGAGTTACCTCTGCGCCGACCGTTTATTCGGATTCCTTGAGGCTGGAACATGACTCGTAGAGTTTTTTCCTAGCTTTTGTTAATTAACGTTCAAAATCCACATAAACCCTACAAAAACAAAGAATAAGCCATACATAATCGGTGATACTTCTTTGCCTCTTTTAGCAGCGATCATTGTGATCGGATAGAAGATAAAACCAAGAGCGATTCCATCAGAAATACTGTAAGTTAAAGGCATACCCAATAAAATTAAGAAAGAAGGAATCGCAATTTCCATTTCTTTCCATTTAATTTGACTAAGTGATTGAGCCATCAAAACACCGACGATAATCAATGCTGGCGCGGTTACTTGAGACGTTACTACTGAAAGTAATGGAGAGAAGAACAAGCCGACAATGAAAAATAGACCTGTCGTTACCGCTGTTAATCCAGAACGTCCACCTACAGCGATTCCTGCTGATGACTCTACATATGCACCCACAGGAGATGTTCCTAAAAGTGATCCTGCCAGCATAGCGGTTGAGTCAGCGGCTAACGCTTTACCAACTCGCGGCATTTTGTTGTCTTTCATAAAACCAGCTTGGTTAGCTAATCCAACAAGAGTTCCAGCTGTATCAAAAAACGTGACTAATAGGAAGGTCAAAACAACTACCCATAATTGTAAAGAGTTGATATCCCCCACATGTTTTAACGCAACTAAAAAGGTTGGTTTAAGACTTGGTGCTGCTGAGACGATTTTATCAGGCGTTTGAATCAAGCCTGTGATCAATCCTAAAATAGTCGTTGCAGTCATTCCAATAAAAATACCTCCTGGAACACGGCGCACTACTAAAATCGCTGTAACAGCTAAACCAAAAATAGTCAGCCAAGTCGATCCAATGTTCAATGGTCCTAAAGCAACTAGTGTTGACTCATTAGAAACAATGATCCCACCTTCACTTAGACCTAGAAACGCGATGAACAGACCGATTCCGCCAGAGATAGCGTATTTTAAATCTGCTGGTATGGCATCAATGATCAATTCACGTAATTTAAATATGGTAATCAAAATAAAAATCAGAGATGCAACAAAAACTCCTGCTAACGCTGTTTCCCAAGGAACACCCATCCCGACACAAACAGAATAAGCAAAAAAGGCATTGATTCCTAGTGCTGGTGCTGTTGCGATCGGATATTTAGCAAAAATTCCCATCAATATACAACCTAAAGCACTAGCTAAAGCTGTTGCAGTAAAAACTGCGCCCTCATCCATTCCTGAAGCCCCTAAAACTGTTGGATTAACAAATAGAATATACGCCATTGAAATAAACGTTGTAAAACCAGCTAGAAATTCACGCTTAACAGTCGTATTTAATTTGTCGATCTCAAAATAAGAAATAATTTTTTCTTTCACTTGTTATCCTCCTAAAATTTAAAAGCGTAGCAGGCTCGTTTAGCCTCGACAGAAAAATAGGAAAATAGGTTTGTGACGCTTTTTGTCACAAGCAGATTTTATCTTTTTTCCGAGAGACTAGCCTGTGTAGCTAGCTAAAATATGAACAATAAACTGTTCGTAAAATTGCGATGTATTACTTAAACAACGTGTTCAATCATATAATAAAAAATGGAATAAGTAAATACAAAGGGTACTAACTGTAACCCCTCTACAATATTTAACCTAAATAAAAAAATGACAAGCTTTTTTCATTAAAAAAACCTGCCATTTCACTATTAACAACGATATTATTCTGATAAAGATTCCCCGTCTAACCGTTGATTTAAAAGACGAGAAACTACATAAATCACAAAAATAGCAATCACAGAACCAACTGCTACATCACTCAAAAAATGTGCGCCGATCCGCACTCTAGAAAAAGCAACGAAGCAACCGAATACACTTGCTAAAATCATAATTATCTGGCGTTTCTTTTTCTTCAAAGGATCAACAAAAAGTGGTAAGTATAAAGCTAACCAAGCTTGTTCTGAATGTCCTGAAGGAAATGATTTATGACCATTCGCTCCATTGATACTCCACCAATTTGTGTACTCTGCCCAATTACTTTGCAATTCGTAAGGACGGAATCTACCCCAAAAAGTTTTCATCACATCTACTATGGTATTAGCAGCATAAACTGCCACAATTGCGCCCAAACCAATCAAAACCAAGCCATTCAGTTCCTGCCGATTTTTTCCTTTTAGCCAACGATTACACAACATACAGCCCACCGCAAACGTAAGCACTGAAAGAATAACGAGAGCTGGAAAGAACCAATTTGGAAAACTCATTGCTCCACCACCATCATTATTAGCGGCTCCTAACGGCTGATTCTGTTGACGATTATTTAAGGATGTAACGGTATAAAAAAGCATGATTTTGATCATTTGCCAAATTTGATATAGCCCAGCAATAATAGCAATAAAATAGATACTCCCCTTACCAAATCCTGGTAAATTACTTTTTTTAGCATAATAAATAAAAATTTGAGTAGACATAAATAGAATAATTCCTGGAAAAATCAACCCATAATTTTGAAAGAATGTGCCAAATAAAGATCCTTGATTCATTATTCCCTGACTGATTTGTTTGTCCCAGATACCACCGATCAACAATAATATTCCTAAACATGCAACTATAGACAATTCTCTTTTTTCTTTTATAAAGTTCATTAATGAACCTCCTCTCTACATTAAATTGTAGAAAAGAATTGTTGAGTTGGTGTATGATCCTCGTATAGATTTCGTTAATTTTGAGTAAACCTTTAAATGAATAAAAAAAGGTTCTAGTTATAAACTTCAATGAGCTTTATAACTAGAACCTAAACAACTTTAGCTATGTTCACTTAACAGTCAGCTAGTATCATTATTTTCCTACAATTTCAGCAAAACCATTAATCAAATCAGCATTTTGAGTCTCTTTAAAGTAAATCATGTTTTCCGCATTCCCTTGATTTTGCATTGTCACTAAAACTACAGGTTGACCATTTAAAATTGTAAACAGGTATAGGTGTCTCTCTAATTTATCAGTTGTCGCAATATCTGAGTAGATAGCCACAACATTATACACATTACTAATCGCTCCATTGTCAGACCATTGTAAAATTGCTTGATTCCCCCCAACAGCTATATTATTCCTCGATAATACACTTGGGAAATAATACCCGTACCAATTTGCCTCAAATTCCGGGGAATATTCTATATACGATTGCCCCATCACATCGCCCCAACTTTGCATAAATGTAAGTAGCTCTAATCTTTTTTGGAGATTCCACAGCGTTTTGGGTTCAACCACTGGTGGAGTTGAAGTTTTTTTTGTTTCAGAGGGTTCCGTTGTTTCTTTCGTTTGTTCTGATTCTTTTTTACTTTCTACCTGTTCTTTGACTCGTTCCTTATTTATCTTTTCAGTCAATTCTTGACCATATTGTTTAAGAATCTTGGAGCCTTTTTTAGCTCCAGTCAATACTGATAATTCTTTCAATGCCTTAGTATATTCTTTCTCATCTTTTAACGATATTGCTTTTTGGTAAAGTTTCACTTCTTCTACTAGCTGTTTAGCTTCCGCGCTATCTTTATCGTATTCTAACGCTAATTGAAATGCCGCAATTGCTTTGGATATATCTTTATCGACAATCGCTTCTTTTCCTTTGGCCATTGCTGAATCATATTCTGCTTGTTTTTTGTTAGTCGTCGTATTAATAGTTTCACTAATCGTTGAAGTGGTCCCTTTTTCATTTGAGCATCCTATAACCAACAAAACACTTAAAACTAAACTTCCCCCAACCAATATCTTCTTCATCTTCAAACACTCCTTTTATATTTGACTCATTTTCCACTCTCTATTATCCATTATGATTCTCTTTGTGACAAGACTTGTCGCTACTTTTCAAAGAATCAGCTTCTTACTTTCATTCATAAATATATTGATTTTGGCCACACTATTGTTCACACAAATTGTACCAGACTAAAAAACCTGAAATAACTAACGTCGACCGTTAGTTATTTCAGGTTTCAACTTATTTTAATTCAATCCTCTTTTACTTTACTAGCTTTAATTTTGCACATCTCGTTCCGACGAAAACAAGGAAAATAATAATGAACGCCCCCATCGTTGCATCACTAAAAAAATGACAACCTAAAAGAACTCTGCTAATAGCTGTAATCGCACCCCAAGTTACACCAAAAATCAGCAATCTTTTCCGTAATTTGGTATTTTTAGGGCTAGCATACAATGGAAAGAAAAGTGCAAACATACTTTCACAAGAATGGCCTGATGGAAACGACTTATGTCCAGTTGGTCCATTCATTTTGTACCATGGCGTAAAATTATCTTGAACAGCATTTAGCTCGTATGGACGAACACGCCCCCACATAATTTTGATTTCCTCTACACACATGAGATAAACAAATGCCAAGGCAATTCCCAAAATCGCCACACGCATTAAGCGACTAAGCTCTTCTGCCGTTTTATGACTTAACCATTTTTGAATAATCAACGTCGCTACTGCAAAAACAGCTAAACAAATAATAATATTGATAAATGTTGGTAGGGTTGGATTCACTCCCCCATCATTATTAGCTTGACCGATTGGACGATTGTGTTCTAGATTTTGAATCGATGACAAGGTATACTGAATAGCAAATTTCAAATAATACCATATTCCATATAAAGAAAGACCTGTTCCCGCCACAACAATCAAGAACTTAGCAATCACAGGTTGACTCGAGCGAACCGCATGATGCATGATGATTTCCCCACTCATCATGATCACAACACCTACTGGAAAGCAGGCATAGTTTTGTAAAAATGTTGCAATGTATGAATTTTGACTCATCACTGCATTTGAGATTGCTAAGTCCCCAAACGTACCAATCCCAAGTAAAACTACAAATATAGAGATAACAATTGTAATTCTTCTACTATCTGACACTTTTTCCACCATTTCTCATTCCTCCTAAATTTAAAAGCGTAGTAGGCTCGTTCAGCTTTGACTGGAAAATAGGAAATTAAGACTGTGGTGCTTTTCCCACATTCTTAATTTATCTTTTTCCCGAAGAGCTAGCCTACAAAGCTAGATAACATCAAAAGCGTAGTAGGCTCGTTCAATCCCGACTGAAAAATAGGAAATTAGGACTGTGGTGCTTTTTGTCACATTCCTAATTTATCTTTTTTCCGAGGGATTAGCCTACAAAGCTAGATAATATTAAAAGCGTAGTAGGCTCGTTTAGCTCTGACTGGAATAACAAGGCTGACCTTTCCGACTGTTTCCCAAGCCTTCTATCTTTAGCTTTTAAAAATTGCTAAACATAACTCAACGCTCACTGTTTGCTCATGATGCTAACTAATATTAAATCATTCACAAATAGTAGTTTACCATTCAACACCACTAATTACCATATATTTTGTTATTAATTATTTACAATATATAAACAAAACAATATTTAATTCGTCAAAAAGAACCACAGATCTAACTCTTCTCTGTGGTTCCTATATTTACCTTTTAAAATGAAACTATTAGTGAACTGATTTTAAGATTATTCTCTCCTATTTACCTTCCCCATTTTTGATTTGGTTTAACGCAAAAATCATTATCGGTAAGTAATTAAAAACAAAACTCACTCTCTGACATAGTCCAATTTGATTTAGTATAGGTAATTGATTGATACCAGGAATTCGAGCCAACCCGTAAACTCCAGCAATAATGAAACTAATGAACAACAATATTAAATAAAGTCTGCTGTAAGTTTCTTCTTTTTGTTTTTCATATATCAAATATAAAAAAAGGGGGAAAAGTAAAAAGCCAGCATAACCTAAGCCAGAACCAATATTATGGATCCAGGTAGAAACATTCCAATTTGCTTGCTCAGTATCAATGCTAAATAACCCAGTAAAAATGCAATCCCCCACACCATATAATCCAATTGTTAAAGTCAATAAACCCGCTAAAGTCTTTGACGTACTCTCAAAAAGTTTATAAATAGCAGGCATCGCCAAAACAAAAAATAGACCAGAGACTACAGACCAAATCAAAAATGCTTTTCGAACTGGACTATCTACATCCCCAAATACGCTGATCACCATTGTCATTTGATTCACTTTAGGGTAAAAGAGCCCTAGAATATAAGGGGTTAAAAAATCACTTATTACACCTAAGAACAGAAAGTAAAAACCATATTTTTTAAGAACATTCATATTTCTTCCCTCCTGAACCAATGATCTCTAGCAATTCTGTTAGTCTAATCAGGTTTCTTTACGCTACTATGTCTTTCAAAATATGTTTAACATCTAGCTGAGCATACTCCTTTTTTTCAATTACTTTTACAGGTATGTTAGGGAATTTATGCTTGATTTCCTCTTTGGCGTAGTGAAGTTCTGGACATAATAAAATGTAGTCAGCTTCTCTGCCTTTTTCATCTATTTTAGACACGCTATACGCTTGAGCCGTTACATTTATATTGCGATCTCTTGCTAGATTATTCATTTTCGTCACCAATAAACCTGTATACATTTCATAATCTGTCATCATCCCTGTAATCCCAAATAGTACGATTTTTTGAGGATTTTCCATTTTTTTTGACGTCTTCTCATTCTTAACTTTGTTATCATTCTCCATACTTTTTCTACCTTCTTTTTTTGAAAAAAGAGAGCTAAAAAATGATTGTTTAGTATTTCCTAAAATAGTATCGGTTGAAATGTTAAAATACTTGCTGAGCTTTACCAACGTATCCAAATCTGGGTAGCTTTTATTCCGTTCCCATTTCGAAACGGCTTGAGGCGTAACATTCAGAAACTCGGCTAACTCTTTTTGAGTCATTTTTTTTGATTCTCTTAATTCTTTTATTTTGTTTCCAATCTCTACCACCAGCATAACCTCCTAGATTAACGTTGGGCAAACAGCTATCCGTTGAATACGTGATACCCCCGCCTCAACTATTAGTTGAATTCACAAATGTGATGCTCCATAGACTTATTATAGCAACAAAACCTTAAAAAAAATATTCCAACTACATAAAATATAGGTTAATAGGTTGTTGCTTTTTTCAGCTATACTCTTTTTAATTTCCATACTAATCTCTTTACCTATTAAAAAGAATGAAAAAACTACTTTTACTTCCATAGGTAATCGCTTTCAATTATAATACAAATAGCATCAAAATATGAAACATATTTCATTAGGGGGCAACAACTATGGCAAATTTTGACATTCCAACAATGCGCAATCAAATAAGAGAACATGATGAAAAACGAGATGCTGGTTTGACTGAACCAGATACTCTAGAAATAATCAAAGACTTATCTTACGGTCCATACGGTATTGAAAATACGTTTGATATTTATTATCCTAAAGGGACCACTACCTGTTTACCCACGATCATCAATATTCATGGTGGTGGATTCTTCTATGGCGACAAAGAACTTTATCGTTTTTATACTATGTATTTGGCAACACAAGGCTTTACCGTAGTGAATTTCAATTATCGTTTGGCACCTGATCATCAATATCCTGCTCCATTGGAAGATACGAATGCTTTGATGAATTGGTTGATTGAACACGGACAAAGCTACTACATTGATTTAGAGCATCTCTTTTTAGTTGGTGATAGTGCTGGCGCTCAACTGGCAGAACAATATGCTACGCTAACAAGTAACTCAGCTTATGCACAAAACTTTCCGTTTAAAGTTGCTGCCATCCAGTTTAAGGCAGTCGCTTTGAACTGTGGCGCTTATTTCATTGGAGAAAATGGTGCTATTAATCAAGACTTTCCCTTTTACTTTGGTGAAACAATCACGCCCACACTGGAGAGTCAGTTTCCAGTAGAGCGTTATATCACAGACAGTTTCCCACCAACTTTTGTTACAACCGCTACACACGATATGTTAAAAGATCTTGCCCAGCCATTGGTAGCGTTATTGCAGTCTAGAGGCGTTGAAACAACTTACCGTCTTTACGCAAATCAAGATCATTCCGAGCTCGGACATGTCTTTCATTTGAATCAAAAAAGTGATATTGCAAGACAGTGTAATAATGATGCACTTGCTTTTTTCAACGATTTCCTTTAAGAATAATTGATACGTATTTTATTAAAAAAGTAAGGATTATCCGTATGATCATGATCATACGGATAATCCTTACTTTATTTTTACGGTGTTGCACTTACTTGCCATAAAATCGAGGCTTTATAGTCCCCTTTTTGAATGATCTCGTTAGCATAGACATTCAATTGTAATCCTGTAGTATTAGTATCCCAGTTCTTACTAATATTATATTCTCCTAATGGTGAAGCCGCGCCAGTTTCAATGGGCTGTGCCTCTCCTTCATATAACATTACTTTTGATCCTTTACTGGTTTTATACCACAGCGCTCTTGGAAGAACTTCACTTGGGCTTTCTTCACTGGTTAAAGGTTTTTCTAGTGTTGCCGTCAGTGTCCATGGTGTTTTCTTATGACGATTGTCGCCAATAATCAGCGGAGCATCATACTTAGGTTGTTCTTCTTTGATGAATGATTTTGATAGATATTTATCGCCGAACGTTAAGTTTGATGGGAATGACTCAATAAACAAGCGACCACTAAATTTATAGGCTATTGTTTGCACTTCATCTGTCACTTCAACAATCTCAGATGGTAGGGGTTCTAGCAATACATACTTTTTCTTTAACGTTTCGATCGTATCTTGAATTGCTTTTTCTTGTGCTAAATTAATTTCAGTTCCTATTTCTTGCGTAAAAACTATATCTTTAGCTATTTTGCTAGGGGGTGTCCCATCATCTATAAAGGTAACGATTACTTGTGATTCCGTTACTATTTGTGTTTTGGTAGGTGGATCTGTTGAAATGTCCACTGTACCATCTACTAGATAGTCTGCTTTAAGGTTCACTGTTTGGCTTATAAGATCGCCTACTGGTGTAGAAACAATTGTTGCATCAAATTCAATGGTTGACTCATGATTATAAGCGATCCCCTCTGCTGGTGGTATTGCAGTTATATTGCGACTTATTTGATCATAAGTAACAGAAGCATTGGGAATCTCTACATTATCTTTCGTTTTCCATGTAAAGTTTGTCGGATTTTCTAGATTCATATCTAGTAACTCCGTAATATTTAGTGAACGATAGTTTCTAGTTGAATGATACCTAAATACGTACTCAGCTGGTGAGGTTTCATTGAATATCACCGGATAGCTTTCTATTCCATCACTTAGCGCATAGCCAGGTATTACTTTCGCTTTCACTGAGTAATTTGGAAGATACTTATCTCTCCCCAAATAGATTTCATCAACTGAGATCGATTGATCATTCTCATCAACATAGCGAACTTTCTTTTGAACCAGATTGTCCATAGTTGCTTCAAACCCACTTAATCGAATCACAATATCATCACCAGCAACTGTTCCGGTTGCATTTGAAGAGGCTGTTACACCAACATTATCAAAGCCTTCCAGAGCTGGTATCTCGCTGAAATCATAACTTGTTCCGTTTTTCCATTCGTGGATACTATCTGTACTGATCTTTTGACCCTGATCGTTAAAATATTCAATGGATATTATACTTGAGCCCAAATCTTTCGTGGCTTCTTGAACAGATCCAACATCAATTTTATAATGTAGGCTTTCACCAGGTTGAGCTTTGGCTTTGTCTACTGATTGTTCGAGTGTTACCTCAGGCACTATTTTCTCATACACATACTCTACGTTCTGTTCTGTATTTGAAAAAATCGCTTCCCTATCAACTGATTGAGGCATTTTCAAATTATATCCTTCGATAGTTGGTGCACTAAAGTTGATTTTCTCTCCCAAAAACCCTAATTTAGTTTGGGAAGCTTGTAAGTTTTTTCCAGCTTCATTTTTGTAGTGTATAGTGGCTTTTTTCAAATTTACATGTCCAAAAGCAATATTTGAGGTTACTTCTTTCATTACACCGGAATCAACTCCGCCAGCATTGCTGTATTTTAGTTTCATCTGGAAAGGAATCGTTAATTGTCCGGTTGCGTTATTCTGATATTTCTTGTATGCATTACTCGTTTTATTAAGTGTCGTTTTAACATCCACACGTAACTGTTCCGTTTTATCAACTAGGGTAGCTGTATACTCTGGCTTAGCTACGACTGTAAATTTTTGCGGATTCTTAGAATCTTTTACTGTGATAAAACTTGTAGAAATATTCTGATCATCTCGATTATAAATCTGAATATCTGAACTGCTAAAAGTCAGACTATCATCAATAGTCCCTTCAAATGCAAGAGATAATAAGTTTCCTAGTGATGATCGATACGGTATTGGTTGAATCAATGATGTTGTAATCACTTCATCCTCTAAGTTTCCATCCACATCTGAAACAAGACTGGGCGCTTCTAACTCAAACATTGCTTCTGGCACCTCTACTTGCGATATATTGATTCCTGTACCGCCAGTGTAATACTGAATATCTAGAGAATCCACATCGCTATATCCTATGGTGAAAAAACGTGTAAAATCATCGTCACCCACATTTGAATCCTCTGGTGAAATCATCGTTACCTGTTCAGACGTGAAAATGGCTGTGTCCGTTAAAATTCCATTATCATTTCTCGCTGAAATATAATCAAACTTTCCACTACCAGTAGGTGTTACTTTCATCCATTCGGTATAATCAATATCATTAAAGGTCACATGCCCTGAATCCATTTTAACTGGCTCCCCAGACTCGTGATCAATAAAACTCATCCTAAAGATAGGCTCAGTATTCTTTGAAGTTGCTACAGCAAATGCTAGATGAATTGTCCCTCCACCTGTTGGTACAGTTCTTGATACTCCTACCGAAATTGTTTCAGTTGTAGATTTCACGGGACCTGTATCCACATATTCTAATTTAAGATCAAGCCAACGACCATTTTTGATTCCCATATGGGTACCGAGTAAATAGTACCCAACATCTGTTTGTTTAAGACTATCAAGTGGTGGCCATGATCCAGGCTTTATAAGTTGTTCGGCGCTTCCAGGTCTTTTTCTATATAACTCTGTTAAAGAAGTAATTTTTGGCTGAAACGAATACTTATTAGGAAAACTCTCAGCTACACCAGAAATCATAGATTTATACAAATCTGGTCGTGTCGGTCCAAAAGTAGCAAGTGGTGCACTTGGTTTTGCCCCCCAAACAGCTCTCGACTCTGGTTTTAGAGGAGATTCCTTTTCTATTTTCTTCTCAGACTCATCTTTTACTACAGACGTTTCTTTCACTGGTTCTTCCTTCGCCTTGATACTATTATTGTTTGAAAAAACGCCCCAGCTTATCAATAGAAGGGAACTTGCTAAACCACTCCATAATATTTTTTTCATTTTTTCTCCTCCTTTCTTTATTTATATAAAAATCTTCACTTTTACAAAAAATGAAGACTTTTTTTATTTCAACTTTCAACTACTTTTCTTTAAAAAGTAATTGAAAAGAGAAAACAATTTTCTATTGGGGAAGCACTTCCTCATAATATACATTTTAAAAATTATTTCTCCCTATCCTTACATCTTTTTATAATAAAACCACTCAGTATACTGAATAATAGAACGAGTATTATAATGATTAACCAATATTTAAATCCAGAATCCGATTCGTTCATTAGTTGTTTATTGATCTGTTCTGCTTCAACTTTTGACAAGGTAAAATTTTTCACCCAGTTCCAATTTCCACCATTTTTTGTGGTGATTTTAACATTCGCTGTATACTCACCAGAATTTACCTTTTGATTATTTAATGGAATTGGCAGATTCATCATAGTATTGGGGGCCATCCGCATATCTTCTTTTTTCAATTCAAAAGAGTTCTTACTCTTATCTTTTTCAGTAATGTTAATATCGGCAATCATTTTTTCTACAAAAATGCTTTCCGTATTTGAGATATTCGCGAAGACTGTGTAACTGCCATCCTTTAATTTCAGTGATACATTATTTAATTTCAGTTTAGGTTTTATTTTTTGAGTATCCGATTCGCTCAATAATACGCCAATTAAAAAAGCAAATTTGTTCACGATCGTCCCTTGGGTATTTTGAGCCTGTTGGGTTTTCACAACTGGTTTCAACTGAATTCCACCTGCAATATACCCATCAAAATGTGCTATTGGGCTATTGATTACAAAAGTTACACTCTCACTGCTTTTTGGCGGTACAGTGATTTCAGAAGGTCCGCTCATGATTTCTGCTAGATTATACTTTAACGAAGGATCTTCTTTTAATTCGCTTGGTCCATATTCAATGACACCATTTCCATTTGTTTTTGCGCTATTTAATTCAATATCCACCTTCATAGCTTGATCCGATGTATTGTTTAACTTTAGCTGAACTTCTTGTTTTTCTCTTGGATTTATTAAAAGATCATAATATCCAAGGGTTTTATCTTTTTGATTCTCAGGTAGTATTAACTCATAAGAAAAATATTTAATTGCATCTGCTATACTTTCATTAGCATTCCCTAGCAGTGGATAAGACAAAGTGAAAAATAGAGAAAGAGCAATCGCGTATATTATTTTTTTTCTCATTTGTACTAAACCTCTTCGTTTCTTTTCTCGTTTTTTCATGAACAACTTATAACAATAACTCTCTACACAATCTATATTTATACTTTTTTTATTTTTTAATTAATTAGTGTGTGTTTTAGTTACCTACTAAATCATCTAAAGTCCATGTTACTGTACCAGTAAATGACTCGCCTGCTGCGTTATCTTTTTTAGCATCTGCTACAACTAATTTTGTATCTTTAATTAGCGTTGCAACCCCGCCTTTAGTACCATTGGCTTTTTCTTTACCCAAGATTGTTTTACTTGTAGTGTCACCAGCTACTAGTTCGATAGATTTGCTTGCGCCATCGCCTAATTTGATACCAGCATCTTCTAATTTACCTAATACACCTGAAGTATTAGGATCATTTACAATATAATCGTTTTTATCATTAAGTACAGTTGGATCATCAGTGATTCTATACGATTCAGCATCACCTAAATTAAATGTTAATTTAGATGCTAACGTTTTAGAACCGCTAACAGATGTTAATTCAGACATTTTAGCTGATAATTTCCAACCAGTTAATGCATCATCTGCTCTGTCATCATTTACAACTACGTATTGGTTACCTTCTACAATATTACTGAATGTCGCTGAGTTCCCCACAGCTTTTTGCTCCCCAAATTCGAAAGCTGCTGGTTTCCATACAAGAGATAAGTTATCCTTATAAGGTATGTTTTTACCTGGATCATTTGGTCCATCAGATTTAAAACTTACCCCTACATCAGTTTGATCATCAAAAGTTTTTGCATCTGCTGAAGTAGCAAATAACATCAATGCTGCTGATGACAATAAAGTAATCATTAGTGTTTTTTTCATTTTTATACCATCCTTAGTTTTGATCGTATAAATATAGATTGGTGACAGTTACTGTTATAAGTTGTTCATTTTATTATTGTAAAAGCTCAATTTGATCTCTTAATAGGACAAACAGATAGGCAATCAACCCTAAGCTAGTTAATGTAATAAATAGCAAAGCAAAGTTTAATCCTAAAATCTGTTTCTTTTTCCTTAATTTTTTAACTAGAAAAACATCTCTAGATAGCGTCATTAGAAAAAAGACTAATGATATAATTGCAACGCCACCTAATATAAACAGCCATAAATAATCGATCATCTATTTTTCACTCCCATGATAGTCTTAACATAATATTTTTCAAACTATAAACGCCAACAAAAATAATAATTATAGAACAGCCAAGGATTGTCCAAATCAGTGAAGTAATTAAGTCACCTGTAGAAGGTAACTTTCCACCCCTCTGTATTGGAACATCTACGATAGGCAATGTGGGGGCTTTAATAATAGGTATTTCTGGTTCTACATTTTCTCCTTTTAAAAAAGTAATACCCAGCTCTGTTTCGTCTGCTTTACTGGCCGCTTCCACCTTATCTCCGTATAATGCTCCAAATCCAACAATCAGAAAAAATAGTAGTACTACATATTTTTTCATCTACATTATCTCCTCTCTTTTTTCTTCTTTTTACGCTTTTTACGTCTGATTTTCCAGGTTGTTTCCATTTTCTTTCTTCTAATCAGAATAAAAAATACAATTACGACTAAAGCAACCATCAGCACAATTGTTCCAACTTTGATCCAAATTGGCGTAATGATGTTAAAACTACTTTCTTCGTTCATCTTTTTAGCCTGGTCACCAGTTATCGTAAAATCTTTTTCAAATTGCCAATCAGAATATCCATTGTTTGCATTCATTACTATCGTGTATGTTCCCGCTTTGACAGCACCTGTTCCCCAATCTATCTCAAATTCAAAATGACTATTAGGGGCTACTGAATAATTTGTTACGTTCTTTTTCTTTAAAATAGTTTGATTATCTTTTTCTTTTACTTCTGCTGTTATCTCTAAATCACCAAGAATCTTGGGTTCTGGATTTTGTAATGTCGCTAAAATCATTTTTTTCCCAAGTTTAAGTGTTGATTTCGCCTCTAGTAAATTTAGTGTTTTTGCGTCTCTATAATCATCTCCAGTTTCTGAGGTGATCAATCCTATTCTGTATGAAAATTTACTTGATACTTGCTCTTTACTTTCAGCATCATCGAGTTCAAAAACTAGGGCACCCATTTTTACACCTGTATAATTTTCATTTGGCGGCATTAGTTTGAAGGTTGCTTCTTTCTCCTCGTAATTTTCAACAGTTATGCTAGGCGTTTCAACTTCCACAATAGATGAAATTGGTTGAACTAATGTCGGATCTAGCACTTTCTCGTCCTCAGTATATTCAATCGTCCCGCCATCTCCTGTATAAGCATTTGTCGTATATACTTTGATTTTGATTGGCTCTTTTTGTGTACTTCTGACATTTACTTTCAATACCTGCTCTTGTCCTGGAACAGTTTGAATATAAAAATAACTTTTTTCTGGATCAATTTGTTTCCCGTTGTGTACTGCTGAAACCGAATAGCCTAAATTGGATGATTCTCCTTTAGCTAGTGCTTGGTCAGGATATGAACAAAGGAACAAACTCATAAACAAAACGAAATATATAAATTTATTTGTTTTCATCTAAATTTTGATTACTCCTTACTGTAAAAGTTTTGACTACTATTTATTTATCGTTTCTACATAGATATCTACATAATACTTACCGTCTGCAGCAACGTAAGTTTCTTCGTCTAACATGATTTTTTCTTCTTGCCATTTACTAAAAAATAACTCTATTGCGCTTTGGGCTTCTTCCTTTGTTTCAAAAGGACCCTTCACTTCAATAACGTCGCCTTCTTCAAAATCAAATTTTTCTCTAGCTGAACTTAATTTTGAAAAAATAAAGATGATATAAACTAAACTCGAAGCTAAAATTAGAATAGTCGCAAAGATGAAACCACAGATATTAATCAGTAAAAACAAACTACATAACAAATTCAGGTATAAAAACACTGAAAGAACTTTATGTTTTTGCTGCTCTTTTTTATTTATAAAGAATAGCAAGCAGTTAAAAAAGAGTGTACAAGTTATCAAAAGAAAGCTTAGAATAAAATAGATAAATACCTCATTCCAATTATTATTCAAAAAAGATAACATCTGAATAAATAGCGATAACCGCTTGTCTATATAAAAATAGGATTCTTGATAAAAAGAGTAAAATTTTAATAAATAGATTATCCATGCTCCAGCAATGATGCCTTCTATAAGATAGACATAGCCTAACTTCGATTCTTTATTGGCTATTTCGCCCATTATTGACTCCAACCCCTTTATTTTTTAGACGTTTTTTTAATATTCTCTAATTTGATCATATAGCCTTTTGAACGCACCGTTTTTATAAACTCTGATCCTACGTCATGTCGTTCCAGTTTTTTCCGCACGTGAAAAACAATATTGGCGACGCGATAGTTTTCTTCTTTATATGGGCTATTCCATAGGTTTTCATGTATTTCTTGGTAATTAAATGCTTTTCCTGGATAACTGTACAATAATTCGAGTAAGCGATATTCTAGCCTAGTCAATTCAACTTCGACTTCTTTCTCACCTATAAACACAATCAAACTGTGATTTGTAGGATCCATCTCAAGTTTTTCTCCGATTGTACTGATTTGATTGGCGTTCTTTTTTCCTCCAACCACAGCTCGTTGTGTTTTTCTCTGTTCATCTTGACGTGATAGAAAGTTCTTTAAATATAAGAGTAACTCTTCTGGAAAGCTTTCTTGATCAAAATTCCCATCTACTCCCAGTTGTAGATATACTTGTCGATTGATTAATGTTGATTTCCCAGATAAAACCCATATGTAAACATTCGTTTGTTGTTTGATTTGTAAGATAGTAGAACAAACACTACTAATTGCTCCTTCGTGTACTTCCTCGATCAATAACCCGTCATATGTATGAAGCTTTTCAAAATTTGGAACTTCTTTAAGGTGATCGAGTTGACAATTTATTTTTTCAAATGCTTTATACACGTCAGGTGAAGGCGTCATCGTGGATGCCAGTATACCTATACGATACATGTCAACTTCCTCCTAATTCATTTGATTTATTTTATGTTTCTATCGAAGTGTTATTAGCGTTTCTTTTGTAAAAATTCCATTTATCTATTAAAATGAAAAATAATCTTTCTGATTCAACCTTACCTGTTTCAGCTAAGAACAGGTAAGTAGCGCCGTTTTCTTGATAGAATCCTTTTCTCAAAACAAACGACGGCTCTGCTGACGGTGAATAGAAAAAAGGCAAAAAAAAAAGCCGCTTTTAGTTTCCCTTGCAAAGCTAAAAGGAAAATCTAGCAGATTAAATAACTTTAGTTATACAAAGTGTACAGTCCAACCCCCAGAGCAAAATTAACAGTCAATTTTAACTCAGGGGTTCTATCAAATTAACGATTTCTTTACTATTCTACTAAAATGCAGAAACTTGATCGATTGCTTCTCTTTCTTGTGCAAGGAGAGAATGTGTATAGACATCCAGTGTCATTTTTATAGAACGATGTCCTAATAAAGCACTAATCGTCGCGATATTCACTCCTGCTTCTAAACAACGCGTCGCAAACGTATGGCGTAAAGTGTGAAAGGTCACGTCTGACAATCCCGCCTCCTGGCTCATTTGCTTAAATTGGTAACGAACTACTCTAGGTTCAACACTTTTTTCAGTATTGCTTAAAATATAAGCCTCTTTTGAAGAATGTTTTTGTTTCCATAACAGATGATACAAGCGTTTAGATAAGGGGATCACACGAGTAGACGATCTTGTTTTAGGTAAGCCTTCTACTATCTGACTCTTTCCATTATTATCTGTTAACCGCTGTAACGTACGGTTAACATGAACTTCTCGTCTTTCCCAATCAATATCTGACCATTTTAGCCCACTAATTTCGCCTATTCTCATGCCTGTTTCTAATGCAATTAATACAGCTAATCCATTAGTAGACGAATTTGCGACTTGTTTTAGACGCTTTTGTTCGCCAGTAGTCAAGGCTTTAGAAACTCGTTTTCCCATTTTGGGTAAGCGAACGGTATCAACTGGATTTTTAGGAATCAGTTCATTTTCTTGTGCTGCACATAGGCAAGTATGAAAAACACGAAAAACAGCATGAACAGATGCATCAGAAAGCTTTTCTTCTAATTGATCACTTAAAGTTTGAACGTCTTCTTTTTTTAGCTCAGTTAATTTTATCTCTCCAAGCTGTGGAAATACGTGCACAGATAATTTACTTTTGTAACTTACATAAGTACTCAACTTAACTGTTGGTAATACAAATGTTTCCAACCAATAAGCAGCCCATTCTTGTACTGTTCCACTATAAGAATAGATGATCTGTTCTTGATAATAAGGAAGCTGAGATTTGATAAGAGTCAATTTTTGTTTGACATCATAATATTTTTTACCATAAACATACCCATAATGAATTGATCCATTTAGTTTTCTCCCTTTAATGTAACGACCTTCCCAACGGCCATCTTTTCGTTTATAGATATTTTCTCCTCTTCGTGACATCCATTTTCCCTACTTTCAGTTGACGGCGAATTTGACGGCGAATAGAATTGTTTGTTTTTTCCACCATATATTCTTTTAAAATTCAGCTTTTCTTTTGATTTTGGTTAGTTTTTATTTCAAATATAATAAATAGAAATAAGTTATTTAGTACATTAAAACAAGTTGAATAGGATAAAAAAACGTGTTGACATCTTGATAAACAACAGTTATCATGATTACAGAAAGTTATTTAAGTTTAATAAATCTACTATCCTACCTGTTCTTAGCTGAAACAGGTAGTTTTTTTATACATTATTACAGTTCTAAAAATAGTTCATTTTTTCACAATTCTGATGTTAGAAAATAATTTGACCAATAATTCACATGTTTTCCCCACATATTTTGATTCAATTCCCATGTAGATTTGACTCTACTTTTCCCGTTTTTTATCTAAACTATCTCAAACGAACTTTTTTTCATATCTCTATTATACGGTTTTTCCATCCAGTTATTATCCTATCAATTTACTTATAGATATAAAAAAAAGATGAAATAACAATTCTTATAATAATATATATTTTTTATTGTTCTTATTTTAATAAGTCTTTTTTTAGGACAGAAAAATAGAATAGTGCTTCGAAACCCTAATAAACAGAGACGTTCAAACTGAAACAACTAATTCAATAAATAGAATAAAAAAGTATAATTGACAATAGAACTGAAAAAAATAGCTCTTTTGATCCGAATTAAAAAAAATAAAAATGAGAGTATCTGGTCAGCACAAAAAGCCCAATCACTGTATTCGTTGATTGGGCTTTTACTATTGCGTCCTATATTTTATTTAAAAGAAAGGATAAACCTTTGTGCATAGAAAATAGTTTTATCTACGCATTTCTGTTTAAACTATCACTTTGTGATAGTTTAAGTAAATACACTCAATAATAAACTTCGTCTAAAAATAACCCTTGGGCAGGCACTGTGATTCCAGCCTCACTTCTGATTTTACTTTCAAATACCTCATCGATCACTTCTAACTTCAATGTTCCAGCACCTATTTCTAAAATTGTCCCCATAAGGATTCTGACCATTTTATGCAAGAAGCCATCTCCAATAAAGGTAAAATGAAGCAGCCTCCCTTCTTTTTGAATTGCTAGTTCTTTGATCGTTCGAGTCGTTGACTTTTTCGTCTTTTTAAGAGAAGAAAAGCCAATAAAATCATGCGTTCCAATCAGTTTCTGGCAAGCTTCGTTCATTAACTCAACATCAAGTTTTTCAGAATAGTGAAAACTATAGTTACGCTCAAAGGCTGACGGAATCAAATCGTTCCAGACATAATAGCTGTATTTTTTCCCTTTTGCATTATACCGAGCATGAAATCGATCAGGAACCTCTTCAACCTTTTTTACAACAATATCTTGTGGAAGATAGCGATTTAGAAATTCAATCATCTCTACTCGTTCCATTTTACTCTCTGTTTTGAAATTCGCAATTTGGTTTCTAGCATGAGTTCCAGCATCCGTTCGACCAGAACCGATGATTTCAATTTTTGAGCGTGTCATTTGAGTTAAGATATTTTCAATTTTCCCTTGAATCGTTTTATCTGAATCACCAAGTCTTTGCCAACCAAGATACCTAGTCCCATCATACTCGATCGTTAATCTGATATTTCTCATATTGTTTTGTTTACTCCTCTTAAAATACATTTTTTTCGTTGATTATACTCGTTTGCTTTTCTATTATAACAGTATTCCTATATATGATGAAGTGGAGTCAATTTAAATTCTAACGAATAGGACTTTATTGTAGCAAGGGAATCATTCCGATTTATCGCTCTTTTCCTACCTATTTCGTAGCACCAGCACTGCTTGACATTCTATTCATGTTCCTCTATATTGAACATAGACAGTTATCTATGTTCAGGAGGAATAGATATGGATTATGAAAAAATTTCATTGATACTCAAAGCGATGGCTGATCCAAAACGTATGAAAATAATTGATTTACTTTCTTACAGCAGCATGTGTGCTTGTGACGTATTAAAACATTTTGATTTTACGCAACCCACACTTTCTCATCACATGAAGGTCTTAGAAAGTGCCGGAATTGTGTCTGTCAGCAAACAAGGTCAGTGGCATCACTACACTTTAAAAGAAGACTTTGTCAAAGAATTTATGTGCTCGATGGTGCAATTGCTTTCTGATAGTGGAGAAGATTGTCTTTGCCAAAACAATAAAGAAACAAAAGGAGATCATGATTAAATGACGTATGCACTTGAAATAACGGATTTAAAAAAAGTCTATGGTAGTGGGGTTGAGGCTCTTAAAGGGATCGACTTAGTCGTAGAAGAAGGTGACTTTTACGCTCTTTTAGGACCAAATGGAGCAGGTAAATCAACAACAATCGGGATCATTACTTCCCTTGTCAACAAAACCTCCGGGAAAGTAAAGGTTTTTGGTTACGATTTGGACACTGATTTAGTTATGGCTAAACAACAGATTGGTCTGGTTCCACAAGAGTTTAACTTTAACCCATTTGAAACAGTCGAGCAAATTGTTGTCAATCAAGCTGGTTACTATGGTGTTTCAAAAAAAGAAGCCTTGAAACGCAGCGAGAAATATCTGAAACAGTCGGATCTCTGGGAAAAACGCAACGTCCGTGCCAGAATGCTTTCAGGCGGAATGAAGCGTAGATTGATGATTGCACGTGCTTTGATGCATGAGCCTCGTCTACTTATTTTAGATGAACCTACAGCCGGAGTTGATATTGAACTAAGACGGGAAATGTGGGATTTTCTAAGAGAGTTGAATGAAAACGGCACAACAATTATTCTGACAACTCATTATTTAGAAGAAGCTGAGATGCTTTGCCGAAATATTGGTATTATTCAATCAGGGCAGCTGATTGAAAATACGAGCATGAAAACATTACTGTCAAAACTACAGTTTGAGACATTTATCTTTGATTTAGCACCTTTCGACAAAGAACCCGAAATTATTGGTTATACGTCCAACTTCGAAGATAAACAAACACTTGAAGTGGAGATTGAACGTAATCAAGGCTTGAATGGTTTGTTTGAACAACTCACAAAACAAGGCATTCAAGTGCTTTCCATGCGCAATAAATCCAACCGATTAGAAGAACTGTTTCTAAAAATCACAGAAGAAAAACATCCAATGGATGCCAGTTCCACTTTCCAAGTATAAGCTAGTGGAATGGTATACGGCATAAGCATCAAGATTGATTTTTCTTTTAAAAAATCAATACTTTTATACGAATAAGGAGAATGAACATGTTTAAGTTATATTTCACCGCTTTAAGAAGCCTTGCAGTCAAAGAAACGAATCGTTATCTACGGATTTGGGTGCAAACCTTAGTACCACCAGTCATTACCACTTCACTCTATTTTGTTATTTTTGGAAATCTGATCGGCGGACGAATCGGACAGATGGAAGGATTTTCTTATATGGAATTTATTGTTCCAGGTCTGATCATGATGTCTGTTATCACCAGTTCTTATGCGAATGTTTCTTCTTCATTTTTCTCACAGAAGTTCCAGAAAAATATTGAAGAATTACTCGTTGCGCCAGTGCCAACCCACATTATTATTTGGGGATTTGTCTTTGGCGGCTTGGGCAGAAGTGTTCTAGTTGGGACACTTGTAACCATCATTTCGTTATTCTTCGTGCCACTTCATGTTTATTCTTGGTCGATTGTGATTATTACCCTTCTTATGACCGCTATTTTATTTTCATTAGCTGGTTTATTAAATGGGATATTTGCCCAATCTTTTGATGATGTCTCTATCGTTCCAACATTTGTTTTGCAACCATTAACCTATCTTGGTGGTGTCTTTTACGCAATCTCAATGTTACCACCGATTTGGCAAGCCATCTCTAAAGTCAATCCGATCGTCTATATGATTTCGGGCTTTAGATATGGTTTCCTCGGTACGATCGATGTCCCGATCATTTTGTCTCTAGTTATTTTGATTCTCTTTATCTCTGTGCTTTATGCAGTTTGTTGGTATTTGATTGATAGAGGCCGCGGGTTGAGAAGTTGATGATGATTTATATGAACATTTTTAAATTATATTCCTGAGTATGGGACGCTAGTTAGAAGAAATTTTCTAACTAGCGTCCCATACAATGTTTATTTTTTAGATCGCTTTTTATTAGCAACCCACCCGCCTACTATTGCTACAGTAGCACAGGAAAAAACGATTAATAAAGTTGACATTATTACACCTTCTTATAGAAATATCTATTACATTATCCTTACCTTACAACACAAAAACCTCAAAGTAAATACATCGAAAGTCCTACCGCTAATCGTGCTTAAATGATTATAATGAGGAAACTGGTTTCAATATCAGAGCCTGTTTCGTTCTAGCATTTCAATTTGCGTAGGAAAAATGTGAAAAAATAAGTATCTGGGATATAACTCGGCGAGTTATATCCTAGATACTTATTTTCTTTTAGAAAACGCACACTTTATTGTGCCTCCCCTTATTTCGCAATAATCTTCATTGCTTTACTCAACTCTGAATCCTCTTTATCCGAAATCAAAATAACTTCATTCAAATCAAAGGATTTCACTGCAGATGATTTATGAAACTTAGAACTATCACATAACAAAAATGACTTTTTCGCATGATCGATGACGGTCTTTTTTTTGATTGCTTCAACTAAATTTGGCGTCGTTACACCAAATTTTAAATCAATCCCGTTTGCGCCTAGAAACGCTTTATCAAAGACATATTTTTGAATGTTTGCTTCAGCTAACGGACCACTTAATGATGAAATTTTAGGATCGTAAGTTCCACCTAAAACTGTGATCTCTGCTTCAAATTCTCCCGTCAATCGAAAAACATCCGTATTTGTAGTAATGATCTTGATTTTCTTTTTAAGTAATTCTCTTAATAATGTCGTACATGTGGAACCAGAATCTAGATAAATCGTTTCTCCAGTGACAACCTCACGAGCAGCCAATTCAGCAATATAAAGTTTTTCTTTTGTTTGTAAACTAGATTTGGTTGACATAGGTAGCTCCGAAACACTTGAACAAATCTTGACAGCGCCTCCTGACAAAGTTTGGACCTTATTTAACCCTTCAAGCTCTTTTAAATCACGTCGAAGAGTAGACATAGATACTTCCGGAATTAAGGTTTGTAGTTCTTCGATTTTGATCAGCTCTCTATTTTCTAGTATTTCTATAATTTTCTCTTGTCGTACATAGGGAATCATAAGAAACTCCTTTCATTTTTTCATTACGAACTAGTTCAAGAAGGATATACATTCTTAAAATACCATAAATATGGATAAATAGTAACGAAATAAACGAATTTGAAAGAAGTTCTTTGACGTTTTTAAGATAACATTTCTTCCCTTTCCATAAACATATAAGCTAAAATAGCTGATACTGCTAACGAGATCCCTAATCCAATCATCGCTTGAATAAAATTTGATGCATTATCGGTCACAAAAGCAGGGAACGTTGTCACACTACCAAATACAAAGGCGTTTGTTACTACTTTGGTTAAGCCTAAATAAGCCCCGCCTACAGCCCCACCAATGATTTGCGCTAAAAACAACTTTTTATTTTTTACTAATAAACCGAATAAAGTAGGCTCAATAATCGCTGAAAGAGCAACTGTGACTAAACCAGTGACAGCAAAACTACGGAGCTTATTATTTCTTGCTTTAAAATAGACACCGATCGTCGTCCCAATTACCGCAAAGTTACAGGCAAACGTGAATGGGACAATATAATCAAAACCATAAGTTGAAACATTGTTGATCATGATTGGATTAACGGCCCAGTGAATCCCTAAACTTACAAGAACACTCCAACCACCGCCAATCAAGATACCAGTTAAAATACTGCTGCGTTCAATCAGCCAATTAACAACTTGTGCAACAGCTTCACCACTATAAACACCAATCGGACCAATGACAATCACCGTCAAAGGGATCATAACTGCTAGAGAAATTAATGGAATAATAACTAATTTTAGTGTTTCTGGAACTTTTTTATCTAAAAACTTATACAGATAAGAAAACGCCCAAATTGAGAGAATAATGGGAACAACTGTAGAATTATAATTCATTAAAACAACAGGGATTTTTAAAAAGCTTGTTGTAGCACCATTTCCAGTATCTCCCATCAATGCAATAAATTCTGGATTTAGTAATGCTGCACCTATCAATGCAGATAAATAAGGACTAGCGCCAAACCTTCTAGCTGAAGTAAACGCTAACAATACTGGTAAAAAATAAAAGACACTCATTGACGCAACATTTAAAATACTATACGTTCCACTAGCTTCGGATAAAATACCCGTTTGCACAGCTAAGATTAACAAGCCTCGTAGAATACCAGAACCCGCTAAAGCAGGTAATAATGGAGCAAAAATGGCTGAGATAGCTGAAAAAATAGTACTAATAATGTTACCAGAAATTCCACCATTATTATTTACTTGAACGCTGCCATCATCGCCTGTAACTAACGCTTCAAATTCATCGTATAACTTCGGTACTTCAGTTCCAATCAAAATTTGATATTGTCCAGCTTTGTTGACAATATTGACAACACCATCAATCTCTTTGATTGCCTCATCGTTTGCCTTAGAAGGATCTTTCAATGTTAATCTCAATCGTGTAGCACAATGTGTCATATTCGCTAAATTATCTGCGCCGCCAACATTTTCTAAAATTTCTTTTGCTGCTAATTTGAAATCCATCTTTATTCACTCCCCTGATTCTTTTTATTGTTAGAATTTAGTATTAGAAATCTTAAATTAAGATTTCTAATACTAAATCACTTACTTTCAATCCACTATTTTTCTTGATTAGCTCGGCGATATAGTCCATCCCTAATCTATCTATGATCGAATCGATTTTTTTGATCATCTTGATGTTTCTTTCACATTCAGCTACTGGCTCTTCAATCACTGGGAATGTATCAAAATAAAACGCATGATCGTAGTTATGCAGTTTCGTATAATAGATAAATTCGATCGTTTTGATCAGTGTACTTGTCCCGATCATCAAACCATCATCATTCAATCCATAGCCATCATTTAGATGAACCCCAAACAATTTTTCTCGACTACCTAAAATGCTTGCTCCATATGCAGGATTTTCATGTTTCATCAGCATATGACAATAATCTAACGTAATGCCCAAATTCTCACGACCGACCTCATGAATCATTGATAACGCTACTCCAAAACTATCTAAAAAGGCATACGCTCTTGGTTGGAACGGCTTATATTCAATACTGATCTTAAGGTCTGGTGCGTAATCAGTGATTTCGATCAGACAGTCTTTAATTTGATTCCAAACTTTTTCATAATCGATCTGAAATGAGTAATCAAACCCATCAAAGCCTAACCAAATAGTCACAACTTCGCCCCCGACTTCACGGCAGTAATCACAGGCTTCTTTACATAACTGTATTGCTTTCATTGAAATCCTTTGATCAGCATTCCCAAGTTCCCCGTTGATAAATTCATCTCGAAACCGTAAAGCAACCCCATTAGCCTGTAACTTATTGGCTTGTAAAATCCCTTTCATTTTTTTAGCAGAAATCGTTTCTACATGTTCTGGATAATTAAAATCAACATGTGTTAATCCTAAGCGATTAAATTCTTGCAAGACTTCTTCTACATCATTATTGAATTTTGGTAAAAATGAATTGATTCTTGTCGCTAACTTCATTTTTATTCCTCCTTTTCTCTTCTACACCCCCATAATAGCACCTCTTATTTCCATTTTCAACCATTATTTTTCATTTTATTTCAAAATCAATCACATTTATTCATAGATAAAGAGAGTAAACTCTTGTTTAATCCTCTAGCTGCCGAATCATCTCTACTCGTTTGGCATGCCTGCCCCCTTCAAAAGAAGCATCTAACCATTCTTTTACAATCATTTTCGCTAGTTCGCTTCCAATCACTCGAGAACCAAACGCAAGGATATTTGTGTTGTTATGCTCTTTAGATAGCCGTGCTGAATAAGGTTCGCTACAAACAACTGCACGAATTCCTTTTACTTTGTTGGCAGAAATCGAAATCCCAACACCCGTTCCACAAATCAAAATCCCACCATCAACGTTTCCAGAAGCAACTTCTTCTGCTACTTTTTTACCATATTGAGGATAATCCGTTCGTTCTGACGAATATGCGCCAAAGTCTTCAACGTCATGTCCTAATTCTTTTAGATAATCGATAATAATCGGCTTTAGTTCAAAGCCAACATGATCACTGCCAATTGCCAATTTCATAAACTGATTCCTCCTGTTAGTGAGAGCTAAACTATTTTGTGTACTCCATTCTAGTATTTTCTTAATTCTGTCAGTATTTCTTGATAAGTTCCCGCTTTCCCAAATAATGCCGATGTTCCTAATACAAAACCTGTCACACCATTTTTACTTAATTGCGCCACTTTTTCTGGTGAAATTGCCCCATCAACCATTACTTTAAAATGATGTATTTTTGATAAGCCCACGAGTTTTTCTATTTTAGAATCTGTATACGCTAAATATTGCTGCCCTGCAAATCCAGGATTTACAGTCATCACCATCACATAATCCACTAAAAATAGTAAATCCAGGATCGTTTCAACTGAGGTTCCTGGATTAATTGCAATACCTGCTTTTTTCCCTTTCTGCTGGATCATAGCCAATGTTCTGGCAGCCTGTTGGTCAGCCTCAGGATGAATATAAATAATATCCGCCCCAAGGTCTGCAAACTTCTCTACGTACTTACTTGGTTCTTGAATCATTAAATGAACATCCAACGGTTTATCCGTAACAGAACGAACGAGTTCAAAATCTTGCAAACCCATTCCAAAATTGGGAACAAAACGACCATCCATAATATCCATATGAAAAATATCGACCCCCGCTTGATCAAGTTCTTGCGTATCTTTTTTTAAATTAGAAAAGTCTGCACACATCATTGAGGGACATAATAATTTGTCCATTGTATTTCCTCCTCTCTTGAGATAACGATTACCCAACCCTTAAAAAAACATTTGAGTAATCGTTTACCTTTATTTATGGACAATATATCACCAATATTTCAACCTGTCAATCAAAATTTGCCTTGAATGTTTGTATTCAGCTAGAATTTATGAGAAAATAGCATTAAATATAAAAGAAAAAAGAGAACGATTACTCAAAAGGATGCTATCTATGAAAAACTATTCGATCAAAGATATTGCTGAGATTGCCGGAGTTTCTGTTGCGACTGTTTCTAGGGTCATTAATGATAACGGCCGCTTTTCAGCTGAAACTAGAAAAAAAGTGCTCAAGGTTATTGAAGAGACCGGCTATAAAATGAACTATAGCGCGAAAAATTTACGCATGAATAAATCATTTACGATTGGAATTTTAGTACCGGATATCAGTAATTATTTCTTTTCTGATGTTGTTCAACAATTGGAAGAAATTTTATTTGCTAAAGGCTACTCCACCATTATTTGTAATACGTCTAGGGGTTTGGAAAAGGAGCTTGCTTATTTACGTATTTTAGAAGGAAAAGGTGTGGATGGATTGATCGTTATTTCAGGAGCTGAGGCGTTTGAATTTACTTCGTCTAGTGCGGAAAAGAAAATTCCTTATATATGTATTGATCGAGAGCCTAAAAAGAAAGAAGATACTGTTTTTATCTCATCTAACCATTATCAAGGTGCCTTTGAAAGTGCTGAAGAGTTGATTCAAACAGGCTGCCAGCATCCTGTCATTGCGATGCATAATCAAAAATCAACCAGTGCAAAAGAACGATTGAAGGGATTTAAGGACGCATTAAAGAAAAATAGTATTACGTTCAATGCTAAACACCATTTGCTTTCCATCGATATTGAAAGTAGTGATTTTGAACAAGATCTTCTTACTTTTCTCAAGAAAAATCCAAGTACTGATGGAATTTTTTCCATCAATGATCTGATTGCTTTAGAGTTAATGCTCCGCTTAAAGAAACATCATATCCCAGTACCACAAAAAATAAAATTGATTGGTTTTGACGATACGGATACTGGTAAATATACATCGCCCACGCTTTCATCCGTAAAACAAAATACAGAGTTGATTGCGAATCATGCAGTGGAATCATTGTTAGAATTGATTAATAAAAAAGGGGCTCTAGGCAGACAAATTGTGGTTCCTGTTTCGTTGGTTTTGAGGGAATCTAGTAATGTTTAACAAAAAAGTTGAAGCCCGAAAATCTTGACGTGATTTTCGGGCTTCAACTCTAACGATCGTACTGGAGTAAAGCTCTGGAGATATATTTTAATGATTAAGGTGCATCAACTAAACTCATTTCAATGCTTCCTTTGTAATTTCCTTTTTTAACGTCTGGTGGCGTTTTGATAAAGATTCCATTGTCGCCAGTTCCCCATTTTATCGGAAATAGAACATTACTGGACGTTGCTTTCCCTGTGCTTAGCTTAACGGTTGCACCTTTTGTAAAAGGAGTCTCATTTCCATCCTCGTCTCGGTAAATGATTCCATCTGTTAATGTAGTATTTGTAGCACTATCTTTTAATTCTGTGATAAGTGAACCAACTAATTTCCAACTAGTGTTACTTCCACGATAGTCTTCTACACTGAAGTCAACACTCTTATTCAGCTTAGCGTATGAACCTTTTGAACTTATTTTAGCGGCATCAAAATCCAAGGTTGCTGGAGGTAACTCCTCAAAGGCTAGATAGCCACGAATATCTAAGGTAAATTGGGCAATTTCATAGTGAAAATGACATCTGTAATCGGCACTTTTAAGGATGCATTTTTTTCAACTTTTTCCTGATTGTAATCAATCATGCCATTTTGGTTGGTTACTGCGATATTAGGTATGATAATAATCGTTATTTTTTTTCGAACTGTTACTGACAGTCATTGACACATCCTGTTTTTGCCCAGGGGTCCTTTTTAAATCAAAATAGGTTTTACTTTTATCTATTTGATTCTCTGGAATATTTGCTTTGATAGAATAGGCCATCGTATCAGCATACGCTGATTGATTTAACAACCTATTACTAACACTACTAGAGCCGTTAACCTGTACTTCATATTAATTTATGCCTCCATTACTTTACTCAAAGGAGACTACATGTTTAATTGATGTTGATCCTCACAATAGTAGGTTACAATTATTTCCTGAAAGTCTTAGTGTATGCTTAGACAACCAACAAAATATCCAACTCATGCCTTTAGAGTTTGCAACATTAGCTATTCTAAAAAAGAATGCTGATACCGTATTGACCTATGATGAACTTTTTCAAGCTATATGGACTGATGGAGAAAAAAACAAGCAATATCGGTTAAACAATTTAATCTTCCATTTAAGAAAGTAAATTGAAAAAAATACTAAAAATCCAGTTATTATCAAAACAATTCGTTCTAGAGGGTATATGCTGACGATTTAAAATAGAAACGCTAGGATAATTGAGACTATTGTGGTCAAAATTATCCTAGCTTTTATTTGGACTATTTTCTTTGTATATTTATTTTTTTACATTAGACTTTTTAATCGTCCTGTCTTATGATGATTATATTGATTTATTCTTACTAAATAGGGAGTGTATTGTGAATGAAAGCATTACTAAATAAAGAATTTATTTTTCGTTTAGAAGTACTAAACAATCTTTCTAGAGAACATAAAAATACAACATCCATCTCCGATTATGCTGGTAAACTTTCAAAAGACAGAAGAACGATACTTAAAACAATAGAAGCGTTAAAAAATGATATTCTCGATTTAGACTGTGAAAAGTACATTACGATTATTTCAAATGACGAAAGTTCTGTTTTTGTTGATATTGCACCAGATTTTGATACAAATTATTTTCTTCTTTATTATTTGGAGCAGTCCGTGCTATTCAATCTTTGTCTTGAACTATTCAATGGGACATTCGTTGATTTGCAAAGTTTTGCTACAAAACATTATTATAGTTACTCTACTGTTTACAGAAAAATGAAAGACCTAAACCAACTATTAGAACAATATGATTTGTCTTTGGACTTAACTACATCAACTTATATTGTAGGAAGAGAACAGAATATACGTTTCTTCTTTTTCACTTTATTCTGGGAATCTTACAAAGTTTTAAAATGGCCTTTTCCATCTGTTGATCATACTAATCTAAAAAAAGCGTTGGAAGAAAATACTGAAGCTGAAGAACTACAACCCTTTTTAATAAAACCAAATATGGTGTTCATTTGGCTCGCGATCACGATTATTCGTATATCAAATGGTCATGTTCTTACCGAAGAGTACGAATATACTGAGTCTGTTTTCCCAATGTTATCAAAAGAAACATTCTCTGGTTTTTTTTCCAGTTTTAGTAAACATTATCCTAATCTAGAAACTTTAAACCAAACAGGTTGGAATTATGAAGCTAATTTCTTATATTTTACACTCTTAACAAGTCAAGTATATCCGTTAAACCAAATAGCATCATTGCAATTAACAAATTTTGTTGGGGTTAAAATGAATACCTCAAACCTGATTACAGAGCATTGGATCAAACAATTTATGGCTGAATTTGATTGTTCATTAGATGTGAATAACTATTTTTATCTTTACTATAACTTGCTTTCACTACATAGCAGATATCTCTACCTACCAGGTCCCGTTGAAATCATCAACATTTTCAATGATACTTCTTATGCAAATATGGACTTGTTTATTGATTATGAGCTTGTTTTTACTTTTTTAGATAGTCTCTTTTCTAACCCTATTTTTGCTTCTTTACAATCACAAAAACAATCCTTGATCAGCTTTTATTTATTATTAATTTCCGAACTAATGAATGGTAAACGACCTGTACTGAATATTGCTATTTTTTCCCATTCAAGCGTATTTCAAAAAGATTTTTTTGAAACTATGTTAATCAAAAGCCTTTCGTTCCCTGTCAATTTCGTTTCATATGCTTCTAGAGAAATAGATTTTTTAATTACAGATGTTAGTTTATCTAAATTACTACAAAAAGAAGTTCCTACTTTTGTCTGGAACTCAAATATTCAACAAGAAAAACTCTCTCGACTAGTTTCTTATTTAAATATAGTCTATACAGAAAAATACAAAGTCAAAACTTTCTCCTCAAAAAAATAACCATTAAATGAATACTGTGTCCTTTTTTAGTAAATAGGATACAGTATTCATTTTTTATTCCTCAATTCAAATGATGTAAAAAATAACGCCATTTATTGAAAAATGAAAATACTTTTTTTTCCGAAAAATTATTGTATGATAGGCTTCCAGATCACAAAATAACTATTTTGTTTATGGTAATCAAAAAATGACCGGAGGAATTGCATGCAGTTAATAAAACATCGCTACTCTTTCATATTAGTCTTTTTACTCATTTTCTTTCTTCATGCTCCTATTATATCGATGGCTCAAACCAATCAAGAGAATTTCAGCGTCACCCCTAGTTATCCTACTCAACAAGATAAAGATGTTTCTGGCTATTATGACCTTACAGTAAAAAAAGAGGAAGCAATCGAGCTGCGTTTTTCTTTAAGAAATCCATCTGATAAAGAGATCATTATCACGAATACAATCAGCCCAGCCACAACCAATAAAAATGGTCAAATTATTTATGGACCTATACAAACTAAAACTGAATCCTCTGCCAAATATAATTTAGCCAAACTGATTGAAGGACCTAAAGAGACAATCGTTCCAGCAAATGCAACAACTGATTTAGTTATTCATTTAAAAGCACCTAATGCTGACTTTAAGGGAATTATTTTAGGTGGAATTGAATTCGAGCAAAAAAACGAGAAGTCTGATACACAAACCATTCAAAATATTGTGGCATACGATATCCCGATATTATTACGCCAAAGTAAACAAGAAGTACCGCTTTCGTTTACATTTGACAAGCTAGATCAAAGTAAATTAGAAGATAAACAATTATTAACACAAAAAATCCACAATCCAATCCCTACAATTGCTAAAAAAGGAACCATAACGACTGAAATTCGTAAAGAAAATTTGGACGAAGTATTGTACGAAGAAACGAATGAGGATGTAAATTTTGCACCTGATTCTGTCATGGATTTTGCTATTTCGTTGACTGATCACCCTCTACCTGTAGGATGTTATACAGCTAAAACAATCGTTCAATTTGGTGATAGAAAGTGGGAAACAACAGATCTTTTCCGCATTGATCATTCTTTTGAACGAACAAATGCTACCTCTACTATTATAAACACGAAAAGCAACCATTATATATACCCATTAATCATCGCTATCCTGATTATAGTTATAGTTGCTTTATTGTATAAAAGTCGAACAAACAAGAAATAATTCACTACTGTTTGCCTAAGAAGGAGGTGTTCATTGCGAAAAAAAGAATTCTATTTACTTTGATATTTGGTCTTTTGACTATTTCTTTTCCATCTGCCAACGAAGTTTCCGCATCACCAACTCATAAGACTGATATTCAAAATTCAAGTATTGAAGAGCCATCGGATACTTTAAGCAATTCCACAACAACAATTGAAACTCAAGAATCGATGACTAAAGAGCAAACTAATCCAAGTGACATTCGTTATTCAACAAATGATTCTGTTGATCCAGGCTTGCTCCGTTCTGATATAACAAAACAAGCAAATGAAAAACTCCAAGAATTAAAAAATCAATTAGAACAAGCTAAAGGTATCGGTATCTATGTTGAAGATTCGTTGACAATTTCACTAGATGGGCAAGTTCATTTAGACTATACTCTTCCTGATCAAAACATCGTTACTTATGATGGGATTCTTTCTTTTGAAAAACCAAGCTATCAGAACTTTCCAAGTACAAAAACTGAACTCGCGCAACAATCGCTAACGATTACTCGTGAACGAGAAAGTTTAGATAAAAAATTATATGAAACAATCTCTACAAGGTGGCATTTTTTAGGAGAAAAATCGATTAACGGTGAGGAGCCTACTGAGATTTCAATCGATCAAGTGGATAATACTTGGGAATACCCACTATCCATTCCATTGATTTTAACAGTAGATGTCCCCCCATTAATCGTCGATGCACCTCGGGGAACTAGCAAAGAAAATCCTATTTTAGTAGAAAAAGGCAGTACGATTAGTGATGATCCTAAAGATTATTTCCGTGTAGTATCGAGTGGATACGAAGCAACAATTGAATGGCATGTCCGCCCAGATTTTACTAAGGAAAACGAATTTACTGCTGAACTTGGTATAAGAGACAAATTTGATCAATACTGGACTGTAAATGGTCAAAGCTCCGTTCCTATTTACTTTAAAGTTGTTGATAAGGTCTCAGGATACTTAACTTCTTTGACGCCTGAAATCTCTTACAGTGATATTCAGTTGGATAATGGGACAAAAGGAATCCGTGTATCTAATAAACTTGATGCTGATGCAAATACCCAATTCTACTCCGTTCCTGCTCAATTAAATT